>JAOMVH010000012.1 GCA_028356795.1 Aliiglaciecola sp. | reverse complement strand
AACTAGGATTGGGTTTCAATAGAGAATATGCTGAAATATTCGTAAGCTGAATTTGTTTTATACTCGACGAGAATAATGGACCGGGCTAACTTTCAAAAACTCAAAAGACTATTACAGTCTTTTTTTATAGGAATACTTTTCGCTGAAGTAAAAATACGAAAAGGGGCGTCTACTGTCTTCACGCTTTTGGTAATAGGAATCATGACTATGTTAGTGTTGTACATGAGTTCAGAAACCAGCACTTTGCAGTCTCACCTTGTTGTTGCGTTGAAAGACTACGAAAATATAACCTCCGAAGCTTCACCGTCTCTTTATATTCCTGTTCTTTTAATCTCCTTGCTCATAATAGCCATTAACATCCTCTTTGGCTCTTGGGTAAGAAGTAGATTTATGCGGCACAAAATAATCAAAGTTTTAGGATACGAAGAGTGGCTTAAAGTAAAAAACACAAGTATGTGGGATTTAGTAAAGTCGGATTTCAAAAAGGACCAAAGCAGTAACAAGTAATTGAGTCTAGGAAATCATTCGATGAAAAATTTGCCATATTGTTTAACTACGCTCCCGTAATATGAAGTCACATCGTCACCATAAATGCGAATCCCGCCGGAGCGGGTTTGGTTTCGAAAGGTGGCTTACATGTATCCATGGGCCATCGCTGTGGCTGTAACAATTAGTATTACACTGCTAATTGATAAAATTTTCTCAATATTAGTATATACATGTTCATTGTCCCTTTTATCATAGTGGTCAACAATCGGAACAATCAGATTTAGACACCCTAAAACTATAGCTACCATCATTAAACTTAAACTAGTGTTGGTATATTGCAATCCACTAGCCCCCCTGAGACTAGGTAGCCATAGAGTCCCTGTAAGATAACCATGCCCACCCCAGATGGACAGCAAAAACGCCCAGAGCAAATTAAATAACCTTTTGCTTCTGGAAACTTGGTTAGGAACATAATTTTCTCTTTCATTGACCATCATTTGTCTCTTTAGTGATTAGTCATTGCATTTTTCAAGTTCGAACGTCATTTGCCCTGACAAGCCTTCCTCCACCGTGATATTTTTTAAACAGTGGTCTTTATCACCATGCATTTCAGACACTCCCAATCTTGTACCTATATACTTTTCTTCATCTTTAAATACATAGAACACCATATTGTTTCCGCTTCTATGTTTTTTGTAAGTCACGTGGCACAAATATCCAAAGAAAACTTCTGATGTATGTGAAATAAAGCAATTTGCAGATACAACGTTACCATGTTCACTTAAGAGATCCTTAACCAAATCCAAACTTTCATCATTGACCATTAGATCCACAAGCGGAGCAATAGACTCTTCATTTAAGCTCATTATTAGTTCTTCTAATAAAACCTTCACTCTTACACTGTTTTCACTCGATTGAGCAGTGACACTTAAAAGAGTTAAAACTAACAATATCGTTTTCATTTACAATCCTGCTGGTGCACCGCTTTTAAAGACACGCTTTATACAGCGTTGCCATTACTGCTTTGCTCCCTCGTACAATAGCTCACCAGCGGCAGAAAATCTTTCTGCCGCATCATTAGACATTACTCTGTTGACACCATCGAACCCCATTTCCCCCAATCCTTTGGTGGCTCCTCCCATCGCTTTGCCAGTAAGTATGTCAAACATCGCAGCATTCGTATCCTCTGCGTACATTAGTTTAACACCGTCGGCAATAGTACCGATGGCTTGAGCAGGCCCAGCAAAAGCCGGAACAATCAAAGTAACCGCATTCGCTGAGTTTGAAACAAAATCAGCCATATCAACTTTTATTGCATTCATGAGAGCCTTGTATTGTTCGGTCGTTGCGTCTGTAAATAAATTACCGCTGACTCTAGCCATTCCCATGTGAGACGGAGTAGAAGCTAAAGTCGCTTCACAAGCCCTAGCACCACTACACAATTGGTCTCTGGTTCTTGCATCCAAAACATATTTCTTACCAGCAGCTTCAACTACAACCTTTGTGGGTTGAAGAGACTGTAGGCCTTTGGTCACAAACCTGTTCATTGCAAATTGGAAAGCAGCGGTTATAGCTCCATTAGCGAATTTATTACCTGTGATTTTTGAAATAGTGCCACCTACCAGTGCTGAGCCTATAATTCCCTGTATTAGCTTGTCGGAGATAAGTCCGGCTACTTGCGCACCCTTTGTAAGACCAGCGCTGATAAAGCCATGACCAAACTTTCCTCCTTGAAGGTCAGATATAATTCCACCTGTTACACCATGCGCTAAAGCTTTCACGGCACCATGCATCCCCATAGTAGCTTGTCCAACTCCCAAAAATGCCATCGACGTAAATGCGCCCGTTAGTGCTCCTTTCAAGCTCCCTGTACTTACATAACCTGATGCAAATCCAGTAGCAGCAGCAATGCCATATGCGGTTCCTATTGCTCCAGCTTTAAGTGCCGTAAGAGCGTAATAGCCTCCGACAGCAGCTAAACCAACTGCGACAATGGTACGCCAGTGCTTTTTGACAAACTTTCCGAGGGCCTTGAAGAAGTAACCACTGGGATCGGTATAACTCAATGGATTATTAAGTACATAGCTATAACGGTTGTAACTTTGCGAATTCTTTGGAGCCTGAATATGCGGATCAGCCTGCAAGAATCTTCCAAGGGTTGGATCGTAGATCCGACCATTCATATGGATACGGTGGACCTATGATCTTTATCAGGATGTTGGTTAGGAAATTACTGGGTTTTATTGGAGTGCAAGCTTTCCAATAACTTTGAGGCGCTATAATCAGAAAGGCTAGCTTTCTTGGTCTCTAAGGTACTAAGCAAGAAATCGTTCGATAGCTCGAACTCTTCGCATATCGTTTCCCACGTTTTAACATAGGATTTAATTTTACCCGCCGTTACCAAGCCGGGATCTTGCTTGTCTCTGCATGTTTCGAGTCTTGCCTTGATTGACGTGTCGCTTCCAGAAATTTTTCTGCCAACCAAGATTAAGTCGATTCTTGTATTGTCGCCATTAAACTCTGGGTTTTTTGCCAAAATTGAAGCGTACCTATCAAGCTGACTTAGATGTTTGTAATTCAAAGCTATACCGGGGCGCTTTATTTCAATAACAACGCAATGGAAATACTTTGTGCCATCATAATCAGTTTTTGGAATACGCCCAGCAAGGAAAAGATCCACCTGACCTCTTACACCGTCAATATGAGATATATCTTCAACATCATCTTCTTCAATGTCATCAATACCCTTAATTTCATTACGCATTTTTTTAGTAATGGAAATAAAGTCGTCTTCTTCTGCACCAATCGTTTCGTACTGTGGCCCAAACAGCCATGTATTGTTTTCTATTACGATCTGCATATCAGGTGTTTCTAATACGTTTTGATAATGATTTCTCATTATTTCCCTGATCATGCGCACAGCGTGTTCCCTTCTATGAAGGACATCAATTGTACTTATAATGTGTTCAAGCTTTGACCTCTGCACCTGCTCAGAGAATAGCTTCATTTTTTCAGGTTCTAAATCCAACACACTTTCCAACACTTCAAAAAGATCTTCATTATGGTCCGACACTGTAATTTTATCCAGTAGTCTAATAATGATTTTTCGCTGCTTCTTATTAGACTTTTTGAAGAGGGCGGGTTCGCTGATATATATCTGTCTAACCAGTGCAAGAGTGTTTTCGAGTCTCCACTCGGCATAACTTGCATCTTGATGGGAGTAGGTTGGAAAAGCCCCCTCATCCTTAAACTTTTCTATTTCGTCATCTACGAACCGACGTAAGTAATCGTCATAAATTTCTTTTGAGTAACCATTGAGAATTTCTAACAGCTTTTTGTATGTTCGAGAAGATGTTGTTCGGTTTTCAGCTACAAACATATCCGGCTTTTGCTCAGTAAAACCATCCGCCCATTCAGACTGTGCATACGCGCTCAGCCAAAACAGGCTCTTTTTGTTATAACTGCTATATTGCTTGTAAACAGTACGGCCTGCACTATTCAAAAGATAGTAATGTGACTGCTCAGATGACGGTTTGTCGTGCCACCTTAAGAAGGTAAGTTTGAACGGGGTTTCCTCAATAACTAATTCGACTTCTTTAAAATCATGAGCAGGTATAGATACTTTGTGTTGACCGTTATTGAAGAAGATCTCACGTTCTTTATTTAATGCTAGATACCAGCCAAACTCGATAGAAAATCTGTGAAGTAAATCATCGATCTCTGGCAAGTTTTCTGTGAAGTTTTTAAGCTCTACACAGGTGCCGCTTTCTAACTTACGTACGCACTCAACTTGCTCGTTAGTCGATAAGTTTTCGCCATTATAGTCTTTTACGTTTCCACTATTGATTGATATACAAACATCCGAACTGTCAAATCGAGTGTACCAAGACGCATCTTGGCATAGTTTGTAGAAAGATAAACGTCCTCTCCCGTGACTACCATGCTGACTTGCGCCTTTTTTCAGGGATTCGTTAAATCTGTCAAAATTGTCTGACAAGTTGTGGAAATCAATACCATCTCCATTGTCGATAACGTGAATGAGTTCCACGCCATCCATATTGTTACTTTCGATATTGATGTCAATGCGTGTTGCTTTTGCGTCAAGACCATTCCAAACCAATTCAAATAAAGCCTGCCACGGCTCATAATTTTTGAAATGCTTTTTTATCCCTTGGTCAGTTATATTCGCCGTACCTTTAAAAGCGGAGCGAGGCATTTGAATTTCCTTATACTTTTATTCTTTTGACAATCATATTACTGTACTCAGGCTAACTTTTTGCCCAACATAATCCAATACTTCATTGGCCAATTTGGTGAATACCGCTAACGCATTTTCCCAATTCACCGGGCTTTCTGCATATACCATTGGACTCACATAGCTGTTGTATCTTTCCTCGAACTTAGAATCATCAGTCAGTAGCTGTAATCCGAAGCGCAATTCATCGATGGGCGATTCAACCATTTTCGGATGCTGATTACCGAAGCGTTCAATATCTAGCGCAATAGCGGTTGCCACTAATTTGCCAAGTGATTCTATATTTGCTGGTTGAGCCTGCTGGATATGGTATGTGTCGTAGATGTGCCGGATCAGGGTCTCGTCATCATCACGTTCATGATTTCTGGCGACACTCGAAGTTCTGCGCATCATCGATAACAGTTTTTCGGCTTGTGTTTCTAGGATGGCGGCACATGCCATGTTGTTTACTTCTGTATCAGATTTGAGAACTTCGGCATAAATAGATTGAATGCTTTTAGATTCAGGTTCGTCTAAAAGTTCTGATTCGATGAATTCCAATTTGATATAGGGGCGCAGGCAAGGTGCTTGTTGGTGTGCTTGGGGATAACGGATATCGAAACTGAAGTAGCGGTATTCATCTTTTACAGTTGTCTGCTCTTCAATGGAAAAGGTGCCGTTCTCTGCTATCAATGACTCAATATGCTGCTTAACCGCTTTACGAGCCTTTCGCTTGATGCTTCGTGATGTTAGACCACGAAATACCTGATTCGGAACCAGCTTTATATCGATATCTTCTGACATGCGATACGTTTTGATAGCAGACTTGGCAAGTGCAGTCCCGCCAGTAAATACCAACTGGTGGTATTCGAATTCGATTGCAGATAAGAGCTTTAATAGTTGAACAACATAATAGTCTTTTTCAACGATAGCGGGGTTGCCTAGCCCTATGGCATCGGCAACATCAACAAAAAGGGAACTATCAACCTGCGTTGACAAGCTGCGTCCCTACAGCAATTTTACGTGTAAAACGCGCACTCTTAGGCGTGATTTTTACCTTGGCGGGGATTTGTGTGCTGTTGCCTGAGAAGTTCAGATTTGATAAATCATCAAACTGGTAATCGACACCTAACTTTTCCATCGCTTCAATCACCACGCCGTCCGCGCCTGCTGCGTTATCAGGCATTAATTTTCCAGTAATGCGATTGACTCTGGCACGCACATACAGCCCATAACCAATTTTCATCAGTAGACCGTCACTGACAAGATTTCTCAGCCCTCTGCCTACTTGGTCATAATCGGCAATGTCTTTAAAGTCTGAGCGCAAGAAAACAGAACGCTTCGAGCGCTTTACTCTCGTTTGTATTCTGCTTTGAATTGTCATGTTAATTCTCCTATAAACACAGTGCAAATAATGCGCAAAAATACGACATTTGTCAATTGCAAAAATACGACAACATAAAACTGCAAACATACGACACTGTATTAATGATTAAGTTCTGTGATTCATAAGCTTAAGAATGCCTAACAATAATTACAAAGAATCTTCTCTGGCTGACGGATGACACTGAATATATGCATTGTTTAACTCATTTCGTACGACATGAGTGTACACCTGCGTAGTAGACAAATCTGAATGCCCTAAAAACTCCTGTATCTGGCGTAGGTTCGCACCATTCTCAAGCATGTGAGTCGCCGCAGAATGACGAAAAACATTGCATGAAGCATTGACTTCAAAACCGGCCTTCAACAAGTACTTTTTAACCAACTCTGATAATTGGGTTTCCGTAAATGCCTTTCCTTGGTTATTAAGGAATAAAGTAGTGTCTGAATGAAACGTCTCTAATATTGGCCGACATTCTTTCAAATATTTATCTACATACTTCAGCGCGCGATTGGATATGGGAACATATCGATCTTTAGCACCTTTTCCCTTGTTTACACGCACTTGTGCAAGTCCAGTTTCAGAGCGTTCAATATTCCAAAGCTTCAGTCTTCCAAGCTCCATGCGCCTTATAGCTGTTGCATAAAATGTTTCCATAATAGCTCGGTCTCGAATGCCTTTTAGTCCGGCATAATCACATTGTTGAAATACCCGCTCTAAATCCTTGAATGTCAGAAAAGCAGTCGGCAACGACTTTGGTACTTTTGGTAGCTCAAATTTGTCCAATGGACTTTGCTCAATAATTTCCAGATAGGCCAAACGGGAATAGAAAGTTTTGACGGCTTCCAGTCGCTTTTTACGCGTCGCTAGCGAAAGCAACTCATTGGTTCGAGGGTTGATATAGGTATTGAGGTAGCGCTTATACCGCTCTAGGTCTTTCTTTGTAAGATCGTAAGGAGAAGCAATCGCTTCACCCACACTCCATTTCAGGAACAAGTTTAGATTGCACTCTTTAATACGGACAGTTGATAAAGACTGCCCGCTTGAGTGGCAATCCTCAAAGTACAGCTCAAAACAATCAATAAACGATTCAGGCCTGGTATCGCTCATTACGAAGCCCTTTTTCTTTTAGCACCCGAGTTAACCGTTTGTCGAAAAGCTGCCATTGGTATTCTTCCCATTTACCCAGATTTTCTACGACAAATGGCAAGGGGACTTCACACAACGTCAATCCAAACGCTCTCAACGTTGTGCGTAATTCAGTCGTTTCGGTTTCATCAGAAGTTGCATCGGTAAATACCACCACAGAAGTCACGCCTTTTTTGACAAGCTCAGCCAAGGTAAATGCAGTTACATCAGTGCCCAGTACCGCAAATCCATTCTTGTAGCCTCGTTCGGCTAACGCTAAAACTGTGAACGGCGTATTACACAACATCGCAACACTGCCAGAAAGTGACGGTCCAAATATCGGCAGGTCGCAAAATGTTGTGCATTTAAACGATACCTTGTCACGTCTTGGCCTGTCATAGCGAAGACCGCACATGCCCACCTGATTATCTTCACTAAATAAAGGAAGCGTTAAGCAACCACGCATGATTTCGTGGCCTGTACCGGCTAAAAACCTCAGTCGAATGAGCGCACCCCGCAGCTTTCTGCCTTCAACCGTTTTGTGATATGGAAACTGCAAAGGTAAGGACCGGTCAACAAAACCAATCTTACTGGCATTAATGGTGTCTCTAGAAAGACCTAGTACATTCATTGCAAAAGCCAATGGCTTCAGATGGCGTTTTAAGCATTGATGATAATGTTCCAACATTTTAGGAACATGCCGCTCGACAATGTGACGGTCAAACTCAACAACAGGTGGCGCAAACAGATAAGAAGCATGAGGAACAGCATTAAACTTAGCCATTTCGTTGACCTCCTGATACCCGGTGCGATTTTCTTTTTGGATCGCCACGCAGAGCTATTACATCAGACATCGAAGCAATGCGATCGATAACCGCATCTGCAATGGTGACCTCGCCAATTGCCTCATGCCATTTATCAAAGGAATATTGACTGGTTATGATCAGTGACCCAACTTGTTCACGACGCTCAATCAGCTCGTACAGCATTTGACGTTGCTTGGTGTTAAGCGGGAAAAGTGCCCAATCATCAATAACCAATACGTTGAATTTACACAAGCGCTGGATATAACTCTGGTAAGTCCCTTCCTTTTCATGGGTTGCTAAATCAAATATCAAATCATTGAATCGCATCATTCGCACGCTGTAGCCTTTCATCAGCAGCTTATTAGCAATAGCGCACGCTAACGTTGTCTTGCCTGTTCCAGCGGCACCCGTTAGAACCTTGTGCGAGTGGTATTCCACCCAAGCGTCGTCACAGGCCTTTGCAATACTCTCTTGAACGGCCTTCGTTTCGCAGCGATAGCTGAAATCATTAATCATTGCATCTGGCCATCTCAGTTTCGCGGCCTTCTTAAGGCGTTGCTGTCTGTTAACGGCAAAATACGACTGCTGACTAATTGCTAAATCATTCAACAGAGTTAAAAGCTGATGTGAAGAGTCGTACTGGTCAATCTCAAGATGCTCAATAAAGTGCGCGGCTCCAAGCCATTTCAATTCGGCGAATTTTTTCGCGATGGTTACTTTATCCATTATTGTCTCCCCATCCACTCGTAGTGATTAGCACCTCTCACATTTTCATGCATTCCAACAATGGGGATTTCCGTTTCTTCATCCTCATAAACTTTAGACGCGAGCGCATGCTTCAGCGCCGTCGGTGTGTATTTGTTGAGTTGCAAACAAAATCCAACTGCGGCCTCAACTTCAATATCAGAGTATTTTTTTGCAATGGATTGAACGGATTTGCATGCGTGGTTGGCACGAATATCGGCTTCTGGTTTACCTTCAAAGATTTTTTCAATGAGCTGTACAGTGTTTTCACCATAATCTTGCGCCCAATCTACAAAGGCCTGCATAGGCAATAACACCATTGCCTGATGTCTTGGATGAAGGTGACTCTTGACGACCGATTCTTTGCCTTTTTCGTAGGAGCGTTGATGCACAATAGGTGCTTTATTGGCATAGGTAATCCTTATCTCGTCTTTGGTTACAATTAGCTCAGCGGGTTTGTTTCGCCAACGCCAAGGAACAGAATACCTATGCTCATCGTAAACGACGCGATAGTTACTCGGAATTGTGATACACGTTGCGCGCTCTATGGGCGCTAGAGGTCGGTCAGGCAAATCTGTTAATAATGGCTTTTCATCCAGCTGAAAAGCCGCTAAACGTGAGGTGCTGCGCTTTTGAAATGGCGCAGCATTGAGCTTGTCGCACTCACTACGAAGAAAGGCATTTAGCTCGTCAATGTCTTTAAAACGCATCGATTCAATATTCATCAAAATTCGCTGGCTGACGAACTGAACTGTTTTTTCTGCGATAGCTTTATCTTGCGGCTTTCCCGGACGTGCCGGTATAGGAATAAAATCGTAGTATTTGCTAAAGTACTCATATTTAGGGTTGAGCTTTAAATTAGGTCTGGGTGTTATCACAACCGCTTTGGGATTGTCCGGCACACCAACCTTAGGAACACCACCGATGTATTCCAAAAAAGCTCTAGTCCCAATGCACCAGCCTTGTGACGTTTGCCCTTTAGTTGCATAGGCAAGGAAGTAATGCGAATAGCAAAGCACGCCAACAAAAACAGACAGTGTCTGAGGTTCTGTTTCGCCTAGAAAAGTCACTTTTATCTGCTTTCCACAATAATCGTATTGAGCCTCATCCCCTGGTTTGTGATCAAAACAGGCTTCTAGCTTGTTTTCTGTGCGGTATTGCTCGAACTTTTGATAAATCGTGCTAAGTTCGTATGCGGTTTCAGGATCTTGCTTGTAGTAGATAAACCACAGATTGCGAATCGTCTGATGTTTCTTCGTTAGCTCGTTTACCCAATCATCGAAATTCGGCAAACGTTTATTAAAGACTGCTAGTGATTTTATTGGGAACAATAGCGCTGAAAGCTCTTCGTCATCGAACTGACTGATTTGCACACAGTCTAACTTTTGCTCCTTAAGCAACTTTAAATCTCGCCCCACGGTCTGGTGTGAACAGCCAAGGGTCTCAGCGATTTTGCGATTGCTGAAATTTGTGATGGATCTGATGCGCGATAATTCACGCACTCTTGCGACACAATTCATGTTTGTTCTCCTGTTAATCACTTGAAAAACAGGCGCACAAAGCCACCCTGGCGACAAGTCACCCTGGCGACAAGTCACCAAAATTTGACTTAGCTGAGATATCAACTAAGCTTTCAATGTCTGAAGCTCAAACCAAGACACTGTTAAGAAACCTTGCGAGTACCAATCGCGAGGTTTTTTGCTTTATACGCCAAGATTAATTCATATTTCTTTGTCTCTTTTGTGTTTTGCCGTTACCGATTGGGTGGCCAACCAAAGCGCGACATCTTTAACCAGTGCAAGTGCCCCGTCTGTCATCTAATTGGAATACCGGTATCGGTAGCTTTTTTCGCGCCAGAGCGCGTCTGTAAGCGTCAATAGATGAAAACCCCAACGCTTTTTGCAGGTTATCACCCGACAGCATTGGACTTTGATACAAGCGATAAAGATCGCTTTCTAAATCCTGCGCTAACGCTTTAACTTGTCTGTCTACTTCTTCATGCATTCTTCCTCCCATTAGTTTGTGAACTGCACTGTCTAAGACTAGACTGAACTAACCAGTAATCAATGGCACTATCCCACTGATATTTAACAACAATTTTGTTAAAAGAGGCTGTTGTTTAGCATTTTTGCACTAATGTGGGGCAAAATGGGGAAGTTAGAGTGACTAATGCGTGAATTGCGACTAGAACGTTACTCGCTAGTAGCGTCAGACATACAAGGAATGGCTACCTCGGGCTTGATTCAGTATTTGATGAAACAATCCAAGGTGTCATCTATTGCGCAATTAATAAAAGTGATAAAGAAACAAGGCGAAAATGTAGCCGTTGTTGGTGAGGAGATATCGCATTTTTGGTATCTAAAAAACCAAGGTCAACCGTTACGCAGGCTTGATAAATTAAAGCGAATTGAGCAACTCTTCCCTCAATCGCTTAAACAATTAGATCACGTACTCTTTGAATTGATATCGGTGGGTAGAGATGCTGGACCGAATGACTTTGCTTGGAAGGTAATGTGCATTCATCAGCCAGACTTTTTGGTGAACTTCAATCTTAAGATACTGCCACCCGAAAAAATAAGAAAATCGAGCTATTGGAAAACGGCAAAAATGCTCAGCCAAGTAAGTACGGAAGGCAGTTATGAGGCACTTGCATGTCTTCTTTATTATTACTACACGATTCAGACCTGCTCAGTTTTGCATTTCCCGGGCGGTATTTCCTTACACACATTCCTAGAAAACCTGCTCTTAAAAACGTCCGCTGATATCGAAAAGGATATGAGGCCTTCTTATATCAAGTCTCAGTTGATGAAAACTGTTCACTCAATAATTAACAACTCGATTTTACACTAGCATTTATGGTCCAAGCGACATAATGCTGGTCCATGCTTTTTAGAATTCGGTCCCAAACATTCAGAATGAATGGATGATTTTGACATAATATGCACCTGCAAATTACGTTGAATTTGGACCGCGATCCTGAAAATCGAGGACAAAATTCTGATTAGTGCGGACCACGGTTATGAAAAATGGACCATACATGTAGTATGGGCGGAATACTGCGCTGAACTATCGACAATTTTCAGAAAGGGAAATTGATACTAGAGCTATTTCAGATGGGGTGATTTTGAAAAATACATATGTGTTCAGGCGACGTGAGAAGAACGGATTTTTTCTTGATGCTCCTTTTTCCAATTGATAAATGCTTCCTGCGATAACGCATGTTGAATATCAGACTCCCTCGACAGATAGGTTATACAACGAGACATTTGTTCGCGTGTTTCAAGAATTAACACATCAGACATAGGCAGATAAAGCGGATGGCCAAGCAAATCAATCAAATCGACTACGTTGTTATCATTATCTTTAACATCATCCGAGTTAAGTAACTGCACTCTATCGATTGAATGCCGAGGCGCTATACACAGTCGCCAGGGGCCTTGTGTTTCAAACACAATATTGATTTTGGTGACATATCCCGCATATTCACCTATGCGTTCAGATTCATAACGGGGATCGATTAAGACTAAGCCGCCAAATGGATCGACGCTTTGAGGTGCTACAGGGATAAGTGCGTTCATATTGTTCATACAGCAGTTTATACAGTTTTTTATTTTAGTAAAAAGAAGTGAAAACACAAATATGTTGAGTCTGATTACTATTTCTCTGTTATGAAAAATCACCCGTTAGCATGCGTTCGAGCATACCGATCACCGCTTCTTTTCCGGCTCCACTACGCATAAGCGTAATCGGTTTTTCACCGCACAGAGGTAACTTGGGTGTTACCAGCCATCGTTCAGCTAAATCGTCGCGCTGTCCGAACTGCTGCATCAACATGCCCCAAACTCTGCAAAGTCCGTAAACGCTTTCGGCTTGAGTAAGTCTCAATGTCTTTCTAACCGAGGAAGTCACCCACGACTTTTTTACCTCAGTGACAGGTAAGATCAGCCCGATTGGTATATGATGTACTTAACTCATGCAGGAAATCATTGGTAAGCTCGTTTTTCAAAGCCAAGGCGATAGCCAAACTTTGTGGAGAAAACTCAGGCTCTTCTATCGCTCGATAGCACAATGCTATAGCAGGGTTTCCAATATCGCTTTGATGACTCAGACGCAAATTTCTCTCCTCCCGAATATGAAATTGCTCTGAAAGTTTAGCGCATTTTCAGTCATATTTAATAAACGAGTGATACTTCATTAGTGGGCGTTACTGTTGATATCACTCGTAGTTGGAGAGACTCCTTCAAAATCACTGACTCTCTTCTTGAAATTCAATTTTGAGCGGTAATTCTGACATGGCGTAATGCACAAATTGTTTACCTAGCTCCGTTAAATCATACCCTTCGTTTTCATCAAACGCAGAAACCGGCTGCTTTGGTCCACTCCCTTTTGGGCGTCGAGAAGTTTGCTTCGGCCTGAAATTACCAAAACGGTCAATTTCTCGATGTTGTCGGATAATGCCGCCAGTGCTTAAATCCCTGAACAGAAGTTTGTACAAGTCTGCATCTGCGGAGTCTTCTCTAACTGCTCCTTTGCCGATTTTACGCCAAACTTCACCTCTAGAGATACCATCAGCATTGTAAATGGCACCAATGACTTGGAAATGCAGTTCTGAATATTGATTAATCCAGTCAATGTACATGCGTATGACATCATCGCTGGAAACCTTTGAAGCAGCAGCGTTTGATAAAATGTTTCGAATGTATACACGTTTCGATTCACTCTCCGCACCAGACCATTCCCTAAACGTTTTCTTAACTAAAGATTGGTACTCTGCGCTGGTAATTCTTTCTGAAATAGCCTCATCCTGAAGGTCGAGGCGCGCCATGATTTCAATGATGGTCTGCTCTTTCTCTTTTAGCTCGTCTTGGAGCATTCGTACCCATTCATCAAAAAAGCGATTAACTTTGTCTTGTTCGCCTTCCGACCAAGCACCAGCGATAGCGGAAAAAACACCTCCGGCAAAGGGCACTGCACCGCCAACTGCCTGCAAAGCGCCGCGCGATATTTTTGCTACCTTGCCGCTCTCTGGCATTTTTTTATCGCCTGCGTCACTTAGTTCAGACATTTTATTTTCTCCCTGGCATGTTGATCAATTCGTTAGGAGCGACTCTTCACAAATCGGCGAATACTTCCCGCTTTACTTTCCTGAAGATAAGGTTGTTCCCAAGGGTAACAACCGCAGATTTCAGTGTCTCGGCATATCTCGCGGCCTGTTAGGTAATTCAAAGCGGGATTCATTCGTCTACTTGACCATCCAAATTTTTCGGCCATTTGAGGTACACTCGTTGGAAAGCTTGTGTCATTAATTAGCGAGGATGCAATTCGAAGTGCATCCTTTTCCGGGTCCCATTCCATAAAGGCTTTGTCGAACTCAACGAAAAGCTCTTTGTCAGGGATAACGCTGTAATGTTCATCTGTGATAAAATTTCTCAGCTCATATAAGGCATCTACCGCATCATCTTTACTTAATCCCGTCTTTTCCATCAGTTCTTCCATAGAGAAACTGGGATCATTGCTTGAGCCATGCTCGGATTCAGCACAAAATACTTTTGCGATCGTCGTTGCCGCAACGCTAAAGCCCGTGTCTGGAAGATTTTGATCTATTGGCGACTTCCCTAATGGAGGCTTCCGCGATATGCCGTGGATGTCGTTAATAAGTTGAGTTAACTTTAAATCGTCTGATACTTCAGGACTTAGGCGGCCTTTGAGCAGTGGTGGTAACTGTTCATGCGAAAGGTTGTAACGAAGTGGCAAGAAGGTACATGCATCATCAAGCATCCTACTAAAGCCAGCGTCCATCTCCTCTTTTACCCAAGGCTTATCAATTGAATTGGGTGACATCAAAACAAGAAAATGCGTGCATCTGCCCAAGCCTTCGTCGATACGTCGCCTAATACTATCTCCAGCTTTAATTTCCCAGTCGGCCCACCAGGTATCTATCCCTTGTCTCATAAGTTCATTTGCAATTTTGCCTGCAAGGTCATGGTCCTCCCAACCAAAACTTAAAAATACTTTGGGCGTCAAAATCTTTCTCCTTGCGACAAAATTTACATGGGTAGTTTCTTCTTCGGGCAACTTACTTTTGATATGTTCGATAAGTTCTTCAGAGCCTTCAATTTTTAGCGATAGGTCAGATAAGGAATTACCGTGTGCCACTACTGTGGGAAACTCGCCGGACTTTGGATGACGAATGGAACGAAATCGTTCACCAAATTCTTGCTTAACCTGCTGAGTCGCACTGTCTAGGAACCTTGATGTTAAGTCCGTGGCATATATTTTCTTTCCGTTAAACTCGAACATTGAACTCCCTACATTCACAAATAAAATTCGACCAAGCGTTTTCTTTCCCAGCCTAATTCAGAGGTGGGGCCTTAATCCGAGATATCAAACGAAGTAAATACAAAACCCGCCGTAGCGGGTTTGGTTTCAAATAGGAGTTAAATATTTTTGATTTTTTCTTTGCTAGTGAACTTTCCTTTAATGGCTATTATGCAATAAAAAATCACACCGCAAGAAAACCAAAAAAACAGAAAGTATAGTATGTCTTTTTTTGCAAGTTCCAGTGATGTTTCGTAGTTGACGATTTCAATTTGGTTAACACTCAAAATCCATACCTTATCACCGACAATGCCCGCATAATACTTATCCCTAAGAGGAAGCGTTTTGTCATCACATGATTCCTTTACCCTTACTATGTACGTCTGCTCAATTCCTTTAAGTAAAAATTGATAGTGATTATTCTTTGACGAACAAATTAACTCCCCTTTAATCTCTTCAAAAACAACATCACTAATACTAGGTAGAGAAACGTATTTAAAAATTGAATAAATTGGCACAAAAACTAAACAAACTAGGAAGATCAACCTTTTCATATTGGCACCATTAATTAGATCCTGCACTTTGTGATAAGGAGTTGATCGAGTTTGCACTGCTGCCGACTGCCAGAAAGTCTGAAAGCTTATCAGTTAAAGGCGTAACATTACTAGTTGATCTGAAAGCCGCATTTATTCGTCTAGGAACATAAACAACATCCAAGGCAAGAACAGCCGAATCACGCACAATTACCGCATTTCCCTCTGATATCCCCAATTCCTGAAGGGTAAAAGTAACTGGGCTTGACCCGTCGGTAATACTTAAAATCTGATCAGCAGATAATACGGTTGCGGTTGCCATCAGGTAAGCTGGTAAGCCAGTGCATCCGGTTGCTACACAGATCACGACACCTCCAGCAGTAATACCTAAGTTGGCAAATATTGCAGCTTGCTCCTCAGGAGACCTAGCGGCAGCAGGCCCGATTGGACCTCGCCTTGCTCGTCTTTCAGCTAAAGCTCTACCCGCTTGATTAAACAGAAACTGGAAAGCTCCCGTCTGAGCACCATTGGCAAATTTACCACCTGATATTTTAGATGCAGTACCACCAATAATTGCCGATACAACCGTACCTTGAGCGATTTCACCTGTAGTTAAGTTATCGCCGCCCGGAAGAAATGCTCCGCCAATTCCTTTAGTGACACCCGCACTAAAGAAACCATGACCAAATTTACCACCTTGAAGATCAGATGAAATACCACCGACAACCGCATGTGCCGCTATTTGTTGAGCTACCTCTCCTCCAGTTAGCATATTTCCGCCAAAGTTATACGTTCCGCCATTCACACCATCGAGACCATCAAAATGAGAGCCAATTTGAGAAAATGCATATGCTGTAGCGGCAGTAATTGCTCCTGAAGTAAACGCCGCCTTTAAACTTCCTGTTACTGCATAAGTAGTAGCAGCACTAAATGCAGCACTACACCAAACTTGGCAACCAGGAATAAAATTCAACCCTACATTTATTGCTGTGTTTAAAATCGGTACTTTTGCGATTGCTCTAAGAATATTTCCGGTTGTCGCCTGCCATAGTTTCTTGAAAAAATACCCACTCGGATCGGTATAACTCAACGGGTTATTCAACACATAGCTATAACGGTTATAGTTCTGGCTATTCTTCGGTGCTTGAATATGCGGATCAGCCTGAAGGAATCGACCCAAGTTTGGATCGTAGATCCTACCATTCATATGTGTGCAAGCCACTTACGAAACAAGTAAAACAAGAAATACTATATTTTTCAGATAGCTACATTTTTCTGTTATTAAATGGTGCATAGTCCGGTCTCATTGAACCGCCTAAACTATTTGAATGGACCAGCCGACGCAATTTGACCGGCCAGTTTACAGCTTTGCGCGACCACTAGAACATTACTCAATTGAATACATTTTCTTTTGACACTTGACCTCCATTCCAGAATCTTTTGAATAGTGAACCCCGCTAGGTAAAAAATGATTGACGTATGATGATGAGGGTCCACATATTGCGCGCCAAGAATGGGAAGGCTGGTGGTAATGATGCGGTGTTATGTTAAGTGTTAGACTCAACTCACTGTGGTCACGAGATAATCAAAATACGGGTGAGACGATTCTATTTAGCTGCTTGTCCTTACTTTTTGTATACCTTTAGATCTCTATAGTGTTGACCTTTAAGCGAAACTATCCATGCAGTATGGGTAGATAGTTTCTAGTTAAACGCTTCAGGCGAAACAATCTCGGTGAGTATTGATTAATGGCTCGGCCTCTGAAGCTTCTTCACAAGCTCTGAAGTTGAATAACCAGATAAGTCCTGTTTCTTGGAGTTTAAGTTAGAAAGAAGATAATCATTAGCCAAGTCGAATTCATCGAGTATCGTTTCCCAAGTCTTAACAAAACATTTTACCCTGCCATCATCACTGACCAAACCTGGCTCACCTTTATCAGCACTGGTTTTTAGCTCCCTTGGAATACGTGCATCTTGCCCAGAAATTTTTCTGCCAACGAGGACCAAATCGATAGTCATATGCTGGCTGCTAAATTCTGGGTGTACGGTCAAAATATCAGCATACTCTTGTAATTGTTCGAGATGCCTTTTATTTAACGCAATACCAGGTCGCTTGATTTCAACGACTACACAATGAAAACAGCGTTTACCTAAGCTGTTAACTCTCGGCACTTTCCTTGCCAGAAACAAATCTACCTGCTTTCTGACACCGTCTATTTGAGACGCGTCTTCTAGATCTTCTTCATTTACATCATTAATTTTAGGGAGCGTGTCTCTTAGATTTTTGGCAATTGACTGGAAGTCATTTTCTTCTGCACCAAGCGTTTCGTATTTAGCACCAAACAACCATGTATTGTTTTCAATGACCAGCTGTAGATCAGGCGTTTCTAGCACGTCTTTATAGTGATTACGCATTACTTCTCGTATGCAATGCACTGAAGCCTCACGACGATGCAACACCTCAATCGTATTTATGATGTGCTCTAGTTGTGATTTTTTTATTTGCTCTGCAAAGGTCATCATTTCTTCAGGTTCTAAATCAAGCACTTCATTTAAGACTTCAAACAGACTATCATTATGGTCTGATACTGTTATTTTATCCAGTAGTCTAACAATTATTTTCTTTTGTTTCAGATTTAGTTTTTTGAATACCTGCGGATCAGCTATGTAGATTTCAGTGACAAGTCTCTTGGTATTATTCAGCCTCCAGTCTGCATATTCTTTAGTTTCATGTTGATAGTTCGGAAATACACCTTCTTCTTCAAACTTATCTATCTGCTCTTCAGCGAACCGTCTCAAAAATTCATCATAGACATTTTGAACAAGGGATTGGATCTGCGACACCAAGTTTTTGTATGTGGGTGACTCGCAGGTATTTTTGTCCGTGTTGAACATATCAGGCTGTTCTTCAACAAAATCATCATTCCAAGTCGATTCTACATATACGCTGACCCAAAAATCCCCTTTGTTGTTGAAGCTACTCAGCTTTTTATGAAGAATTTTACTGTCGCAACTCAGCAAATAATAATATGACTTCTCCGAGGTAGGTTTCTCATGCCACCTAATAATTTTTAAGCTGAAGTTGTGGTCGTCGATGCTAACGGTAAATTCATGTAAGTCATGCTTTGGTACAGGAACTTGATTGCCATTTAAAAGTAAGGATTTTCGACTGTTTAATGCCAAATACCAGCCAAACTCTGTGGTAAATTTCGGCATTAAATTTTCTGTGGGTGGTAAATTAGTTTCACAGTTGTTCAAAAGTACAATAGTACCTTTGGATTCTTTTACCAACGCAGCATGTTGCAAGGAGTCATCTATTGAAGTTCCATCAAATTTCTTTATGGCAGAAGCGCAAATCTTGATTCTAGCATTTTCGCCATTGTGCTTTGTAAACCAAGTCGCGTTCTCAGCAATTCTAAAAAAAGATAATCTCCCACGCCCGTGGCTACCATGCTGATCGACGTCTGATTTAGAAGAATCGTTAAACTTGGCAAAATTATCCTTAATATTCCAAAAATCAATACCGTCACCATTGTCGAATACATCAACCGCTTCAGTACCTTCCATTTCATTTGTTGCGATATTTACGCTGACTTTTGTCGCATTTGCATCGAGACCATTCCAGGCTAGTTCAAATATCGCCTTCCACGGGTCAATGTTCTTGAAATGTTTTTTAATACCATTGTCAGTTATTGCTGCTGAGCCACTAAAGTCCATATTTTTCCTTAGAATCCATATCGTTTCTGATGGTCAACTTAACCATAAGACAATTGATCTTATAGCGCACCAACTGAACTAATATCATTAGCATCTTACACAGTTAGTATTTTTGTCGCACATTATATCAGGTTAGCATAATAAAATTCGTCAAAATACTATTGCCTGATATCCAAAAGTCTTCACACTATAGGTAACAAATTCTGATATACAGATTAGTTTTTGAAAGACTTTGATTTAGATGACCTGATTTGCAGCACGCAAATGAGATTGATGATCGATATTGCGCAAAGCTTGGCTTTTTTTAAAGTCGTTAACCCATTTGTGCAAAGGGAAATTCACAACCAAGCGTTTTAGGTTAACCTGAACAATATGGCGATCAATGAAGCATGTGTTAAATGGTGCAAAATTTTTGGTACTGTTAGCAACGAAGTACATTGGAAGAAAGCGGTTAGCGGTGGCAGGCAAATTAATACTGTTCGGCCACTAATAATAGATGTGTTTGATGGCAATGAGACGTCCTGGGCGGACTATCGCCAATGTGTTGTTAATTTTAAAGATAGCTATTCGGCCCACAGAAATCTTGAAAAAAGTTTCCTGTGCCATTCACCGAATCTATGATGAAAACTACTGAAGTCTTTTTCAATTTCATAGTTGATGCGAAAGCCCCTTGGAGCCGAGAGCAACCGTACTTCATGGAATACTTTACGGTGCATGTGAAAGCCGTGGAAAACTAAATTAATTTGCAGTAATAGCTAAACCATCTAGCTTTAGCGGGAAGTGCAACTTGATCACGATTGACCAATTGATATCAGGATACTCTTCGTCTGATAACTGTGCGAAAAATGTCTGTACAAAATTAAGCAAGGTTAAGGTAGGAAGGCTTGTTTTTTGCTAGTCTATAAAAAAGTTGAGCAACAAAGAAAGCGGTAAAAGCAACCAAAAATGAAAAAAGACATCGTTCTGGCCCTGGACTTGGAATACACACTAATCAGCAGCGCAACGTTGTGTTTTTCTAGGCCAGGGCTGCATGAGTTTCTATTGTTTTGCCAAAATACATTTGAGCGATTGGTAATCTTTACGACCGTTTCTGAGGCCACATTTCAACGTGTGGCACAACAACTTATGGCACTGAACGAAGTTCCACCTTGGTTTGGTGATTTGGAATACATAACATGGGACAGACGTGGCAAAAAGGATTTACGTCTTATCCCCGATGCGAATGTTAAACGCTGCTATCTGTTGGATGATAGGCGCGAGTATGTGTGTGACAGTCAAATTAATAACTGGATTACTATTGAGCCTTATGAATTCGTGGGTGAAGGTGTGGATAACGATCGAGAGTTGCAAAAGGTTATTCATCAGCTTAACGCATTACAATAAGCTGAATATAGGTCTACGCCGATACACAATAGCTAATAGCAATGTATGAGGATGATAGTAGAAGCATGGCAAAAACCATTTATATATTTGCTGGTGTGAATGGAGTCGGGAAAACCTCATTTGCCAAGCTCATGCTGCCGGAACTGGAAGGCAACGTGTCATTCTTGAATGCCGATGTAATTGCGATGCAAGCTAACCCCAGGAATCCCGAAAAAGCAGCGGTATCGGCAGGAAAAGAGATGCTCGCACGCATTGAAAAATGCCTGAGTAATGACGAGTCCTTTGTCTTAGAGACCACGCTAAGTGGTCTTACGTATGCGAAGAAGATACCCCGCTGGCAACAGGCAGGTTATACTGTGGTTATGTACTATCTGTTCGTCGATTTTGTTGAAGTGTGCCTATCCCGTATTCGTTATCGGGTCATGCAAGGCGGTCATCACATACCCGATGAGACCGTCATGCGGCGTCATAATCGCAGCAGAGTGAATTTCGACAATACCTATAAGACCCTCGTGGACAAATGGTACTTGGTCGACGCTAATGATAGGCCGCCCAGAATTGTGGAGAAATCAACATGATGTCACTAACTGAATCCCAGCGACTCGATGATATATCTGAAGCCGCTTGTAATAAGGTTGCTCAAGATATCGACGCCACCGCTTTGCTATACGGTACACCAGTTGTTGTCGTGCGCGATGGCAAAGTCATCGAGATAACCCCAAAAGAATGTAGTGAGTTTAAGCGCGCTTAGAGGTTCTACAGATGGCAATATTATGGTTTCTGCTACCGCTGTGTGTTCTCATCCTAGGCACGCTTTATCTACTTCACATTCATTTTAAGAGAATCAACTCTCCCAGCACCTTGCCTCAGCAAGAAAGCATTGCCTTAGCAAGAAAGCATTGCCTTAGCCAACGCTAGGATAAATCCTGTGTGCGACATAGAACACGGTGGTTTAATCTCAATCGTCCTCTTTGTTCTTACCTCTCTCTAAAATATCTTTAAACAAAAAATGATAAGACAAAAAACCAATAATCGAAAAACCTGCTAATCCTGTTAAACAATAAATAATCAATAAATCAATTTTATCCATTATGGTAGCTCTCCAATTTTATGTGATTACCATCAATGACACGATTTTTCCTAAGAATGTATCTTGATGATTTATGAAGAATCAGTTTCCACGCGGGAAAATACTCAACGACTATAAGATCGCTGTACTGTTTCATGGGGAGAGTAGTAGGCATAGGTTGCTCCGAAATCATTGGCTATATAAGGGCGAGACACTTAAATTTATAGTCGCTCGCAGCAACCTAATAATAGTTTAGTCTATGTAGAATCACTTGCCACTTAAGTGTCCTGTATTGCGTTCTTTAAGTATTGCACTTCATTAGAATTAAGTTTTTGCGATTGGATGATTTGTCCAACCATTTCGCTTCCTGTTTGCCAATGTTTAGGAGCAATTTATGACTAACATACATCTTCAAAATCAACGTTCTTATTAACTCGAATCTTTATGTTGAAGGCAAACAATCTATTTAGCTGTAGTGAAAGTGATATCGAGATGGTAATAAATATGAGCCATAAAATCGATTACAGAAAGCACTATTGCTCTGTATTTGATCCACAATTCATCAAGCCCAGACAAAGCCATCGCTTTAGGAATTTACAATATGCGGTTTATGTCGGAACTACGCAGTTTTTTTGATAAACGGTCAAAGAGTCTATGAATCAAAGACACCATTAATTTGCTTTTTTTAATCTAGATTTATCACATTATCTGGTCCAAACCAGCTTTTCGCAGTAACGAGCGCTTTATCACTTGGATTTGGGAAAAAAACCGCGAGTTTTTCCATCGCTCTCGTGCAGCAAACATAAAATAGTTTTTCTGAGCGTGCTATTACACTTTGGTTACCCATTTGTTCAAATAAATACTCAAAGTTATACGAATTCCATCGACCATTATCTAGCACAACCAACACATTAGGGAATTCTGCACCTTTTGTTTTATGTTGAGTAGAGAACGGTGAGTAACCTTCCAAATAATCGAACAAATTCGTCACTTCTGCGTAAGGTATGTCGCACACTTGCTGAAACAAATAAGGATTTCTATCAGAAAAACGCTGCAATTTCTCATCTTTGATAACAAGTCCCAATTCATTAGCAATAACAATGGCTTCGCCAATTGTTGTCGTTTCGTCAATAGAAAAAGATGAAATCGCATTATAGAGTTCTTGTTTACGCTCAACTGATGATACGGAAAAATCGGTTAACTGGATAAACTGATTGAACTGTTTTTTTGCGTAGAGCCTAATTAGATGTTCAATTTTGAACAGATGCTTTATCAAATCGTCACGGTTAGAGCTTGGCTTATCATCTGCACCTGCAACATTTTTTTTGTCATCCAGAAGCTGTTCTTTTTCCACATAATTGTCAGCTATAGATTTATAAGGCAATGATTTCGCTAGTTCAAAATAGCGGGGATATTTTTCGATATATTTGCGCTGCATTGGGGTTGCGGCTGGATTGCCTAAATGCCTAATAACTTGGTCTAATGTCAAACCTTCACAGTCAAACTCTGGTTGCTCATTCTTTAAAGGCTTACGAATTTTATTTTTTACGTATTCGCGAATTTTGTCCCCGTCATATACCCGCATTAACTCAGGGAAATTGGCCTTACTTGCAATGAGATTATGAGTAAGGTTGAGTTCTTTTACTGTATTGGTATCGCTAAAATCCCAGTTTAGATAACTCCTAGTAGATATTAAATCTGCGTTTCTAGAATACAAAAACTTTGCCTCCCCCAACTTCACCCTTCCTGTAGGGTCCATGTTAGGAGCGCTAATATCATCTGATGGTTGCTGCTCTAGATTGTCGTTTCTCAGCTTATTCGCCAGATCAATCACATTTAGCGGATTTCTACGATTTTGCCGTTTGAGCACTTCATGAACTTTGAGAGGTTCTGTTTCAAGGTACTTCCCTAAGTCACCGACGCTATTCTCATAGATAGATTGCATGGAATCACCAAAAAAGCCAATGACGCATCTTTTATTCGATTTTTCGAACGACTCAAGAAAAATATCAACCACGAGAGGATCTGTATCTTGGTACTCATCCACAAATATGAACGGATATTTATCTTTTGTAATGTCGCAGAGTTTTTCATATTTCTCATACATCTTGGCAGCGACTACAATCACTTCGTCGTGAGAAATAATACCTTCGGCTAATTTCAAATATTCTTTGTAGCGTATCTTTTCACAGTTATTGAAGTAATCTTCATTGATTTGCTTTCCATCCACAGACTTTAATTTTGTTTGCTCTTCGTCATTGATCAACTCAACCAGCGTTTCTTTTAGCTCATTTTGATAATGCTTAATATTGCTCCAAAGAAAATCATGTATTGTTGAAATAGAGAGGTTATCGCCATGAATTCTCCTTTCAATCTCGTCGACGGCGGCGTTAGTGTATGTGATACAAGCGACTGATAAAGTAGGATAGTCTGCCAGGACGACACCTAAAACTTCAACCAAAGAGTATGTCTTTCCGCTACCTGCACCGCCGCTCAACAAAAAGTTCGCGCCCTGACGAGCCAGCTTGACAACCGCCTTGGATTCAACCGAAATGGAATCAATATCTATTTTCTGCGAAGCCATAATAGTCCTTCCTTGATATAAGCAGGCACTTTCCAATTTGAAAACTCCAGGTTGTTTTCGTCTTTTTCGCTATTGAGCAAAACCTCGATTGCAAGGGATGGCTTACTTCCAACTGCTTTTTCAGCAAATTCATAAGCATCAATTTCATTACTCATATATTTTTCAAGATGCTTGTTAGTAAGCGATGGAAACCCTGAAATACCGGTGTTCAACAATGATTTGTTTATGTGGAAAAATGCATCCTCGTAGCTTCTGGCATAAAACCCCTCTTCTTCAGTCTGATAGACTATTTTTAAATTGCCACATTCATTTTGTCTCCACTCTTCACCATTCGTGGTTTTTGAAAGCGTTTTGCCCTCAAACGCAAGTGACTTAAAAAAAGCTAAATCCGCATCAGTGCCAAAAAAATACTTTAATGATGCATTGGAGGTATCCCTTGCATTAGCATCGTTTGGAGGGCACTTCTCTCTTTCAGTTTTTTCAGGCTCATCTTTCTTTGGTACTAGTTTGAAACTGTCAATATCCGTAATGATTAGCGAATTAATACCTATGAAATCAATAAATTTTTCAAATATCTGTGAATGAGCACCGACTTCAACGATTGAAATATTCTGTGATAAAAGAGGCTGTTCTGCGTCGTCGCACGCTATATCTTGGTCAATTTTCTTCATCATTGCTGGCAGAATTACCCGCTCGGTATCACCTTCGATAAAAATAGCTTTATCAGCAAAAAATAATTCAGCCCTATTCAAAGTCAAATACTGCTTCAAAAACTTAAAATCCTGCTTTAACTGTGTATCACGTTGTTCTTCTTGGTTTGAATATGAAGACTGTAGATCGCGCAAGCTTTTGGCAGTGACGTTAGTACGACTTTCTGACTTTTTAAGATACTTAATATCGTTGAAGTCACTTTCAGCGACGATATGTGATGAGTGCGTCGTTATTATGGTCTGCAAATGAATAGTGATGCCATCATCTCTGTTCCTATTTTCACGCAGTAACTGTTTTATATTTTTGATGAACACGTACTGCATTTGTGGGTGGGTATGAGCTTCTGGCTCTTCAATAAATAAAATATTTATCGCGGCTGGCTTTTCTAATACCGAACGTCTTAGTCGACTCATTAGCATTTCTATATCAAATATCATGCTAATCAAATTCATATAGCCTAGACCATTGTAATGCTCTGGTAACTCATGTGAATCATGCGAATACATAACTGTTGTGTTCCCATCCAACAACTCTCTGTGCTGCAAAGATGATGAAATTTTGATCTCTGTCTCCAATGGTGTAACACCGCCGAATTGATTCACTTTCTTGATGACACCATCAAACATCTTGGCGTACACATCGCTCAAGACACCGTCGGTATCACGGAGCGCCTTTTTGAATTCACCAGAGGCTTCTTCATGCTCATCCGATTCATCTTGCTGCTTGTAAAGTGTCGATGTTTGGTTGGACAGCGCTTTGTCGTTCTGTTTATTGGTTACGCTTCGTTTGGCATTAATAAACTGTATCGATAAGACGTCCCGAAGGTTTATTTTTTCTTTATTGAGATCAATAAATTGTGTCTCATCGCCGTACAAAACACTTTTACGTGAAATCGTTCCAAAGTAGTCGCGATGATTCTCTTTGAGGAAAAGTCTTGGATTGTTGTCAAATTTTTCAGCTTCCGCAATGTAGTCTTTTTTTAGATTCACCAAGTCTTCATACGTTGCCTTGTATTCAAATATCAGCACGATATTATTGTCTTGCGGATCGAGATTCATAATTAAAGGACTGATTTGAGCAAGATTGTCTTCTTCGTTATATTCCATAAATAGTTTGGCACTTATACCTATAGGAATATATATAGCTTCAGGCACAATGGATAAGTTGTCATTTAAATAATCTTCGAGAAAACTTCTAGTGTCGACGTTGAAATCTTCGTAGTGAATTGTCGACCGCTCTGTTTGAACAACCAATTTTTCGAGAGCCGATAGAATTGACGTTTTGCCAGTGTTGTTTTTGCCTATCACTAGCGATAATTCATCTTCAAGCTTTAGTTCAAATGATTTTAAAAGACGGAAATTTTCGATTTCTAATTTGCATAGCTGCATTGTTCTTCCTTGAGTCGGTCGATTAACCTAAAATAGAAAAGGTTATTGTTTTATCCATGAGCTTTTGATTAGGCATACTTTTTTTCAAGATACTCCTATCCTTTTACTTTTCATACACATATTTTGCTTTCGATTTTACCTGTAGCGACCAAACTCTGTGGCGATCAGCCTTTTAGTTTGTCTCGCAGCGGGGTGTGACTTTTGGTAGGTTTTCTTTAATTGCACGTTGGTGACATGAGTATAAACCTGCGTCGTTGAAAGATCAGAATGCCCCAGGTATTGTTGGATTTCACGAATGTCAGCGCCATTTTCAAGCATATGGGTTGCTGCACTATGTCTGAACACATTACATGCTGCGTTAACGTCAAAACCTGCTTTGAGGATATACTTCTTTGCTAAGTCACTCATTTGCGTTTCTCTGTACTTCATGCCTCGGTTATCCAAAAATAATGTAAAACCTGACTTTTTATCTACAAGTTTTGGGCGAACATGGTTTACGTAGTGCTTTATCCAATCACAGGCTCTATCAGCAATAGGAATAAAACGTTCTTTATCGCCTTTGCCGGTAACAAAAATCTGCTTTTGTTTGAAATTGACGTCCATTACATCCAAATTAGCCACTTCCATTCTGCGTGCGCCGGTACTGTAAAACGTTTCCAGTATTGCTCTGTCTCGCTTGCCAGTATCACCATAAGGCACTGTTGCTTGGAAAACCTGTTCAATATCTTCAAATGTAAGAAATGCCGTAGGTAACGTTCTTTGCGGCTTGGGTAAACGTAAGTTTTCAAGTGGGTTGACTTCAAAGTAGTCAAGATAAGTTAACTCTTTAAAGAACGTCCTGACATCTGTAACACGTCGTCTTTTCGTGTTTTTTCGTAAAGGTTGATTATTACGCGGGTTAACTGTCTCAGCTAAATCTGCTTTGTACTGTTCAACGATTGATTTTGTGACTTCTCTTATCTCATCGATATTGTTAGCAATACACCATTTAACGAACATTTTCAGATTGCTCAGTTTCGTTTTAACTGTGCGTGGCGACTGCCCTTCTGCTAAACAATGTTTTTCATAAATGTTGAAAAAACTAAAGAAATTATGCTCGCCCATATTGCCCACCATGCGTGTACGAGAAAGACTGATAAGTTATTCCGAACTTTGCTAGCGATTTGGACAAGCTTGCGATGCACGATTTGGAAGGTTCGACACTTTTTACCACAATCAATGTTTCAACACCTTTGTCTACAAGACAGGAAATGTCTTTACTACACATGTTAAAATTTGAATCTGTGGCAATAACCTTGTCGTCAAAAGCTTCCATCATTTTTATTGCCAATAACGGGCTTTGGCACATAAAAAGCGTCTTTGTCTCTGGAACGCCCTCGACGTTAAAAATGGCTGGTTTATCAAAAGGGTGCCAATAACTTTGCGAAGAACCTCTGCGAACACGACTAATTCTTTCTCCATAATAGGCAACGATCTCCCCTTTGTGAAAAATAGGAACAGTAATGCAACCGCGATAGTTTTCATGTCCGCTAGGGCGAAGTATTTTAAAGCGAGATAAAGCGCTACGAATTTTTACACCATCTTGAGATCGATGGTGTGGCATTTTAGTGACCAGTGACCGATTGCAAAAGCCAAGCTTATATTTTTGAATCTTCTCAATGTCAATATCATAGTGTTGTTGCAAATAATGCTGTGGCGTATCTTCAAGCAGCAGAGTCTGATGATAGAGTCCTTGTGTGATGGGCATAAATTGATCGCGAACTTGCACATCAAACTCAGTGAATCCGCTCACATCAAGTATCGAAGTCATATTGGTAATGGGGTTTGATTTATTACTCATTGCACTCTCCTCCCAACCCATTTACTTTGCGCATTGATATTCCAGCTAAATTTAATGTATGAGACGAATGCACGATGCGATCTAGCACTGACTCTGCAATCGTTGCATCACCAAATGCGTCGTACCAATCTTCTTTTGGGTACTGAGACGTAATGATCATGGATGCTTGCTTATCACGAGACTCCACTAAGTCAAAAAGCATGTGACGTTGCGCGGAACCTAGCATGGAAATACCCCAGTCATCTATGACAAGTACCTTAAATCTAGCTAGTCTTTTGCGAAGCTTTGCTAACTCGTTTTCTTGATCCGCTGCAATTAACTCAGCCAACAGATGTTGGAATTTGTAAAACTTAACTGGAAACCCACAAAGAATAGCTGCGTTAGCAAATGCACACGCAAGGTGTGTCTTTCCAGTACCGGTAGCTCCAGTTAAAATTAGATGATTCGCGTTCCTCACCCAATTTAGCTCTAAAAGCTCAGCAATGACTTGCTTTTTGAGGCTTGGTTGAAGTGAATAGTCTAAGTCACCTAAATTAGCTTGCGGCCAACGGAGGTTTGCTTGTTTTTGCAACGTTGTAATCCGCCTGTTTTTATTCATGACAACTTGTGCGCGTAGCAAGTGTTCAAGACGCTCCAAAAAAGACATTTCACAAAATGCACCGCTCGCATTTTGTTGCATAAGTGCAGCTTGAATACCGCCCAGCTTTAACTCTTTAAGTCTATTTTCAATACTTTCATTAATGAGCATAATTGCCTCCAAATGAATTTTTGCCACGAATATTTTTGTGAGCAGTGGGCGGCATTAATACGGATGCCTTAGTCTCTAAATGCTCTAACATCTTAAAAACCATACCTAATTCACTGGGTGGCATGTTGTTTTCAATTGCATATTCACATGCTTGCTCAATATGCTCTTGAGGTTTATTTAGACATAAGCGCATTAAGTTTTGAACGCGTTTACCAATAGCCCGTGATTTGGGGTTGCGGACGACCTCGTATTGTTTCTCCACAAATACTTGAGTGAGAGGACCAACGCCCTTAGCCCATTTCATGTATTCGTCCTTTGTTTTTAACGCTTCAGCCGAGTGCTCAGGTGATAAATGCTCATGAACGGTTGTTGATCCATTAAGCTCTTCGCTCAACTTATGTATAGCTTCGAGTTGATGTTGATGAAATACTTTTAGATTTGTGTTTGTTACAACCACTTCCACTTCTTCATGCGCCAGCTTATACGGCACAGAGTAAAAGTGTTTATTGTGTTCAATGTGATAATCCGCAGGCACAATTAACATTTTAAATACATCAACCGCTTCAAAAGGCTTTTTAGGCAAGGGTCGCAAGTGTTTTCCGTCCGTCTGTTCAAACAATTCGTTGCGTGAAATTTTTAGTTTTTGTAGCGGCAAATTGTTTAATTCTTCAACTTTTTTTGAAAGGTGAGCATTCACCTCATCCAATGAAAAAAATGTCATATCGTGATTCATTGGTATTAGTATTCGCTGTTTTACCCACTTAACCCCCAGCTCAGCCAACGATTTATCCTGTGGTGAAGCGACCCGACAAGAGTCAAAAATACAATGATAGAATTCACCCAATAACACTATATTTTTAACCAAAACGGGAATGAGACCTGGTTTGCTTACTAGTGCTGTTGCGTTGTCAATGGAAACAATACTTGTGACACCACCGAATGCTTTAAACATTGCAACAATCCCATTAATCCAATCTTTCGTCCGTTCACCAGGTGTCGCAAATGCAAATAGTTTTTTTGAAGCACCGAGCACTGCAACAAATACTTTAGCGCTAATCTTCTGCCCATCTTTGCTGTAAAAAACTTTTGTTCCGGCGTAATCGATGTACACGACATCTCCTGCAACATGAGTTTGTCGCATAGCTAATCTGGTTGTCTTCAAAAATTTACGTACTTTCGAAAAATACTGACTCTTACTTAATGCCGTGGAGGGGGCTTTGGCTCTATACTCCAAATACAAAAGGGTTCGTGATTTGCCTTTTTTCAGCAAAGATTGTTTTACGTGCTCGTCGTAGTCAGGCTCACGATATTTTTTATCTGAAATATGGATACATGGGTATAGGCTTTCTATAAGCTCTTTGTTCTTAAGCTGTATTGCAATAGCGTGACTAATTCCATTTAGTTTGACTCGCTTAAGCACCCGTCCAACGGATTGGTGTGAGCAATTGGTTAGTTTTCCTAGCTGTCGATTGGACATGTCTGGGTATATTGTATCGATTCGGATAATCTCTCGAATTTTCTCAGGTTGTATCATCATTTTTCCTCAATTTTATAAACCAATGTTTGTTTATGCTTTCAAGCAATCCACTTCACTTATCTCGTGCACGCTGCGCTAAGTAATTGGCGACGTCTTTAATTAGAGCAAAGTAACCGCGTCGCTTTGGAATTTGGAATACTTTTACTGGTAGCGTATTTCTGAGTATCGCTTGACGTAACCCGTCTTTTGTTCTGTATCCCAACGCTCTTTGTAATTCACCACCGCTGATCACAGGTGAGCCATACAATTTCAATAGATCTGACTCAAGTTGCTTTGCTAATAGTTGCACCTCTTCATCGCTCATTTGTCCTCCTTAGTTTGGTACTTATTGCGACTAACCTTTCTATCGGTACAAATATTGCTCACTAAATTGAATAGTGAAGTAGCCAAAATGCGAGGTTTTAAGGAATGCAACCTTGCTAACTGTATGTTTTTTAACCAGATGATATTGATTGAATAAGTGGTACTCGGTTTTAAATATCACTTATCAGGAGGCAAAATGTACGATTTACGTCGTTATTTATCGCTGAGTTCAGAATGTAAGGGGTTGAGTGCCAATCTTTGGGCGCTCCAAATTATGAGGATTTCTGGTCAGTCAAGCCCAGAAATGTTTTGCAAGCAGCTTGGAATAACTCATCCAAGAGCGGGATTGAAGCCTCGAATGATGAGGCAAAAGTTGAAGGGAGAACCAATTAAGCAACTATCGAAAGTAAAATTGTTAGAAGACATCTATCCTGGTACTGCTAAACTGCTGGTTCACCCTTTATGGGAGTTACTTGATAACCCGCAGCTAAATATGAGTGAGCTATTGTCATTGACCAGTCGTTTGCCATTTGCTTATCAAGAACGGTTGTTAGACAAAAAGCACAATGACTTTAAACCCAAAGATGACTTCAAGCTGCTGGCAAAAAGCGATGTCGATGGACTATGTGCTCTACTCATCAAACGACGAGTCGAGGAAATAAAATTACATGCGTTAAATGATAGCGTATTTGATATGGCTGCAACCAAGCTAATTTTGCGTATGTTCGCTGTCACTTATCCCAAAGCATTACCGTATGGATTTCGATTGATCAATAGTGTTTCACGTTTTTTTACTAGTAATAAATCCAATGGACATTATCTTACAGTAGTGCCTTTAAGCCTTGGAAAAAGCACGAGTCTAGAGTCAACAGTTATCCTGCCTATCTACATACAACAACTCTTCTCACTCGATGTATTCTCAATTACATGTTCATGCTACAAACAAATATTAGATGCAGCGAAACTGAAATTTCCAACTTTTGTAAACGAGCAAAACCAATTAGCATTTCTAGCTCTATTGAAACATTTTAGTCTTAAGCAAATCGCAAATCAGCTTGCTAACTATGACGAAGAATCGCTCACGCGATTGAACATGAATGACGAACTTCTAAAACATCTTGTGAGTTTAAAAAATTTCTAAAATCATTGCACTTAAATCATGTGTGAGTGATTTCTAAAATGCAGAGTGGTCCAAAGTAACGCGATACGTGTTCCAAAATAAATGGAATCGCGTCCGGTTTAACCGCTGCTATGTGGTAAATTCTATCGGAATATATAGGTGTATATTCCGACCAATCTGGACCACTATTCCTCACATTTGGACCGCCAATGCTAATTTTCACTGGAACAGCAAATTCGTATTTTTGGAACATCAATATCTTTTTAGAAATCTCGTTTGGGTTATATGGTTTTTTTCAGAAAAGCGCATTAGTTACTGCAATTAATCTTATCAACTGACAACGGCAAACCGTATTCGTTGGTGACAGTTTCAAGGCAGATGTGCATGGACCCAATAAAGTTGGGGTGCGCGGAATACACTTAGTAAGAGATGAAAGTACAAGAAACGATAAATGTATTTACTCGATAAGCAAGCTGCTTGCGTCATCTTGACTAGAGAGTCCGAGGCATACAATACGGGTTACTGGTGATTCGCGAGCATTGGGCTATACTAAAATTAGGTTGTTGCGAATGGGTCATTTTTTGCCCTTCGCGTTCTATTCGCTAACGTATTATGGAGCAACCTATGTCAGACCAAAATCTTCAAAACCAACTGTCTAAACTTGCTACGACATTTTATACCAAAGGCCAACCTTGTGCCTATGGCTGCGCTGAAACTAATACAGAAAAAATGATTGAGCGGTGTCGCCAGATAGATAACACAAAATATTACTGCACAATTGCCCATTGGTGCATTTGGATAGTTCAGCCCCTAGAGACAGAGCAGAATAGACAAAACAAGGTTAAAGTGAAGTC
>JAOMVH010000119.1 GCA_028356795.1 Aliiglaciecola sp. | reverse complement strand
TCTCTGAAGCACAGCTTCAGCCAGTTGAACGACACAAGCTTGCTTGTATGGCGCGCACGCAGTGTGGAAATCCACTTTGTGAAGGTTGACCGCGGTGTTGCGCAGTTTACTGCGCTTATACGAAAAAGGCCTTCCCGCAGTTTGGGAAGGCCTTTTCGTGTAATAGGAGCCTGACAGTGAGCTACTCTCGCATGGGGAAACCCCACACTACCATCGCCGCTAACACGTTTCACTTCTGAGTTCGGAATGGATTCAGGTGGTACCGTGTCGCTATTGCCGTCAGGCAAAATCGTGCAAACTTAACGAAACGAATTGCTGAGCGCAGCGAATTCTGATTCTTGAGTTAACGTTTGCGCAAGGTGACTATCATTACCTAAAGTCGTTTAGGTATGTCCTCACCTTGTCAATAAATCGTTTGTTTTTAACAAATCTGGAAAGATATAAAGTAATCAATGAGTCTTGCGTACTCTTCACATTTTCATGCGTCTATTTTGTGTTGTCTTGTCACTCAACACCTATGCTTCATTATATACACACTTTAGCGAGTAGGTAATATGTCAAGAAGGTTTCCTTCCGGTAAAACATATTAACACGACAGCGCGCCAGCGCGTTTATAAAAAAGGCATTTGGGTGTTGTATGGTTAAGCCTCACGGGCAATTAGTACAGGTTAGCTTAACGCCTCACAACGCTTCCACACCCTGCCTATCTACGTCGTAGTCTTCAACAACCCTTTAGGATAGTTAAACTATCAGGGATGACTCATCTCGGGGCTCGCTTCCCGCTTAGATGCTTTCAGCGGTTATCGATTCCGAACGTAGCTACCGGGCAATGCCATTGGCATGACAACCCGAACACCAGCGGTTCGTCCACTCCGGTCCTCTCGTACTAGGAGCAGCTCCCCTCAATCATCCAACGCCCACACCAGATAGGGACCGAACTGTCTCACGACGTTCTAAACCCAGCTCGCGTACCACTTTAAATGGCGAACAGCCATACCCTTGGGACCGACTTCAGCCCCAGGATGTGATGAGCCGACATCGAGGTGCCAAACACCGCCGTCGATATGAACTCTTGGGCGGTATCAGCCTGTTATCCCCGGAGTACCTTTTATCCGTTGAGCGATGGCCCTTCCATACAGAACCACCGGATCACTATGACCTACTTTCGTACCTGCTCGACGTGTCTGTCTCGCAGTTAAGCTAGCTTATGCCATTGCACTAACCTCACGATGTCCGACCGTGATTAGCTAACCTTCGTGCTCCTCCGTTACTCTTTGGGAGGAGACCGCCCCAGTCAAACTACCCACCAGACACTGTCCACAATCCCGATTAGGGACCCATGTTAGAACATCAAACATACAAGGGTGGTATTTCAACGGCGGCTCCACACAATCTAGCGACTATGCTTCAAAGCCTCCCACCTATCCTACACATGTAGGTTCAATGTTCAGTGCCAAGCTGTAGTAAAGGTTCACGGGGTCTTTCCGTCTAGGTGCGGGTACACAGCATCTTCACTGCGATTTCAATTTCACTGAGTCTCGGGTGGAGACAGCGTGGCCATGGTTACACCATTCGTGCAGGTCGGAACTTACCCGACAAGGAATTTCGCTACCTTAGGACCGTTATAGTTACGGCCGCCGTTTACCGGGGCTTCGATCAAGAGCTTCGCTTACGCTAACCCCATCAATTAACCTTCCGGCACCGGGCAGGTGTCACACCGTATACGTCATCTTTCGATTTAGCACAGTGCTGTGTTTTTAATAAACAGTCCCAGCCACCTGGTCACTGCGGCTGCCATTCGCTTAGGGAGTAAATCCCATCACAAACAGCAGCGTACCTTCTCCCGAAGTTACGGTACAATTTTGCCGAGTTCCTTCACCCGAGTTCTCTCAAGCGCCTTAGTATTCTCTACCTGACCACCTGTGTCGGTTTGGGGTACGGTTCGATATATCATAAGTTTAGAGGCTTTTCCTGGAAGCATGGCATCAACAACTTCGTTTCCTTAGAAACTCGTCTCGTGTCTCAGGTTAATGTTGAACCGGATTTACCTAATTCAACGCCCTACACACTTTCACTTGGATAACCAACACCAAGCTTGCTTAGCCTTCTCCGTCCCCCCTTCACTGATATACCAAGTACGGAAATATTAATCCGTTTCCCATCGACTACGCATTTCTGCCTCGCCTTAGGGGCCGACTTACCCTGCCCTGATTAGCATGGGACAGGAAACCTTGGTCTTCCGGCGTGAGGGTTTTTCACCCTCATTATCGTTACTCATGTCAGCATTCGCACTTGTGATATGTCCAGCAAGCCTCACAGCTCACCTTCAACCACTTACACAACGCTCCCCTACCACTTGCGCATCCCACAAACTACTTAAACATGCCCACGCCTTTCGACGTTTCGGAACGCTTTACCAGCAGGTGATAAAAAACATCACGTTGCTGTTAGCTTCTTCTTTCAAATAGTTTCTGGTGATGCGCAAGTCCGCAGCTTCGGTATATTGCTTAGCCCCGTTACATCTTCCGCGCAGGCCGACTCGACTAGTGAGCTATTACGCTTTCTTTAAAGGGTGGCTGCTTCTAAGCCAACCTCCTAGCTGTCTTAGCCTTCCCACATCGTTTCCCACTTAGCAATATTTTGGGACCTTAGCTGGCGGTCTGGGTTGTTTCCCTCTTCACGACGGACGTTAGCACCCGCCGTGTGTCTCCCGGATAGCACTCATGGGTATTCGGAGTTTGCAAAGGGTTGGTAAGTCGGGATGACCCCCTAGCCTTAACAGTGCTCTACCCCCCATGGTGTTCGTCCGAGGCGCTACCTAAATAGCTTTCGGGGAGAACCAGCTATCTCCCGGTTTGATTGGCCTTTCACCCCCAGCCACAGGTCATCCCCTGACTTTTCAACGTCAGTGGGTTCGGTCCTCCAGTTGATGTTACTCAACCTTCAACCTGCCCATGGCTAGATCACCGGGTTTCGGGTCTATACCTTGCAACTAGACGCGCAGTTAACGCTCGCTTTCACTACGGCTCCCCTATTCGGTTAACCTCGCTACAAAATATAAGTCGCTGACCCATTATACAAAAGGTACGCAGTCACAGAACAAGTCTGCTCCCACTGCTTGTACGTATACGGTTTCAGGTTCTATTTCACTCCCCTCACAGGGGTTCTTTTCGCCTTTCCCTCACGGTACTGGTTCACTATCGGTCAGTTAGGAGTATTTAGCCTTGGAGGATGGTCCCCCCATATTCAGTCAAGATAACACGTGTCCCGACCTACTCGATTTCACTTAAAGTTCGCCTTTGTGTACAGGACTATCACCTTGTACCGTTGTGCTTTCCAACACATTCCACTGGCTTACAATTAGCTTAAGGGCTAATTCCCGTTCGCTCGCCGCTACTAGGGAAATCTCGGTTGATTTCTTTTCCTAAGGGTACTTAGATGTTTCAGTTCCCCTCGTTTGCCTCTACAACCTATGTATTCAGTTGCAGATAATGCATAAATGCATTGGGTTCCCCCATTCGGACATCTGTGGCTAAAATGCGTTTTGTCAACTCACCACAGCTTTTCGCAGACTTACACGTCCTTCATCGCCTCTAACTGCCTAGGCATCCACCGTATACGCTTAGTCACTTAACCATACAACCCCAAACCCCCTCTTGCGCTTAACATGACCACCGCCATGTAAGTTTGCATAGGTTTAAAGCACGTCACTTAAGACGCTATGTATGCGTGACAAGTACTAATCACAAAATCAGATAGAGTACGCTTGAAGATTGCTCTTCATTAATAACTCTTTGTTTTGATTACTTTATCAGCTTTCCAAATTGTTAAAGAACTACCGCGAAATATTGCCGAAACAAAAAACGTGAACGTAGTGAACACTGATTTTTGAAGCGACTGTTTCGCTTATCAAGCACCTACCGAAGTAAATCACTCAATATTAAGGTTTAAAAAACCCTAATCAATAACTGCTACTTGCAACACCTATTGATTAAGGTTATTTCCACATACACATGACTGCCTGTTTATCACAACGACATTTCGTTTCTAATCGAGGCGGATGGCGAGGACGTTAAGCATGCTTAACGACGAGTCATCCAACGAAGAGTAGGGACGAAATGGTAGGCTTGGGCAGACTTGAACTGCCGACCTCACCCTTATCAGGGGTGCGCTCTAACCAGCTGAGCTACAAGCCTATCGTTGTCTACTCATAGCGAATTGGTGGAGCTAAGCAGGATCGAACTGCTGACCTCCTGCGTGCAAGGCAGGCGCTCTCCCAGCTGAGCTATAGCCCCGTCTTAACAACCAACGGCCATGTGGTTCTTCTTCATTTAACAACAAAACAATCTGTGTAGGCACTGCATCACAACAGGTTTACCTATAGTGTAAGGAGGTGATCCAACCCCAGGTTCCCCTAGGGTTACCTTGTTACGACTTCACCCCAGTCATGAAACACAAAGTGGTGAACGTCCTCCCGAAGGTTAGACTATCCACTTCTTTTGCATCCCACTCCCATGGTGTGACGGGCGGTGTGTACAAGGCCCGGGAACGTATTCACCGCAGTATGCTGACCTGCGATTACTAGCGATTCCGACTTCACGGAGTCGAGTTGCAGACTCCGATCCGGACTACGACGAGCTTTAAGGGGTCCGCTCCACATCACTGTCTCGCTTCCCTCTGTACTCGCCATTGTAGCACGTGTGTAGCCCTACTCGTAAGGGCCATGATGACTTGACGTCGTCCCCACCTTCCTCCGGTTTGTCACCGGCAGTCTCCTTAGAGTGCCCAACTAAATGCTGGCAACTAAGGACAAGGGTTGCGCTCGTTGCGGGACTTAACCCAACATCTCACGACACGAGCTGACGACAGCCATGCAGCACCTGTCTCAGAATTCCCGAAGGCACTGAGGCATCTCTGCCAAATTTTCTGGATGTCAAGAGTAGGTAAGGTTCTTCGCGTTGCATCGAATTAAACCACATGCTCCACCGCTTGTGCGGGCCCCCGTCAATTCATTTGAGTTTTAACCTTGCGGCCGTACTCCCCAGGCGGTCTACTTAGCGCGTTAGCTTCGCTACTCACGGATAATATCCACAAACAGCTAGTAGACAGCGTTTACGGTGTGGACTACCAGGGTATCTAATCCTGTTCGCTACCCACACTTTCGCACATGAGCGTCAGTCTTTGGCCAGGGAGTCGCCTTCGCCACTGATGTTCCTCCAGATATCTACGCATTTCACCGCTACACCTGGAATTCCACTCCCCTCTCCAAGACTCTAGTCTGCCAGTTCTAAATGCTATTCCCAGGTTGAGCCCGGGGCTTTCACATCTAGCTTAACAAACCGCCTGCGTGCGCTTTACGCCCAGTAATTCCGATTAACGCTCGCACCCTCCGTATTACCGCGGCTGCTGGCACGGAGTTAGCCGGTGCTTCTTCTGTCGCTAACGTCACAGAACACGGGTATTAACCGTATCCCTTTCCTCACGACTGAAAGTGCTTTACAACCCGAAGGCCTTCTTCACACACGCGGCATGGCTGCATCAGGGTTTCCCCCATTGTGCAATATTCCCCACTGCTGCCTCCCGTAGGAGTCTGGACCGTGTCTCAGTTCCAGTGTGGCTGATCTTCCTCTCAGAACAGCTAGAGATCGTCGCCTTGGTGCGCCTTTACCACACCAACTAGCTAATCTCGCTTGGGCTGCTCTTTACGCGAGAGCTAAAAGCCCCCTTTGGTCCGTAGACATTATGCGGTATTAGCTATCGTTTCCAATAGTTATCCCCCACGTAAAGGCACATTCCCAAGTATTACTCACCCGTCCGCCACTCGTCAGCGAAGTGCAAGCACTTCCTGCTACCGTTCGACTTGCATGTGTTAGGCCTGCCGCCAGCGTTCAATCTGAGCCATG
>JAOMVH010000118.1 GCA_028356795.1 Aliiglaciecola sp. | reverse complement strand
CATTCATCCACTCAAAGTCGAGCTTTGCCAGCCAGTGATCGTTGTCTGGATATAGGGTTTGTCGTTGCTCGGGGAGATCTGAGCTTGCTTTACCCACATTGTTTGCCTTAGACACGATTACCAGCGCATCTTTGATATTTTGATCAGATAAATACCGAAACCAGCCAACCGATTGTTCAAATCCATTAAACAAGGTTTGATTCAAACTATCCGCCCCGTGATTAGCATGACGAAAGTTGGCACCCCAGTATACACCGCCGTTGCCCTCTTCCTTTCCGCCCAAAACCTGTAGGCTACGATAATCTTGTGCGGAGCCATAACTTACGTTCAATGACGTATCGGAAGTTGCAGCGAGGCGTAAGTCAATTCCGCCACCCAATGCGCCAGAACCTAGCTGGGTCGAAGCTGCACCAGATAAAACGTAGGCATTAGCGACTAAATTTGGCGCAATAAATTCAGCCGCATTACCCGCACGGCGCTCGCTGTGAATTGGCACACCTTCTACCAAGGTCTGAATACGCCAGCGTGATAGACCACGAATACTAATGGTTTGTAGTAAACCGCCTTGACCACTGTAATTCACTTCAGGTGCGGCATTCAACATATCCGCCATGGTGTTGCTATGACCCACTCCCAGACCATCAATCACGGTAACCGGCAAAATGCCGTCATGATTGCTAAGATATGTAGGTTTTTTACCCACTACGATGATGCGCTCTTCCGGAATGTTAGAAGCACGAGCAAACAATGCGAAGAAACCGATCAGAAGTACTGCAGAAATAGAGTAAGGCGTAAATAATTTGGTTTTAATTGTCATAAATTACAAGTGAAAAAAGCCGCCACAATATAGTGTGACAGCTGATCATATTTAAGGTGGCCGCAGCGCTTGTCCTGGTGAACTGGGTGCGCCTAAACACAGTTTTCCCCAATCAAAGGTTTCTATTGGGTATTTATTATCTACTGTAAAACGTTTTATAGGCCGCCTAACGTGCAGACGGCCAATGTTTTACTATTCGATGGTTGGAATACGGCCCGGCGTCCAAGGGGCGCCCGCGGCTTCCAACTGTGCTTCTAGCGCAGTTAATTCTGCACGTAAATTTTTAAGTTGTTCTGCGACTCGGGTGTACTCAGATTCAGCAATCTTCAGCGACGCTAAATGATTGCCTGAGACCTGCTTTTGACTACCGCTAATTGCGTAGTAGAGGCTGGACGTTCGGCCAGAAACAGACCAAGGCACAGGCTCCTGACGAGCGCGAACCGTGGCATCACCATCCAACAAGGTACTAAGCACCACCAAGCGCTCAGCTAATTTGCGCACAGCTTGTGCTTGTTGCTCGGTAGAAGATGGCGTGACGTCAATCGCAGCTTTCAAGTGTTTGATTCGACTGCGTAGCTCGCCCTTTGCTTTAGACGCCCCTCTGACTGAGCGGAATAAATTTGCAGCACGTTTTTGAACAGCTAACAAGCCTTCACGGTCAGTGGTTATTTCTGGACTGTTGTTCAGCAGCTTCAAAGTGAAAGTTTGCGGCTCAGAGAGGGTAGAGACTTCACCAAATTGTCGCTTCTTAAGGGTTACCGTATATTCGCCAGGCAAGGCAATTGGACCTTTCGGGGGTATCGCCCACGGCGGCACGTAACCCGAAGGCTTGGTCAACTTAACCGGCGCTGATGACGGATAGTGCATATCCCAAGCAACGCGCTGAAATCCTTTTTTCGCAGACGCTTCTACGCGACGCACAAGCTGGTCTTTCGCATCTTTTACTTCAAGAAAAACCGTTGGCGCTTCTTCTTGATCCTCTTTGCGCAAGGTATCCCAACTTGGATAAGGCGTATCCCCACCCTCTTTTTCGATTTCTTTTTCTTTCTCACGACGGGTTTTCTGAAGGGTCTTAAAGCCATCTTTTAAATAATATGAGAAGACTGCGCCATAAGGAGGATTGTCTGCACTGTAAAATGCATTACCGTTAGAGCCTTTGCGCTCACCACCATACTGGTAACCCTCAAGATATAACCAGCTATCTCTAATTGGGAATAGTTTAGCATCTTGATTCTTCAAACTTTGAGCAGACGTACGCAGGGGTGAATAGTCATCCAATATGTAGATTCCGCGACCAAATGTTCCCACGACCAAGTCACTTTCACGACGTTGGATCTCAAGATCACGCACCGATATTGTTGGGAAATTGCCTTTCATCTGAGACCAATTTTCGCCGCCATTTTGGCTGACAAAAAGTCCAAATTCTGTACCAACAAATAATAAGTTGGGATCAAGGTGATCTTCAGCGATGGTGTGTGCAGATCCCCACTCAGGTAAGTCATTACTGATCTTCTTCCAGCTTTTCCCTTTGTTTGTGGTTTTAAATACATAAGGTTTGTAGTCGCCTCGCTTGTGGTTATCAAACACCGCATAGGCAACATTTTCATTGTGTAATGACGCGATAATGTCTTCCACTAACGACATGTCTGGTACGCCACGGAAACTATCTTCTGTGCGCCAGTTTTCGCCACCATCTTCGGTCACACTGATTAATCCATCATCAGAACCCACATACATGAGCCCCTCTTTTACCGGACTTTCATTTAGCGCGATGATTGAACCATACATAGAGGTAGAGGCATTCTTAGCAATCGTATCAACGCTCCAAACTCGGTCCATGACTTTTAATTTATTGCGATCAATTTTACGTGTCAGGTCTGGGCTAATCACACGCCATGTTTCGCCTCTGTCATCCGATTGAAAAACTTTCTCAGCGGCATAAAAAAGCCGTGTCGTCATGTGAGGACTAAGCAATAGCGGTGAATTCCAGTTCCATTTATAGGCATTCTCTCCCGCTTTTGGATGGGGAGTAATAGACACGCGCTCTCGCGTGCGTTTGTCGTAGCGAGCTAAGCCACCATACTGATATTGCGCGTAGATGATATTGGGATCATTAGGGTCAATTTGCGGCTTGTAGCCGTCACCACCAATCACAATATTCCAGTCGGCATTGGTAATCCCATGCATCACATCAGTACGTGAAGGCGCGCACAAGGAGTTATTATCTTGGGTACCACCACAAACATTGTAAAAAGGTGACGCGTTATCTGGCTGAGCGCGATAGAACTGCCCTAGAGGTAAGTTTTGCGCATGACGCCATTTTTGTCCTCTATCCCAACTTTCATAAACGCCGCCATCGCCGCCCATAATTAAATGACTGGTATTGTTTGGATCGATCCACAATGCGTGATCATCCACATGACGAAATTCATTAGATAGGGGTTTGAAGGTTTTCCCCCCATCTTCAGACACCTTAGTGAAGGTATCTAGGGAATAAACACGCTCAGGGTTTAATGGATCCACCACTAGCTCATTGTAGTACTGAGGGCTGCTGGTCATGTGTCCAGAGCGCTTTTTCCAGGTTTGTCCAAAATCTTGTGAGCGATATACGCCTTTGTCTTTATCATTAGATTCGACGATGGCATACAGAGTGTCTTTCGCTGAGGGAGCCATTGCAATACCTATGCGCCCCATATTCTCTGAAGGTAAGCCAGATTTAATTCGTTCCCAGGTTTTTCCACCGTCAGATGTTTTGTGAATACCGCTGCCTGGACCACCGTTGATTAAGGTCCATACATGACGTCTTCGCTGATAACTGGTAGCTACAATGACATCAGGGTTACTCGGGTCGACAACAAATTCGTTAATGCCAGTATGAACATCGATGTCTAAAATACGATCCCAAGTTTTACCACCATCTGTTGTCTTGTATAACCCTCGGTCGCCACCGTTATTCCAAAGCGGGCCTTGAGACGCAACCAAAACGTGGTTAATGTCAGCAGGATTAATCCAGATTTGAGAAATATGACCGGAGTTTTTTAAGCCCATGTTGGTCCAGTTTTTCCCGCCATCTAAGGATTTGTATACACCATCGCCATAGGCAACAGAGCGTTGCGAATTGTTTTCTCCTGAGCCTAGCCAAAGCACGTTTGAATCTGTCGGTGCCATTTCAATCACACCAATGGCATAAGAACCCGACTTTTCAAACAAGGGTGTCCATGTGGTCATATTGTTTGTGGTTTTCCAAAGGTTTCCAGAAGCCGTTGCAACATAAAACTCATTCGGACGCGCAGGGTTGACTGCAAAATCGGAAACCCTTCCAGAAATCATTGCTGGCCCGATGTTTCGGAGTTTAATTTTAGCTAGAGGATTGGTTTGGGCCTCTTTAGCGACTGCGACGCCGGGCGAAACAGACAGGGCTAACGCCAGGCTGCTAATAGCGAGGTATTTCGACATTGACATGATGTTGCTTCCTTTGGAAAAATCATTTTTGTTTTTATTAACGACTATTTTTTCAATAAATTAAATACATCTTGAGACAACGCTAACACTTTCAAGGACAATTGACATAACGATGAGATAAATGTCTGAAAATGTTAGCGTCAAGTAATGGCTCCACTTTTCTTACTACCAATTTCAGCCTACCAAGAACCGTACATTGGATTGGGCAGCAAAATCAGTTCATCATTCGATTTGGGGAGTAGCGCTTCGATGTCTGCCTCTTCTTGTGTCACGCCAGCAAAATCTTCAATATTGTCGCCAACCTGCATGACAATGTTCAGCGCAGGAAACAACGAAGCTCTTTGCTTATCAGGACGGTAACAACTTGCGGCAGCGGTCTCTAATTGCAGTCGACGCAAGTCTTTGTCATTGATAATAGTGTCGCCATTGATTGCCTCTTTATCGGCGTCAACCCGGCCAATTAAACAGGTATTGTCATTCGACACAGGCACACCCAAAGCAAGTAAATTACGCCACGTAAATTGGTCCAATTCTCGATTACGATTAGTGACAAGTGCAAGCTTACCGCCCAGCTGAAAAACGGTTTGAATGAAATTCTTGGCGCCGGGAACCAAGGTTGCTTTCTCAGAAATCACCCATGCGTTCCAAGTTTCCGGGTCGTAACTTGCGCCAATTTTCTCGACAGAAACCTGATACTGACTGTTATCTAACACTGTTTCGTCCACATCCATCACAACAACCCAAGGCGGAGCAGGTAATTTGCGCGACTTCAATGCCTGTGTTGCTTGTTGGTAGGTGGTTTGTGTCAAATAGCGATATTCTTTACTGGCAGTTTGCCATTTTACTGAATTCGACAAAGGCAGCGCGTCATTGGATAACGTCAGTGACAAAGCACAATGGTCACTTAACATGGCGTCCGGTGTCATGTTGTCAAAGGGGTGCATGGTGGCTTTTTTGGTCAATCCGGCTGTGCCCATATTACCGATTAAGATGTGGTCGATAGGCGCCGGGTAATAGGGGTGACAACCAATCAGATCGGCGCCCGGATTCTCGAGTGAAGATTCACTGTTATTTGAATTAGTGGTGAGCTGCCGAGTAAAGTGATTGTATGGCGCTGATAAACGATGATTGAAGTCGCCTAAAATTGCGTAAGCGGTCCCTTCCGATTCTTTTTGTTCGACCCACTTGTCTAATATTGGGGCTTGTTTGGCATAGGTCTGGCAGGCATCAGAATCCGCTCGCGAGTAGTTATCTACAAAACAACCACTTTTCATGTGCAAATTTAATAGAGTCATTTTCCCTAAATCGGAAGCCACGGTAAGTTCTAATCCATACCGTAAACCGCGACGGTTTAACCCAAACTCTGAGAGAGATTTCACGTCCAAAATATCAATCCCATTGCGCACCGCGTAAGCCACTTTTTGTTGTGTTGATGTGAAACCGCTTTTTCGGCAAGTGTAAGACTCGCTATCAGGTCTTGCCGACACAACCACTTGCCATTTATCTTGCGGGAAAATGGCAGCCACCGCTTCCGCCGATGCGACTTCTTGCAGTCCAACAATATCTGCGTTGATTGTTTTTGCGTAGGCCCGTAGCTGTAACAGCTCTTCATCACTGCGGGGTCGACAGCCATCCGAAATAGGCATAGCCAGATGCTCTACATTCCACGTG
>JAOMVH010000117.1 GCA_028356795.1 Aliiglaciecola sp. | reverse complement strand
GTCACAGTATGCGCCAGACGATTGGTATGACGCATTTCAAGATCCAACCATTGCCGATTCGGTGCTAGATCGCATTGTGCATGCTGCACATGCTATTTCTGTGAGTGGTGATTCAATGCGTGAGCATTTAGGGATCAAAGGAGGTAAAAATGGCTAGTCAATTTTCTCCTGGCTTGTTACCAGAGCAGCTTGTTGAACTGCCTGATTTAACCGATTTTGATATGCAGATTAAACAACATTATTTGCCTTTGGTTATTCAGCATTACCATACCTCATTGCTAAATTATGAAAAGGCGCTCAATTATTTACAGCAGCACTATCGTATTGATGAGCAATTTATTGAACAGTATCAACTTGGCTTTTCAGATCGGAGTCTAGGTAAAGGTATGCCTCACCATCGAACAGACGAAGGTGGTTCGCTGCGTGGTTCGTTAGCTCGATTAGGGGTTTACAAAAAAGCAACTGGTCACGAAGCATTTAGAGGCTGTGTTGTTATTCCTATCATTACTCAGGGCGAAGTTGCAGGGTTCTATGCTGAGCGTATTGGGCGACCTCAAGGCGATGCCATGCCGTATTACTTTGCGCCAAGCTTTTTGCCTTGTGTATTTAACTTGGATGCTATCAAAAATACGGATGTTGTTTTTATGTGCAGTAACCCTTTTGTGGCCATTCAAATGATACCAGCACTAACCCACGCTATTGCCACAGATAAGCTGTTTAACCTTCAGGATATTGATATGCAAACACTTGCAAATAAAGGTGTAACTAAGGTGGTGTTGTGCGCTGACGATGCAATACCGCCTGTATTGATTGCAAGGCTTGCTAAGCGTTTGAAGTGCTTTGGCATAAAGTATGAGTGGACCCAAGATTTATCGGGAGGCTTTTATGGAAGAGCATAAAAACTTATCGTTTATTTGCGGACTTGAAGCCTATAAAAAGCATTGCTTTGCCGAGGGTATGTCGGTGAGTACGGTGCGAAACAAGGCTTATAACATTACGTTTTTCTTTCGGTGGTGTTTGGCAGAAGGCGTTTATTCGCTTTCTGCTGTAACAAAGGCGCTGGCAGAGCAATATAAAGCGTATTTAGCTGCCTATGTGTCGCCACATACCAAGCGGCCTTTAAAGAAATCCACTCGGCGTAAGTTAGTGTCTGATCTGCGTGTTTTATTTGTAGATCTTACTTATTTAGAGTATTTCGATGCAAACCCGTTACAGCAATTACGCTTACCCAAATCACCTCGCCCAATGGTGACAGCATTACTGAGTGAAGAAGAAGTACATCGAGTAATGAATGAAACTAAAGCGTTAGGGGTAAAAGGTCTGCGAGATAGAGCCATACTGGAGTGCTATTATGCGACAGCAGGTAGACGAAAAGAGATAGGCCAGCTAACACTTGAAGATATCAAGTTTGATAAAGATCAAGTGTTGATTGTAAATGGTAAAGGCGATAAAACTCGCTATACACCTTTAGCTAAGCGCCCAGCGTCTTGGTTAAAAGCTTATTACCAACATGTTCGGCCTAAATTGGCTTGTTTGAAATCGGGTACGACTTTCTTTATTGATAACTATGGCTTGCCTTTTCGCACGCATCAGTTATCAGCATTAGTAAAAAAGTATCTGGTTAAAGCGGGTATTCATGTTGGTGCAGCTTGTAATGCCTTTCGTCATAGTGCGGCGACACATATGCTTGAAAATGGAGCAGATATTAGGGAGATCCAAGAATATTTAGGTCATGCCGATTTATCGACCACACAAGTTTATGTACATGTCACGCAAACTCAACTTAAAAAAGTATATAACCGTACACACCCAGCGGCTCGTAAAGGGCCAATTAAAAAACAAGATATAGCCCAGTATCTTCGTTAAGCTAGTAAGCCAAGGGGTTAAGAGAAATCACCTTGGCTTATTCTTTCAAGTAAACCTTTTACTTCATCAATACCTTGTTCGCTACTAAGTAAACTTACCGGGGGTTGTCCTCTAAGCATTTTTTGTGGGGTATTGAGCCATCTAAAAATGTAATCCTCAGATTTAAAAGCCCCCCTGAGTAACGGCACAACTTCTTCTGGCATAGTTACTTGCTGGCTTTTCCAAATTTCTACGTGCTTGCTAAGGCCAAACTCAACAGCGTCACCTTCTTTTATGTTAAGTTTATCAGCTACTTGAACGGGTAATTCTACGTAGGTTTTTCCGTCTATTTGTTTTACTTTTGAAAATAGTGGATTCTGCATAACGATAGATTTTTAATGGTTTTAAGTAAGCATAGGTAAAGATTGTAGTGCTGTAAATAATATCAGTATCACATTAAAAGCTAATCATTGTTTGCATTAAAAGCTAGTCATGCATTACACTAAAAGCTAATTGGTGAATTCATTAAAAGCTAACGGTGTTAATATGAATCAAGTATCAGAAAAGCTTGCACTCTCTCTAGAGCAATTAAAGCTATTACAAGATAGCGGGATTATTGCTGTGCAATCGAAAATGCTTGAACGCACCGATAGAGAGCGCTTGACTAAGCATGGCTTTATTAAAGAGGTAATGCGAGGTTGGTATATTCCTTCAAGCCCAGATGAACAACAAGGTGATAGTACCGCTTGGTATACGTCCTTTTGGGATTTTTGTGGTGCGTATCTTGATGAGCGCCTTGAGCAAAACTGGTGTTTATCACCAGAGCAATCAATCCAAATTCATATTGGTGATAAAACGGTTCCTCCTCAGTTATTAGTTCGTTCCCCTAAAGGTCGAAATAAGCCAACAGCTTTACTTCATAATACTTCGGTATTTGATATCCGCTCTGCGATGCCAGAGCAAGCACAATTAACAGTTGTTGATGGTTTGAGAGTATATAGCTTGGCCGCAAGTTTAGTGCATTGTGCTAAAGCGACCTTTGCCCAAAAGCCCATTCAAATGAGAACGCTACTTTCAATGGTAACAGATGCCTCTGAGGTGTTAAGTGTCTTACTTGATGGTGGCCATGTTGCCAGTGCAGGCCGTTTAGCCGGAGCATTTCGTAATATTGGCAGAGGCTTGATAGCGGATAATATTATCAAAGGTATGGATGCAGCTGACTTGAAAGTAAAAGAAGTTGACCCATTTGAAGATGAAACTCAGATAACCTTTGGTCGCCGTGAGGTTTCACCTTTTGTGAATCGATTGCGTTTACTTTGGCAAAGCATGCGAACAGATGTGATTGCTCATTTTCCTGATGTACCTAACGCTAAAATAAATGTTCAGGGCTACTTAGCTGAAGTAGAAGACAAGTTTGTGACCGATGCTTACCACTCGTTATCGATTGAAGGCTACCGAGTGACACATGAGCTAATTGAATATGTGCGCTCAGGTAACTGGAATCCTGAGCACTCTGGTGACAGTAGAAAGCATTTAGATGCAATGGCGGCAAAAGGTTATTGGGATGCCTTTCAGCAAGTAAAGTTGGCCGTAGAGCGTGTACTTAATGGTGAAAACCCTGGTGATGTATTCGAAGCAGTTCATGCTGATTGGTATTTGGCATTATTTGGCCCAAGCGTTGCTGCCGGTATTATTAAGCAGTCTGATTTAGCGGGTTATCGAACAGGTCCCGTTTATATTCGAAAATCAAAACATACCCCACCAACCAAAGCCGCTGTTAGGGAATTAATGCCTGCACTTTTCGACTTATTAATGGAAGAAGGAAACCCAGCAGTGAGAGTAGTTTTAGGACATTTCATTTTTGTTTATATTCACCCTTATTTTGATGGTAATGGCCGTATGGGGCGATTCATCATGAACTTAATGATGGCCGCAGGTGGTTACTCGTGGACGGTAGTGCCAGTAGAGCGAAGAAGTGAATACATGGAAGCATTAGAGGCAGCAAGTGTAGAGCAAAACATTACGCCCTTTACAAAATTTATAGGTTCGTTATTATAGTTATAGCTCTTTGAAAAAACGGAACTTTTGTAAGAGATCATACCTTACATCCTAAGCGCCCATATGAACGGTCGGATCTACGATCCAACTTTGGGCAGGTTCTTGCAGGCTGATCCGTTTATTCAGGCCCCTGAAAACTCACAAAGTTATAATCGCTATAGTTATGTTTGGAATAATCCAGTCAGTGCAACTGATCCTAGCGGTTATTTTGGAATCTTTAAAAAAATAGGCAGGAACATCATTAGAGGAGCCTCTAAGATATTTGGTGCAAAGGTTGTTAGCATAGCTGGAAACATAGCGTCATTGTTTTGCGGCCCTTATGCACCAGCTTGTGCTGCGGGTTGGAGTTACGAATATTCTAGGGCAATGGGCGTTTCATCATCTGGTGCTTTACGAGCTGCATTTACTGCCGCCGTCACCACTTATGCGTTCCAGCAAATAGGCAATTATTTTAATGGTGCCTCAGCTGACAATTTATTAGCTGCAAAACATGGAATAGGTAGTACTACATTTGACTTTGGAGGTTTATCTCTTAGTGGAAGACAAATAGCTGGCCAAATTGCAGCGCATGCAGTCGTAGGGGGGATTTCGGCAGAACTAAGCGGTGGGAAATTTGGCCATGGTTTTTTCAGTGCAGGTGTTACCAAAGGTTTAGGTGGAACATTTTTACCGGGAAGCTCAGAGCTAAGTGGTGGTGATATTTTAAAAGGAACCGTTGTGTCAATGGTTATTGGTGGAACTGCCTCAGTGTTTTCTGGAAGTAAGTTTGCTAATGGAGCTAATACCGCAGCTTTTCAATATTTGTTAAATCAGGGATCATCTTCGATAGCAGAGGCAATTAAGAATCGCTTACCTACAGGAAATCTGCCCCCCTTGCCTGAAGATGCTAAGGTACTCGCAAAATTCAAAAGTATGGCCGTTGATGCAACCAATGAAATTGATGGCAAATACCCCTTCTTGCAAACGGCCCCACTTCGATGGTTGAGAGGTATTTTAATTCATAGCTCATTTGCATCAAGAGTGCGTTCAATGAATTTGGGGTATTATGGTGCTGTAGTGAGCTATCTAAATGGCAGAGTGGTTCCTTACGGCACAGCTGGCTCGGTCAGAGCTGATGCAGTATATGGGATACCCGGTGCCCCTAAGTTTGTAATTGAACTGAAGACAGGTGGGGCAAGCCTCACAGTTGGAGAGCTTATAAACTACGATTCACATTTACCTAAAGGTGTGGAAGTCTATAAGCTTGAAGAAAGAGATTTTTAGCACAGTGTCGATATGAAAGATAAAAAGTTTGTAAACGAAGTTTTAGACACAATCCCTGATGTTCGATGTCATGAAGGTTATTTTTATTTTCAGGATTCCGAGGAAGTTCTAAGTGGTTTCTATCTGGAAAGAACCAGACATGGGGCTTACATTTGGAAAGTTGTCTACCCATTCTACGATCCTGCATCAACCATTCACTTGACTTATAGTTTAAGATTGGATGGCGAAGCAGGCTACATTGACACCAAATCTACCCCCAAAAAGGATTTGGCTTCAAAGCTATGTTCTATTGTTGAACCTTTGCTTGAAGAAATCCAGTCGACAAGGACAAGTAGAGATTTTAAGAGTTATATAGAAAAAAATGAAGAGTTTATGATGAACCCTTTAGTACGTGGAGTCTATGGAACAACACTTCTCCTTGCTGACATGTATGATGACGGCGTTAATGAACTCAAGATATGCATAAATTCCTTGAATGCTAACCAAAATCCAGAGGACTACGCTTTCTATTCTAAATTGCTCAGTGATGCTGAGTACAGACCGAGCGTAGCTAAGGATAAAATTCAAGACTTTATAGAAAAAAAGAGAAGCGCGTTGTCAATTTGAATTCATGTTCTGTCTTTCTTAAAAGCTAACAAGGGTTTAACAGTGAAAAGAGAATCTGTTACAGGGTCTGCTCAATTAGACATTCTTTTTTGAAATCACTTGTAGCACTTATTGCTGCTGCCGAATTGCGATCTCCACAAAATTTAGCCATTACTTCTACTAGTCCTTTAATTAGCCTTTGCTGAATA
>JAOMVH010000116.1 GCA_028356795.1 Aliiglaciecola sp. | reverse complement strand
AGCCACATCGATTAAGTTCATAGGAATTTCTCCGGTTAGCCGTTAACTACTTCAACTATCGCGTTGTCTTTTAGATTCTGATGGCCGGTAATGACGACTTTTTCATTGCCTGAAAGACCTTCAAGGATTTCGACAAATTTACCTTCTTGATAGCCAGTTTTAACTGACACTTTTTTAGCTATACCGTTGTTATCAACAACAAACACATTTTCTTTGTCATCAATGGCAAGTAGCGCTTTGCGGGGTAAAAGCGTGGCATCTTGGTGAGTATCGTAGTTTAAGCTCACTTGAGTAAACATACCGGATTTTAAAATGTTATTAGTGTTGGGTACGCGCAGAGTCACTTTAAATGTACCTGTTTTGGAGTCAATAACAGGGCTTATACGTTCTACGTAGGCATTGATGCTTTGGTCATTTAGCGCAGTAACCACGAGCTGTGCTTTTTGCTCTTTGTGAACTCTGGACAGTTCTTTTTCAGGCAAATATACAATGCCATACAATTCTTTTTGCTGAACAATGTGGAACATACGTTCACGCTGAAATGATTCGGTTAAGTTACCGACTTTGGCATTTCTTTCGGCAATGTAACCGCTGATAGGGGCAACAATGGTGGCCTCTTTTAAATCAAGCTTGGCCAGTGCAAGGGTCGCTTTTGCACCTTCATATTGGGCAGTTAATTTGTCGTAGGTATCATCACTAACCAGTTTTTTGTTGTACACCTTATTCACTTTCGCTAATTCTTTTTCGATACCTTGTAAATCAGCCGTCGCGCGCTTGAGGTTCAAACGATAGCGTTCTGGTTCAAGTTGAGCAAGTACCTGACCTTTTTCAACATAGTCACCTTCTTCGACAAATATCTCTTCAATAATCCCTGATGCTCTGGCGACAACAAATGACTCTTCCTTGGCCTCTAATACTGCAGTCGTGGTGTAATTCGACGAGATGCTTCCGGTTTCGACCAATTCTACTTCAACAGGAATCGGGATCACTTTGACCTGTTCTTCTTCCACTTGAGGGTCATTGGCTTCGGCTTGTCCACATCCAGTTAAGTGCAGACCAAACATCAATAGCGATGTGATCGCTACTATTTTAGTTTTACCTGTCAGTAAAGTGCGTTGTTGTATTGATGCTTGAGTATCCATGTTGAGTTTCCAGTATTAGTGAATTATTTAATCTCTACTTAGCATTCTGTGTGCCATGCCAAAAATATTAATAAATACAATGATATAGCTATGCTGCCGTAAAGTTGATTAACCTTTTCACCAGTATAGGTGGTGAATTACGCTATTTGTTAGTGGTTTTGCTAGTCATTTGTTACTAGGTATGAATGGTGTGTGCAAGTGCACACATTTTTTTAAAAATAAATAACCCCTTGATGGAATTGGTCCGTTTGTAAGGAAAAAGCAAACCTAAAAAGGACAATAAAATGAATGCAAATAGTGATGTGATTAACAAAACAAGTATTGCGAGCAAGCTTAGATTTAATATGGTGTATTTGGCCGTTGCCAGTGTAATCTCGTTGTCTGCTTGTACATCTTCAAACCAACGCGAATTGGAAGAGCAAGTAGCGGCAAAAGAAGCAAAAGAACAAGCTCAGCAGCTGGAAATGGTTCAAGTAACCGGTTCCCGTTTAAACAAACAACAAGAACGACAAAAACAACACGCGATGAAATTACGCCAACAAGCTATGTCCCAAAGCTTAATGGCCGATAGCAGTGCCGTTATTCTTAACCGCAGTATTCCTCCGGCTCCACCGCAGCAGCCTATATCATCAGAAAATTACGAACAAACGCCTGAAAACGGCGTCTTTATTACTGCCAATCAGCCTGTATCTACTTTTTCCATCGATGTGGATACGGCAAGTTACAGTAATACTCGACGTATGCTGAATCAGGGCGTGTTACCACCCGCTGATGCCATAAGAGTGGAAGAGTTCGTAAATTATTTTGACTACCAATATCCACAAGCAACGGATAGTGAGCACCCTTTTGTGATTGATAGTCAGATATCTCGTTCGCCTTGGAACAAAGAACGTTTATTGATGAAAATAGGTATCAAAGCTCCTGAGCCTGAAAAAGGTGACCAGGCAGTGGACAAAAACTTGGTGTTTTTGCTTGATGTGTCAGGTTCGATGAATTCACAAAATAAATTACCCTTGGTAAAACGCGCTCTAATGATGTTAACCAAGCAACTGACTTCATCAGATTCTGTGGCAATCGTAGTCTATGCCGGTGCATCGGGCGTGGTACTTGAACCCACTGCGGGCAACGATAGATTCAATATAGAACAAGCGCTAGAAAAGCTCTCGGCTGGTGGATCGACCAATGGCGGTCAGGGTATTGAACTAGCCTATAAACTGGCTAAAAAATCCTTTAAACAAAACGGCATTAACCGTGTCATATTAGCCACTGATGGTGATTTTAATGTTGGCACCGTAGACCATGAACAACTGATAGATTTAATTGAGAAAAAGCGCAATGAAGGAGTTGAATTAACAACATTAGGCTTTGGCCAGGGCAACTACAATGACCACTTAATGGAACAACTAGCAAATAAAGGAAATGGTAACTATGCCTATATTGATAGTATCCACGAGGCTCGCAAAGTACTTGTTGATCAACTCGATGCAACATTACAGTCAGTTGCTAAGGACGTTAAGATACAGGTTGAGTTTAACCCTGCACAAGTTGCTGAATACCGATTAATTGGTTATGAAAATAGGGTGTTAAATCAAGAAGATTTTAACAATGATAAAGTTGACGCAGGAGAGGTAGGCGCTGGGCACAGTGTCACCGCATTTTATGAGGTGGTGTTAACCAATGGAGATCGTTTTAACGATGAGCTTAGATATCAATCAACTCCTTCACAGAGTAGCAATGGCAAGGACCAAGAGCTCGCATATGTAAAACTCAGATACAAACCTATAGGTAGTGCTAACAGCGTACTGATATCACAAGCAGTGAACAGCCAACAAATTAAAGCATTTAGTCAGCAAAATAGTGATTTTCAATTTGCTTCATCTGTCATTGTGTTTGCGCAGCTATTGAAAAAAAGTGCTTATACTGAAAATATGAGCTTCCAATCGGTACTAGACCTTGCTAATCAAAACAAAGGGTTAGATGATTACGGGTATCGAGCCGAGTTTGTAAATTTGGTTCGCACAACCATCAACTTACAACCGGAAGTGTTAGATGGTGCTGAGCTGACATCTCGATAGTCGTTAAGTGTCGATGCTGCTTGTTACCTTAGTGCCAAAAATGAACCAAAAAATGGATGAGTAGTATCACTTTGAATGACACCAGCGATGAAGCCTTATTAGCGCAATATATTGATGGAGATATAGCGTCTTTTACCGTTTTGTATGAACGGCATAAAGGCGCTATGTATCGATATTTGTTGCGCCAAGTGCATGATGAACGTTTGTCTGAGGATTTGTTGCAAGACATTTGGAGTAAAATTATTATGCATAGTGATGGGTTTGTAGCAAAAGCAAAGTTTTCTACTTGGGCATACAGGATTGCGAGAAATAGCTTGATAGATCATTTTCGTCACAAGCGGGTACAAGATTCCATTATTGAACAGTTCGATGACACTCAAATAGGTATTGAGCAGTTTGAAAAAACCAACGAATTATCATTTGAGGTTGATAATGAGTTGCAACGTATGCGTCAAAAGAAGGCATTAAAAAGGTGCTTGGAAAAACTGCCTCCACATTTACTGGAAGCGTTTTTACTTAAAGAAGAAGGGAATATGTCAGGCCAACAAATCAGTGACATCATTGATGCCAGCTACGAAGCGGTGAAAAGTCGCTTACGCTATGCCTATCAGCAGCTTAGAACATGTTTACAGCTCAATTTGAGTATTAACGAATGATGAGGTGAATAACATGACTAACGAACCAAAAAACTCACCTTCTGATCCCGACATAAGCGATTTGTATGCATCAATGGCCATCGAGCAACCCTCGACGGCGACAGATGAAGCTATTCTTCAAGCCGCAAAACGACATGCCAATAAGGCGAATAGCCAATCACAAACCAACAGCAAAATAAAAACTTGGCGAAAATGGCAGTGGCCCACATCAATTGCGGCATCTGTTGTGTTTGTTAGCGTGATCATGTACAGCCAATTTAACCAATTTGATCCCAACCTTGCAGTACCGAGTTCCGCGCCAGTCGATACCTATGCCATTGCTGATAATGCAACGTTAGATGAGCAGCAGGCGATGCAGCGCCAGCAATTAGAGATGAAAAAGGTCGCGGCCAAGCCAATACCGCAACCCGCTGCGCAACTACCTGATGTGGCAGATATCACAGAACAAAGCATGGCAGAACCAGCGTTATCAAACTATGCCGAACAAGAGGCAGCCGGTTTAGCAGCCAGCGCATTAGATAATGTTGAATTAGATATTATTCCTGATGAATTTAAAATTGATCCAATGGACTCAGTTGTAGCGCAACTTAGTGATCCCCTCGAAGATCAGGGGCAGGCATTTGATCAAATTGAAATGATGCGAGTCGTTCCTCTGGAGCAAGAAAAGGCGAGTGCTGAAGCACAAATGCGGCAACAATTAATGGCTCGCCAAGCACAAAAAAGTCGAAAACGCGCCGAAGCCGCAGCGCAAAGAGAACAAGCTAGAGTCGAAGAAATTGTTGTTGCAGGCAGCCGAGTAGTAAGGTCCGAACAAACGGCTCCAATTAAAAATGATTATCTCGATAGTTTAGTTTCCCAATTGAAAGCACTGAAAAATAAAACTCCCAGTACTCCTAAACTTGATAAAGACATTAACGAGTTACAAGAAACCATTTTTGACTATTTAATGTTGCAAAAAACATTAGATCCAACATTGGTTATTGCCGATGAGACTCTGAGTATATTGAGCAAAGAACAACAGCTGCGATTGTTGGATTAATTAACTTTTAGTCGCTAACATATAATCGGACAGTCTAGGCAGATGGATCTCGACTTAACTTTACGGACGGTTAGAGCGATTTCAGCCGTTAGCCTATTCAACTCTTAGCGGTTGCTCTAAGGTGATATTCAGGTTTGTGTATTACTTCCTAAGAACACACTGACAATGGCTTTTCAGAGGAAGTGAGTGTTACTATGAAGTCTCAGTTAAAATCTGTTAAGTTATTTCTGAAATTAGGTGTCTAGAACTCAAGTGAAACTAGCTGGTACAACAATTAATATACTTTTCATCTTAAGTGGTTTGTGGTTTATTAATTGGGTGCATGAAAAAATCGTGCATGGAGCAGATATGATGGGGAGGCGCGACTCACCTCCAGAGTTTTACCTAGCTTTGGGGTATTTTACAGTCGCTATATTTTCGTTTTATTTGGTTAAGGATATTGCTTATAAGCTTATTGGCAATAAGACTATTTGGCGCAGCAATATCTGGGATCTAATACTTGGACCAGTGAAAGATGAACATAACAAATGAATTATGTCGTTCGTAAACTCACTGGGAATTTTACTCGCTGTCCTTCGGCCAAAGCGCTCTTAAAATCGCCATATTCACAGCGTTATGTGCCAATGGAGCTAACGTGAAGCACTTTCTTTTAGTTATATTTTTCATTTCGTTTGGCGCATTTTGTGACCAACTAAGTCATGACTCGTTCACTGTGTCTTCTTTCAGTTTTCAAGAACCTTGGGAACACTACAAAGCTTCAGTTTTTCGTGATGGAACCACTGTTCTTATAATTGAAAACGATGCTCAAGTAAGCCGGACGTACAGAATCGAAAATACTTCAGAAACGTTCGTAGAAGTTTTGCGTTTACTAGACGACTATCAATTCACAAAATTTTCAAATAGTTACGGTATGAATCCAGATGGAAAGGACCCTCAATGTAAGGAACAATGGTCACATAGTGGCTACAGTGTTCTAACACTTCAATATGCAGGTCAACATAAAACAGTGCGCATAGATCATGGTTGTAAAGGGTTCAAAAGAGAAGATGAATTTAAAAACCTTTCC
>JAOMVH010000115.1 GCA_028356795.1 Aliiglaciecola sp. | reverse complement strand
TTACTTGAAAAAGCCAGTTGGAGCGCGCCCAGGTAGCAGCATGAAGCTGTTTCGAATTGACCAACACAGCCAAGCATCGGCTACCAACATTCGTTTCGGGGTAGAAGCCGGAGAATATATTCAAATTATTGCGGGCGCTACTAGAGGGGATTCGTTTATCCTATCCGATATGTCGCGCTGGCAGGATCAAACCACACTCAGTATTAAGGACTAAGGGAAGTACCATGACTAAACAAGCTAAAATTCAAATGTTAGATATCAAAAAAGTTTTTGTCACAGAAGAAATGGAAACTCACGCACTGCGCGGCGTCAATTTAGAGATTTTCGATGGCGATTACGTTTCAATATCAGGTCCATCGGGTTGCGGTAAATCCAGCCTGCTTTCTTTACTGGGTTTATTAGACAGCCCAACAAGTGGTCAATATTTAATAGAAGGACAAGACGTTAGCTCGTTGAGCATCAATGAGCGTGCACTTATTCGCAATCAGAAAATTGGATTTATTTTCCAGGCCTTTAACTTAATTGATGAATTAAGTGTATTTGATAATGTCGCCCTGCCATTGCGTTATCGCGAACCCGCCATGTCAGCACAAGCCATCAAAACCAAAGTAATGGATTGTTTGGAAAAAGTGCAAATGTCGCACCGTACCAGTCATAAACCCAATCAGTTATCCGGTGGTCAGCAACAACGTATCGCTATTGCCCGTGCATTGGTTGGCGACCCAGCTATTTTGTTGGTGGATGAGCCTACAGGTAACTTGGACTCCAAAAATGGCGACGCTGTGATGGCTATGTTAGCAGAGCTAAACAAAGCTGGGACCACATTATGTATGGTTACCCATGATCCGAGATATGCCGACATGGCACAGCGCCGCTTGCATTTATTAGATGGCTGCATGGCTGACGAGTTAACCTTCAAGGAGGCGGTATAATGCTATTGTTTTCCTTTACCCAAGAGCTAAAACTGGCTTTTCTGAGCTTGAAACGGGTGCCCGGGTTTGTATTAACCGTCATTGCTACCTTAGGTATTACCCTGGGCGCATTGATTACCATTTTTAACCTCAATCATTTGTTATTGGTCAAAGCCTTACCGTTTCCGGACGCAGAAAAAATAATGGTATTAGATCATATTATCAATGTTGATGGTCAAGACCAGACCGGCAGTCAGACCATCGCCGGCATGCAACATTGGTATCAACACCAAAACTCGTTGAAGTCGATGGCACTGGTTGTTCGCAACTGGGAGATACTGGCAAGTCATCAACAACAACCTAGATTGTCGATGCGATATGTGACACCTGAATACTTTCAACTACTCGACACTCCTATGGCGCTAGGTCGCGCATTTAGCAATGATGAAGGCAAGGATTCGGGTAAACAAGTGGCAGTTCTGAGTCATCAAGCTTGGCAACAGTGGTTTAACGGGCGAACTGATGTTGTAGGCCAAACACTGCAAATTGGCGACAGCAGTTTCAAAGTAGTGGGTGTTGCGGCAGACAGTTTTCATGCTCCACAACTCACAGATATCGATTCGGAGGATATTTGGTTGTCTTGGGACGCAAACCCATACAAAGATTCTGGCTGGGGCATGTTTATGAGCTCTGTAAAAGCAATAGGTTTGCTTAAAGATGGCGTATCTAAAGCTCAAGCACAAAGTGATTTGGGAGTGATGTTAGATACGGGTTATCAAGCAAGCGAAGACAGATTTGAAGGTGAAACCTTAAAAGCCAATTTACTGAGTTTAAAAGAATCGGTTATTGGTGATACCAACCGCATCGCCTTGATGTTACTGGCGGGGACCTTAACCTTGTTGCTTATCGCTGTGGCGAATGTCACCAATCTGTTTCTATCACGAGCCGCACAGAAGCAGCGTACACTCGCTATCCAAGCTTCGTTGGGGGCGCGTCCTGGTCAATTGTTTACCGCTTTGTTTGCTGAGAGCTTTCTGTTGTGCATGGCATCAACCGTCATAGGATTGTTGATTGCAGGCTGGGGGTTTATCCTTCTTAGACAGGTTGGGGAAGGTGAATTGCCGAGGTTGAGTGAATTAGGCCTAGACGTCAACACCTTAGCTTTCTCATGTGTAGTGGGAGTTTTGTTGGCACTCATCTTTGCCCGTTTATCCCGGACAGTCGTTAACTTTAATGACTTGAAAGAACAACTGCAGAGCAGTGGTAAAGGAAGTGGCTTACAAATATCCAAAAGAACGCGCAATGCACTGGTCGTTGCTCAGGTTGCATTAGCAAGTGTCATGTTAGTTGCCAGCGCCGTTGTGATGGAAGAGGCCATTAAAACAATTTACAAGCCCCTTGGATTTAACAGTGACGATCTTGTCACTTTACGAGTCGATGTAGGCAACCGTTACGAAGAGAGAAAAGAGCAATATGCATTGAGCAGAGAACTAAAGGCTGCACTATTGAATATGCCGCAAGTTGACAGTGTCAGCCGCGTCATCTCAGCACCTATTCGGGAAGGCAGAATGCGCATTACCCTGAATGATGAAAACATGCAGCGTGTAGGCTCATTTCGAATCAATCTTGTTGACCACAATTATTTTGATGTGTTGCAACTGCCATTCATACATGGAAGAAGCTTTACACCTTTGTCGGATGACGACTATGCAAGCGAGTTTGTCGTCAGTGAATCTTTAGCCAAACAACTGGCACCAGACGGGAATATATTAGGTAAAGTGTTTAAAAATGACCCCGATGAACCGATAAAAGTTGTAGGGGTTGTCAGCGATTATTTTAACCCTGGTGACATGGAAGATGGCAACGGACTCCGTTATTACATGCCGTATTTTCCTATTCAAGGAGGATTTCAAATTAAGCTATCCACTGGCGCAAGCTTAAGCAAACTAGAGGTGTTAACACTGCTACAGAGCATTGACCCACAATTAAGGATCACTGAACTGACCAAGGTTGAAGATGCTCACAAAGAACTTTTATTCACCCAAGTAGCCACCGCTGGTTTAACTCTGGCACTAACATTACTGGCGTTATTGTTGGCTGGTGCAGGCATCTATGGAGTGCTAAGTTATAGCACGCAAATGCGCCGCTATGAATTGGGCATTCATATGGCTTTAGGCGCCAAAACCGGTTTTGTAAAACGCATGGTGATGGCTGAAAGTTTAGTTCCAGTTTTCATAGGATTAGCTGCTGGGCTGGCGGTTGCATTAATCGGTTATGCGCTAGCAAGAGCGGAACTGGAAGAGCTCATTCAACCCAATATCACCGCGCTTGTAATTGCATTTCCACTGATGCTAGTAGCTGCTTCGCTGGCCTGTTATCTGCCAGTGAGAAAGGTTATAGTTGACGACCCTGTAAAGGCACTACGCAACGAATAGCTTTGATCGATAAATCGTCCTGTCGATGAACACCCCCGGCTATAAAATGTAATGGCCGGGGAACCATAAACAAGCAAGGAATATGGCATACACAACATGACCCCACGCATTTTAATCATTGACGACAAAGTGGATGTGCGCATGAGCGCTGGTTTCTTGCTCAATAATCACGGCTTCGATTGCCTAGAAGCCGAGTCTCCACAACAAGCATTAGAGTTGCTGGAAAGCCAATGGGTATCACTTATCCTGCTTGATATGAATTTTACTTCTGACACCACCTCGGGAGAAGAAGGGCTGCTTTTTTTGCAGCGCTTGGCGCAAATGGGCTTAGATGTTCCTGTTGTAGCTATGACAGCTTGGTCAAGCGTCGACTTAGCAGTACAAGCAATGCAACAGGGCGCCGGAGATTTTGTTGAAAAACCTTGGGACAACCAGCGACTGCTGCAGGTAATTAATCAGCAACTCAAACTCCAGTCTCTGTCACGACAAAACCAAGGATTGAAACAACAAAATCAGGAGTTACAAACCGACAGTGAACTTATTTGGCAAAGCGATGCAATGAATGAATTGCATCAGCAAATTGCTCGTTTAGCCACAACTGACGCCACTTTACTGCTCACTGGTGAGAATGGCACCGGTAAAAGTAGCATTGCCCAACTCATTCATAAACTATCAGCCAGACAAGAGCAAAGCTTGGTCACGGTCAACATGGGTGCCATACCAGAACAGCTTTTTGAAAGTGAAATGTTTGGACACGTTAAAGGTGCCTTTACGGATGCCAAGGAAAATCGCATTGGTCGGTTTGAAATGGCCAAAGGCGGTACCCTGTTTCTAGATGAAATTGCCAACATCCCCCTGAGTCAACAAGCAAAATTACTGCGAGTTTTAGAATCTGGCGAATTTGAACCGGTTGGTTCTAGTCGCACCCAGTCCGCTGATGTCAGGCTGATTAGTGCCAGTAATGGTGACTTCGAAGCGCTGCAGCGAGAAGGGAAATTTAGACCCGATTTGTATTATCGACTTAATACCATTGAGCTGCGAATACCTCCATTGCGAGAGCGCTCAGAAGATATAGACGTCCTAGCAAAACACTTTGTTGCTCAACATGGCAACAAATATGGTAGGCCAGAGTTATCCCTTGCAGACAATGTGAGCAACCACTTAGAGAGCTATCATTGGCCAGGCAATATTCGCGAGCTCAGTCATATGATAGAACGGGCGGTACTCTTGTGCCGCGGTAGCTCAATTCAAACGACCGATATTCAGTTAAGTTCAGCACAGGCAAATAACGCGAATGCCACAGCCCATGACTTACCGCTGATGACCTTAGATGCCGCAGAACAGCATTTGTTGCAATTAGCCTTGCAACAAACAGGCGGGCTAACCGCAGAGGCCGCGGATATTTTGGGGATCAGTAAAAGTGCCATTTATCGTCGAATGGAAAAATATGGCATTAAAGCCAAAGATATTTGATAACCGATGAAAAAAAACACGTCGTTAGAACATCAGTTTAAAATCGCAAGCTTGGTATTGTTGGCGTTGCCTGCAGCCATGTTGGGTTTCATCTTGTATTTGCTAGGGGCTAGCTGGCTTGTTGTTTCGACCTGTTATTTGTTATTTATTCCTATGATTGTCTATGTGAGTCGATTATATAGGCAAGTGATCGACCCATTTTTTCGGCTAACATCGCAAGTAGAATCAATTCGGCTGGAAGACTACAGTCAGCGCATGCAAAGCCGCTATAAAACCGGCATTGCTCGTGATCTCGTTATTGAAATCAACAAATTATCGGAAGACTTGCAAACCCGTAAAAGTCGCTACGATCAACATGTATTCTTAATTTATCGTCTGATTGAGCAGTTAGATACACCAATATTGGTTATCGATCCCAACGGTAAACTTAGCCACGCCAATTCTGCGTTTTCAACATGGCACAATACGCCTTGGCAAACTCTCAAAGGCACATCGGTAATGGATTTTGGTTTGCAACAAGTTGACCATGGTTGGCGCCTGAATGACCAACAACAAAATAAACGTTGGCAACTAAGACACAGTCATTTTCATCAAGATGGTGACACTTACCAACTGGTGATCCTAACCAATATAGAAAAAGAACTTAGTGCCGCAGAACAAGATGCTTGGCGACGCCTGATTCGCGTGTTGGGTCATGAAATCCGCAACTCATTGACGCCAATAAAATCCCTCGCCCAGTCATTGCAACAAATGCCATTTTTACAAGAACATGCACAGGGAGAGCGAATAAAACAAGCACTGCATGTCATCGTTGAGCGAAGTGTAGGATTGCAAGACTTTGTAGAGCGATACGCCAACCTGTCAAAAGAGTTTAAACTGAATCAACAGTATTTCTCAGCAACAGAATTAACAAACAAACTGAAAGTGTTAAATCCACAGCAAGTTATTGAGGTAAATATTGCTCAGGACAAAGTGTGGGGGGACCCGATACTGTTGGAACAAGTGATGATCAACCTTATCAAAAATGCTGCCGAAGCGGCGGAAAAGGAATCCCCCATTAATTTGCAGTTTTTGATTAAAGATGGGCAACAAAAAATTCGTGTTGTTGATCAAGGAAAAGGGATTCAAAATCCAGATAATCTGTTTGTGCCATTTTACACCACCAAGCCTAGTGGCCAAGGTATCGGCTTGACGTTTTGTCGGAATATTATTGAGCAGCATGGTGGTACTTTGCAGCTAACCAACAATGTTGATACCCCGGGGGCAACAGCAGAAATCAGCCTGCCATTAGCGTGACAGTTGTCGAATGACCTAACGCTGATTCATCAACCAAGATCAAACCTATGAAATTGGTATTAGCTACTCTTTGCACTTTTGCATTAAGTCGCGTTATGGCAAACATTCACCGCGAACAATAT
>JAOMVH010000114.1 GCA_028356795.1 Aliiglaciecola sp. | reverse complement strand
ACTCACCCACCCCAAAATTAAAATTCCTCGTATGCTTGATGCGATAAAGTTTGAAATCAAAAAGTATGTCAAAAGAGAGCGCAGAAAGTCTTTGCCCGAGGAGGCTACCTACTGGGACTTTGATTGCCGATTTGGAGTTACCGAAGATGAAGCTAGCGTGGTGCCGTTGTCACAGATGAACAAAAAGATGGATGAAGCTGTCGCTAATGAATGCACCTCATTTTACGTAGAAATACTTGCTAAGCCTGTCACCCGCGACTAATTCATCTATGTCATTTAACACCATTGAAGAAAACAAAAATCGTCAGTCTTTAACCGACTATGACGAGATCTGGTTATTCGGTTATGGCTCATTAATTTACAAAGTCGATTTTCCCTATATTGAGAAAGCCCGCGCTTACATCAAAGGTTGGCAACGCCTTTTATGGCAAGGCAGCCATGATCACCGTGGAACACCAGACAATCCCGGCAGAGTCGCCACCTTGATACCCGCTGAACAAGAAATTTGTGCGGGTGTTGCGTTTAAGGTGACTCATGAGGTGTTTGATCATCTAGATCATCGAGAGAAAAACGGGTATTTACGTCACGAAGTCGACATCTATTTTGATGAAGAGGGCTTGGCCAAAAAAGGCCTGATCTATATTGCCTCGCAAGATAACAAGGCCTTTTTAGGCCATGCACCAGATAGAGAACTTGCCCAACACATACATCAAAGTGCCGGACCCAGTGGCGAAAATCGCGACTACGTGTTTCAACTAGCAGATGCGCTTAGGGCCATGAATGAAACCGACGAACACGTGTTTGCTATTGAACAACACCTAAAGAATTTGTAATTCGAACCCTGAATAACAAACCAATCGTTAAAACTGCTTTAATACTGCTTCGTCATAGTCTTCTGGGTTGAGTGTTAAATTGAATTTTGCCGCCAGGCTATCTAACTCCGCTTGCTGAATAGCAAGCTCATCCATCACTATGGTGTTGTCGTCTAATTGCCAAAGTTGGCGGGACCCCGCGTAACTGTATTGCATCGCTAACATGGCATCGACATTACCCTGATTGGCCGCAGCTTTGAGTTTTAGCAATTTTCTGTTGACGCGATTGAGCGCTTGTTTAAGCTCCCACACATACACCACCTCAGTCATATAGTCGTGACGACGATATTTATTTAGCAACCATCCAATAGTGATGCCAGTAACCACCACGCCAAGTAAATTCCAATGAAAATGACTACCGCTTTCATCGGGAAATAAGGCAATAAGGATTTGAGCGATCCCTAAACTTCCAGCCGCCAAGCTAACAATACATACCAAAATTACGCGATTTAAATGTTGGCGATAACGGTCTTTGTCAATTTGAATAAGTTGCATAACTACCTGAGAAAAGAACAGCAATAAGTCAGTACTTTTGATTGTATCAAGGGGGCAGAACACTTGATACACTTGCACAACGAGTTTGTTTAGGTTGAGCCCTCCACAACATGAAAATACAGTTAATTGCAGCAGTCACGCTGCTTATCCTATCTATGGGTGCAAATGCATCGGATACGACAACCAACCCATCTCTGGCTGATTTGAAGAACTATCAAGTTAACAATGCCAAAATGGTCAGCGCTGGATTACCCAGCAAGCAGCATTTCGAGGCATTAAAAACCATGGGCGTTACCCATGTGGTTGATCTTATTCCTGACGATAGAACTGAGCAAATGGCATGGATGAAAACGTTGGATCTTGAGTACCACAATATTGCCGTTGAATGGCAAAAGCCGACGCTGGACAATTTTCGTGATTATGTGAGCGCGATGCAACAATCTAGCGAAACTCGCGGTATCACCTTGACCCACTGTCGCCTCAATTGGCGCGGCGCGGTTTTCACTTACCTTTACCGGGTGACTCAGCTAGGCGAATCAGAAACTGCCGCCAAACAAGACATGTTGGCGATATGGACACCTAATGACACATGGCAAGATTTTATCGACCAAGTTTTATACCAATTCCATTAATAATAGGAGCAAAGTGATGGAAGGAACAAAACGTGCAAACATCAAAATGGGCACAAATGTGTCGATTGTACTGAAACAAGATCAACGAACTGGTGCACTGACTGAAGGTGTTGTCTCAAAAATACTCACCAACTCCCCCAACCATCCCCATGGCATAAAAGTCAGGCTCGAAGATGGGCAAGTAGGCCGAGTGAAGCAAGTTCACCAATAAAGGCAAAGCAACGTTAGGCCCTTCAGGCTATGCCTATTAGTTTATTTATGTAATTATCCAGCCTAAACCTATTTTTACATTAGATGCTAAATGTACATGAAAAACCGTGTCATCCTTGCTGTTTTGCTTATCTGCACCTTGGGCAGTTCAACGCTATTAGTTGCTGAAGAAACATCACAAGCCACTACTTTTGAAGTGAACTATCAAAAATTTGTATTGGCCAATGGTCTAGAAGTGGTATTCCACATTGACCGTTCTGATCCTGTGGTAGCGGTTAACTTAACTGCGCACGTTGGTTCAGCGCGCGAGGTGAAAGGGCGAACCGGTTTTGCCCATATGTTTGAGCATTTATTATTTCTAGAGTCAGAAAACCTGGGCAAAGGCGGCTTGGACAAACTCTCTGCAAAAATTGGGGGTTCAGGAGCCAATGGTTCAACTTCAAGAGACAGGACCAACTACCTACAAACTGTGCCAAAAGATGCTCTCGAAAAAATGCTTTGGGCCGAAGCAGATAAACTAGGGTGGTTTATCAATACCGTGACAGAGGCAGTACTAGAAAAAGAAAAACAAGTTGTCAAAAATGAAAAACGTCAAAGTAGCGACAACCGACCTTACGGTCATAATTGGTTTATAATTGACCAAAACCTTTTTCCTCAAGATCACCCTTATCATTGGCAAGTGATTGGCTCGCTGGCTGATTTGCAGGCAGCCACTTTAGACGATGTAAAACAATTTTTTAGGCGCTGGTACGTTCCTAACAATGTGACTCTGACATTGGCTGGTGATTTTGATCCAGTTCAAGCCAAAAAATGGGTAGAAAAGTACTTTACTGAAATACCATCAGGTGAGCCCATCAAGCCTCTTAAAAAACGTCCAGCCAAGCTAACCCAAACCAAAAAGCGCTATCACGAAGACAACTTTGCCAATGTGCCTCAAATCACAAGATCTTACCCCACGGTAGAGCAGTATCACCCCGACGCCTATGCATTAAACGTGTTGTTCGAGTTTTTGAGTGAAGGTAAGTCAGCGCCGCTTTACAAGGTGCTGGTAGAGAATAACAAACTGGTCCCAAGGGCTAATATGTTCCATCGTACTAGCGAATTAGCAGGACAAGGTTACATCATTGCCCAAGCCTATGAGGGACAAGACTTAGACGATGTCGAACTAGCCATCGATGAGGCTTTTGCGCTGTTCGAAAAAGACGGTATCTCAGAGCAAGATTTGCAACGTATATTGGCGACCCAAGAGACCAAGTTTTACAATCAACTCTCGAGTGTTCTTGGTAAAGGTGCTCAATTGGCTTATTACAATATTTATACTGATGATCCTGGCTACGCCTCAACCGAAATCAATGCCATCTTAAGTGTTACTACGAAAGACGTTAAACGAGTATATAACCAATATATTAAAGGCCAACCATACGTGGTAACCAGCTTTGTACCCAAAGGCAAAAAAGAGCTAGCAATTAAAGGCTCAACAAAAGCGAAGGTTGTAGAAGAACAAGTGGTACAAGGGGCTGAACAACAAGTCGACCCTAGCAAAGCCAGTTCCTATACAAAAACGCCGTCAACTTTCGACCGAACAAAAGAGCCAGCCTATGGAGCAGCCGCTAATGCGATAGTCCCGGAAATTTGGCAGGCTCAGTTAGGTGAATTAGAGGTGCTGGGCATTGAGGTAAACGAAGTGCCCTTGGTTGATATTGAAATTGTGTTGGATGGCGGACAACGACTTGAGCCACTAGATAAAGTTGGTATAACCCATGTTTTGGCAAAAATGCTAACCAGTGGTACCCAAAATAAAACACCTGGAGAGCTTGAAAAGGCGATCAAACAACTTGGTGCCACTCTAACGGTATCAGCAAACCAAGAAGATATTCGCTTGCGGGTCAATACTCTGGCCAAAAACTACTCTCAAGCCATGGCTCTGGTGCAAGAAGTATTGTTGCAACCACGTTGGGACAAAACCGAATTTGAACTCATTAAGCAACAAACCATCGCTCAAATTCATCAGCAAAAGGCTAACCCAAGACGTATTGCTGAAAATGAGTTTAACCAGTTACTTTATGGTAAAAATCATCTTCGATCTCAAAATATTCTAGGCACGATAGACTCAGTCAAGTTAATTTCTTTAGACGACCTCAAAGCGTTTTATAGCAGTAACCTGTCTCCTAGTATTGCTCGTGTGCATATTGTAGGGGCACTAAAACAAAAAGCAGCACTAGTACCATTGGCAACCTTGACCAAAAGCTGGCCGGTTTCTGAGGTTCAAATTCCATTGTTATCCCATGGTATAAAACCTAAAAGCGCTACCGTGTATTTTTATGATGTACCTGGCGCAAAACAAACTGTGGTCAACATTGGTTATCCAGCGTTAGCAGCTACTGACGCAGATTTTTACCCCGCAACTATTATGAATTACATTCTAGGAGGTGGTGGTTTTGCTTCACAACTAACTCAAAATTTGCGTGAAGGTAAAGGATATACCTATGGCATTTATTCGTATTTTTCAGGTACCAAAGACCCTGGCCCATTTGCTATATTCAGCCAGGTGCGATCTAACGTAACCCTAGAGTCAGCGAAGTTAATCAAACAAATTCTCGAAAACTACGCTAAAAACTATTCCGCTCAAGACTTGTCCACCAGCCAAAGCTTTTTGGTTAAAAGTAATGCCAGAGCATTTGAAACGGCTAGAGCCAAGCTTGGACTGCTAGATAACATCAGCAGATACGATTGGCCTCATGACTATGCTAAAAAACGTGAACAACAGGTCAAAGGTATGACGGTAGAAAAAGTGAAAAAATTAGCAAAAGACTACCTAGACCCAAATAAAATGATCTGGTTTTTTGTGGGCGATGCTGCCACCCAGTTGCCTCGTTTGCAGGCGCTTGGCTTTGGAAAACCAGTATTGTTAAATTCTGCAACAACAGACTAAGGCAGTAACCCGGTTATAAGTCACTGATATAATTTCACTACGGACTTATAACTGGGTTTAATACCATTCCATTAAACAAGGTCACGACTGAAACTAATGGTGTTCAGATTAGGCCTTAGATTGTGTCGAATTTTTCCGCCGGTATATTGTATTTCTGAATGAGCGAAGTAAATACTTGGGAGGGCTGTAACCAATTTTTGTTAAAAGGTATGTCTTGTACTTCAGTATCAATATTATGGTTCTTCAACCAGTTCAAGCCTTCTGATTTAATATCAGTGTGAACCATTTCCAAATCTGGATGACTACCGATTAATCTCTCCATTTGCCAATCGACAATAGGGTGATTGGGCGTAATATTCACTAAGTAGGCTAATCCACGATCTCGATACTCTTGCATAAGTCTCATACACAATTTTTCTTCTTCAGGTATTTGTACAAATAGTTTTCCCCAATCAACCATAAGCGCCCAGGGACGGCTTGTTATTCGTTCTGCCGTGATCGTTAACACACTGTTTATCAGGCCGCGATAATGCGTAGTGTGATGAAAAGATTGATCTTCGTATTCCCGACAACCCTAATTCGCCTATTGAAACCGCTCAATTAACCTACAGCAACAGCATCGTTAAGTTGCATACGGAGTTTGTCACGCTAGACGCAATTCAACAGGAGTCCATTAGTCAATTTCGCACAATAGGCACCATAAAAGGTTTCACACCAAGCCCACAATGGTTAGAAAAAATAGAAAATAATGAAGCTAGTTTTATCTATGACAGTTCTGTAAAAGTGCTATTAATTTTACTGAAACGCGGTTTAATTGATGCAATCGACATTAACATTGCAGTAGCCCGCCATTATGGTCTTCCCTTGGGGCTAAATAGTGAAGAGCTGGTAGTGTTTAAGCAGAATACCAAAAAGAGCCTAGATTACCACTTATCCACCATTCATCACCCTGATGTTATCGATAAATTTAACCTCTATTTGGTCAATCACAGTGATGATGTTTTAGCTCTTAAAACTAAGTACAAAGTTGATTTAGACTAGGGCCGTAAGAACTAATTCACCTACCTCTACCCATGAACCGTTCGCTTCATCACACAATGATATTGTGTCACTCCTTATCACTTTGTTTAGGTACCATGTTGATATTACGTCGGTTTTTTTTACACATTGGAAAATTTAT
>JAOMVH010000113.1 GCA_028356795.1 Aliiglaciecola sp. | reverse complement strand
CATGATTTTCTGCATTGGTTTCATCCAGCATATCTAGGCGCTTTGGCCTTGCCTGTTTGGATTATTCATAATCGAATCAAAAGACATCATGGCACTGCACAAAACACAAAATGATAGTGTCAGAATAACCGTTGATGGCCTAGTTCAAGGCGTCGGTTTTCGACCTTTTATTCATCGTCTGGCGAATCAGATGGGCTTTCGCGGGAGTGTCTGGAATAGCTGTGCTGGGGTCAATATCGATTTGATTGGCGATGATTCCAATGTTCAGCTATTCGTGAAAAATATGCATGACTGTGCCCCTGAGCATGCGCGAATCGATAATGTTACATTCGAGTCAATCTCTGAGCTGCCTGATTCACAGAGCTTTTCAATTCAACACAGCGAAGTAGAGTGGCATGCCGACAATGTGCCACCTGACCGTGCGCTGTGTAAGCGATGTCGCGAAGAGCTAACTGCTAACCAAGACAGGCATCAGCATTATGCCTTTAACAGTTGCGCTGATTGTGGACCTCGGTTCTCGATTATTCATGCCATGCCCTACGCACGACAACAAACCGCGATGGCTGAATTTGCCTTGTGCAATAACTGCCAGTGTGAGTTCGATAGTCACCATGATCGTCGTTTCCATGCCGAAGGGATCAGTTGCGGTGTGTGTGGGCCAGAACTGCAATTGCTCGATGCCAATTACCAGCCCATTGCTGCTCAGGTAGTCAAAAATATTTTATCCTGTAGTGGGCAGTTACTAGCAGACGGAAAAATACTCGCGCTTAAGGGCATTGGGGGTTTCCATTTGTGTTGTGATGCACTCAGCGAAGACGTTATTCAGCAACTTCGACAACGTAAAGCCCGGCCTGCAAAGCCTTTTGCAATTATGCTGCGCGATATTCAGCAAGTGCAGGAATATTTTAACTTAGATGCACTGGAGAGTGAGCAATTGTGTTCTTCTGCAGCGCCAGTCGTTTTGCTACCAAAGGCACGAACAAAACAACCCTTGCCTGAACAACTCGCGCCGGGCATGAATTGCTTAGGGGTAATGCTCGCTTATTCGCCACTGCACTTTTTGTTATTGAACGCATTTAACAAGCCCCTTGTAATGACATCAGCAAATGCCCGCGGCGAACCCTTGTGCACCCAGAACGATTTGGCAAAAGAAGCCCTTGGCACTATTGCTGATGCTTGGTTGGTTCATAATCGTGAGATTGTTAATCGGTGTGATGACTCTATCGTAAAAATCATCAATCATGTGCCGCGATTATTGCGCCGAGCAAGGGGATTTGTTCCTGACAAAATACAGTGCTCGCTGATAGCGAATAGCCATAAAACCATATTGGCAATGGGGGGAGATATCAAAAATTCCTTCGCCCTGACATCAAACGATGGCGTGGTCTTGTCTGGATACAATGGCGATATGGCGCAGCCAAACTGTTTTGCTCAAACCGCCACCGAAATTGCGGATTTTGGTCGACTATTTAATGTCAGTCCAGATCTTGTGGTTGTGGATAAACACCCAGACTATTTTTCATCACAGCTAGGCAGAAAAATCGCGACGAAGAACAATCTCACAGTTGTTGAAGTACAACATCATCATGCGCACCTTGCGGCTTGTCTGGTGGATAATCAAGTCTATCCTGAGTCTCCCGTGTTGGGCATTATTTTGGATGGCTCTGGTTATGGTGACGATGGAACCTTGTGGGGGGGCGAACTGTTACTAGCTGATTTTCAGCAGTGCCAACGAGTGGGCGGCTTGAAGCCCTTTGCCCTACTTGGCGGCGAAAAAGCGAGTCAACAACCCTGGCGCAACGCACTCATTCTGTTGCACCAAGCGGGCATGCTAGATGTACCGTCAGAAGACGACAGTTTGATGAGCAAGGTGGTTGGATATGACGGTTTTCAAGCTCAGCTGCTTATCAAAAATCAACACATGTTTGCGCAAACCAGCTCTGCGGGTCGGTTATTCGATGGCGTGGCTGCGCTACTTGGCGTTGCACCTGCTCAGCAACGTTTTGAAGGCGAGGCGGCAATGGGGTTAGAAGCCTTAGCGATGGAAGCAGATTGGGTTGTTGATGGGGTGATGTTACCACGTTGTGTGTTTAGCCTGACCTCAAACAATTCACTGTTACAACTCGATCCACAACCTTTTTTGGTGGCGTTGGTTGATTATCTCAATAAGGGCGTCGAAAAAGCCCTATTGGCAGCATGGTTTCATCAAAGTTTTGTAGATAGCTGGGTTGCACTAATCAAACATACTTCTAAGCAATCGCTATATGGTGGCCGCCAGGTGGTACTCAGTGGTGGCGTTTTTCAAAATTCGCTGATTTTGACCGCCATGCAAGAACAGTTAGAAAACAGCGGTTATCAAGTTTATAGCCATAAGCAAGTGCCGAGCAATGATGGCGGGATCGCACTTGGGCAAAGTGTCATCGCTTTGCAACAACTGGAGTCAAAATCATGTGTCTAGGTGTTCCAGCAAAAATTATACGTATCACAGATAAGCTTAGTGGCAAGGCGGTTGCAGAAACCGATGGCGTCAGGCGAGAGGTCAGTTTGGCCATGCTGTTGCTAGACAATCAGCAAGCCAACGAACTTGTTGGACGTTGGGTATTACTGCATGTTGGGTTTGCCATGGCCGTAATAAATGAAGAGGAAGCAACACAATCACTTAGACTGCTAAGGGAGATGAGTGATGACTAACTCATTCAGTGAACTAACCTTCAATACAAGGGCATTTAGAAACCCAGACATTGTCACCAGCTTAGTAAAACAAATCAATCAGTTAGCTGATGGGGTTGCCGAAAGCCTTGGACGCCCGGTGCAAATTATGGAAGTTTGTGGTGGACATACACATGCTATTTTTCACAGTGGCATTGATCAGTTACTGAATGAAAATATTGAATTTATTCACGGACCCGGCTGCCCAGTTTGTGTGTTACCTGCACAAGCCATTGACAAAGCAACATGGGTGGCGCAACAGGCAGATACGATATTGGCGACATTTGGAGATGTGCTTAGAGTGCCGGGTGCTAAAGGATCTCTGCAACAAATCCAAGCGCAAGGTGCAGATATTCGCATCCTGTATTCCCCTTTAGATGTTACTCAGCTGGCTTTCGACAACCCAACCAAAAAGATTGTGTTTTTTGCCATCGGTTTTGATACCACCATGCCAAGCATTGCCTTGACCATTCAATCGGCAAAACAGCAACACATTCAAAATTTGAAATTCTTGTGTTATCACATTCGACTCATGCCCACGCTAACTACCTTGTTAGACACCGGTGAAGCTGAGCTTGATGGTTTTATTGGTCCCGGGCATGTCAGTATTGTGCTGGGCAGTGAGTGTTATCAACCCATCGCCGCAAAGTATCACAAACCCCTAGTGATCGCAGGCTTCGAACCCATTGACGTGTTGCAAGCCTTGCACATGCTGCTGTTACAACTCAGCCAGCAGCGTTGTGAAATAGAAAATGCGTATTCACGTGTTGTTTCGAAACAAGGCAATGTTTTGGTTCAACAAACAATGAATGAGGTATTTAAAAACAGTGAACTCAATTGGCGTGGGCTTGGAAACGTGGCCAACTCGGTAGGCTCATTGCAACCCGAATATGCTCAGTTTGATGGGAGTCTTGTTGCACCCCAATCGTCACCCTGTGAATGTGATGATTCCAAGTATTGTGCAGACGTGTTGATTGGTAAACGTAAGCCCAATCAATGTCCGCTATTTGGCCGCTCGTGCACACCTGAAAGTCCGTTAGGTGCATTGATGGTCTCGTCAGAAGGTGCCTGCGCGGCCTATTACAAGTACAAACAAATTCCCTTCAACGAATCCCAACCGGAGTACTCTGAGGATGCGTGATAACGAGGTAATTACACTTGCCCATGGAGCAGGTGGAAGAGCATCAGCCCAGCTAATCGATAATATTTTTGTTGAAGCGTTTGGTGCCCAGGATGAAGCCGCGTTGCAAGACTCTGCAGTGCTGGATTTGCCAACATTGACAGCATTTGGCAATCGGCTGGCGTTTACTACCGATAGTTTTGTGGTGTCACCGCTGATATTTCCGGGTGGGGATATTGGTAAGCTAGCGGTATGCGGTACAGTGAATGATCTTGCTGTGAGTGGCGCTGTGCCTATGTATTTAAGTGCTGGTTTCATCCTCGAAGAAGGTCTGCCAATAAGCGTGTTGCGCACTGCCGTGCAAACTATGGCCAAGACGGCTCGTGAGGCTCAGGTTCGTATCATCACTGGTGATACCAAAGTGGTTGCAAAAGGGCAGGTTGACCAACTCTTTATTAATACCTCAGGTGTTGGCGTTATTCCGGCTCAAATCAACATCAATTCTACTTTGGCCGATGGTGGCGATGTGGTTTTGGTCAATGGATTTATCGGTGATCACGGTGCTGCCGTCATGCTGGCAAGGCAGGAGTTAGGCCTAGAAGCAAGTATGGCCAGTGATTGTGCGCCTTTGAATGGACTGATTGCCGATCTGTTGCAACATTGCCCAGATATTCGGGTTATGCGCGATGCCACCCGTGGTGGGGTGGGAACCGTGTTGCATGAAATTGCCCACGCATCCAATGTCACCATTTCATTGGATGAGAAGTCATTACCTATTCGACCTCAAACCCAGGCAATTTGCGATTTACTGGGTATGGATCCGCTGTTTTTTGCGAATGAAGGCTTAGCTGTATTCTTGGTGCCTAAGAGTCAAGCAGACAAGGCGTTAGCTGTACTACGAGATAATCAATATGGTCGTCATGCATGTCAAATCGGACAAGTCGTAAAAACTGAGCAAAGTTTGCTCTATATCAATACTAACTTTAATAGCAAGCGCATGATTGAACTACCTTATGGGATCCAGTTACCTAGAATTTGCTGATGTTACGGATGAAACAAGTTGAATGCATGAATTGTCAGTTGTCCGCTCATTGATTGAGTCAGTCAAAGAACATACGCCAGACTCATCAAAGCGTGTGCTCAAAGGTATTGTGATTGAAGTGGGTCGACTAACCTGCGTAGACACTGAGCGCTTGATGTTTTGTTTCACCATGGTGCAAGAAGAATCTGGGCTAGCGGATGTGCAATTGCGGATTGAGCCTGTAAACGCAACGGTTAAATGTTCTCAATGTGGTGATGAACATCAGATCAGTCGGTTGGGTGAAGCGTGTCGATGTGGCAGTTATCAGCATCAGGTTCTGACTGGAAACGAATTAAACCTTATTCAAATAGAGTATTGCTAATGTGTACACACTGCGGATGTTCAACCGATAAAGCTAGATTATCTGAACTTGCTGACTCAACCGAAACTCAGGTAATTAATCTTCAGCAAGATCCCTCAACGGTGCATATGCAGCAGTCATTGTTGGCAGGCAATGACGCAATTGCACAGAATAATCGGCAACAATTTTCAGAAAATAAGATCACCTGTATCAATTTAATGGGTACACCTGGTGCGGGTAAAACACAACTGATTGAAACCCTCCTTAGTAGAAACGACAGCTTAAGCCAAAACATGGCTATTCTGGAAGGAGATCAGGAAACCAGCAATGATGCCGCTCGGATCGAAGCCGCTGGCGGTAAGGTCTTGCAAATCAATACCGGCACTGGCTGTCATCTCGATGCAGAAATGATTGATGCGGGCGTAAACGCCTTGGCCGACAGTTCTTTTTCTTTATTGATGATTGAAAATGTTGGCAATCTCGTTTGTCCGGCATTATTTGATTTAGGTGAGTCGGCGCGCATTGCGATTATGGCAGTGACAGATGGTGAAGATAAACCGATTAAATATCCCCATATGTTTAGCCAATGTGACCTTGTACTTATCAACAAAAGTGATCTCTTACCTTATGTCGATTTTGATCTTAAACGGGTCAAACACGACTTATCTCATTTAAACCCCGGCTGTCCGGTATTGGCAATCTCTGCGAAAACTGGTGAGGGCATTGAATCCTTAGAAAGCTGGTTAAAAGATAATCATTATGGATAAGACATTACTGCTACGCCAAGATTTTGAGCAATTGTATCAGGCGCTAAAAGACGAAGGCTATCAGGTTGTTGGTCCTACGGAAAAACAAGGCGCAATTCAGTTTGAGCACATCAATAACTTCGAGCAGCTTCCTTGGGGTAGACAAGAACAGGTTGAGCCCGGTAGCTACCAACTAAAGCAAGCACAGGAAAACCGCTGTTTTCAGTGGAATACCGGTCCGCAGTCTTTTAAACCCTATTTGTTTAGCCCTACCCAGATGCTTTGGACTGGCGATGAAACCGACGATGGGCTCGTATTTAAGCAAGTCGAGCCAACCGCAACACCGCTGGCATTTATCGGTGTAAGAAGTTGCGATATTGCCGCTTTATATTTGCAGGACAAACATTTCATGCATAGCCAATATCCCGATGTGTGGTACACCCAACAACGGGAACAAATGTTCATTGTTGCAGTAAACTGCAGT
>JAOMVH010000112.1 GCA_028356795.1 Aliiglaciecola sp. | reverse complement strand
TTACTTTTACCTTCTTTGGTTTTCGCAGTTTCACTGCAAGCCCAAGAAGTTGAGACTGCTCCTTTGACACAACATCAAATTGTTCAAATTTTGAATGCAGATAACCGGCCCGCTGAAGACCGTATTCGAGATCAAGCCAGACGACCAGACAAAATATTAGCTTTTACAGGCATTGCGCCAGGCGATACCGTATTGGATTTGTTTGCAGGAGGTGGATGGTATACCGAACTATTTTCACGAGCAGTCGGCAGTGACGGCAAAGTGTACGCTCAAAATGATCAAGTCATTTGGCGCTTCGCCAAGCAAGGCATGCAAGCGCGCACCAAAGATCAGCGATTAGACAATATTGCAATTGCCGATATTGATGTACCAAATAACTCAGTAGACACTGCCTTTGTTGCACTTAACTATCATGACTTGTTCTTTACGTCCATGGTGAGGGATGGCGAAGTCATCACTCTTCGCGATGAAGTCGTCGATCACAAAAAGGTACTTGCCAAACTAGCACAAATGCTAAAAGACGACGGTCAGGTGATCATCATCGATCATGCAGCTCACGCGGGGTCAGGATATGAAGCTGCGAATACATTGCATCGAATTGATCCTAACATCGTTAAATTTCATTTTGCAGAAGCAGGGTTTACATTGCTTGAAGAGGCATTTTATCTGCGCAACAAAAATGACAATTATGATACCAATGTTTTTGACCCTTCAATTCGCGGAAAAACAGATCGATTTATCTTTAAATTTGGAAAATAGACAGTCCGCAGTGTGTGCGTAAAATTGGCAATTGTTTATCCAGAAATCTTTAACGGGTCTTGAACTTGAAGCTCTACACACGGGTGGTTGTTGACCGGTAAAGGGATTTCGGTCCCTTCTTTGACGACTTGTAAACCTGCGGCTAAAAACGTATCTGCATCAGTCACACTGTGATAATGATAAACCTGAATCCGTGACAAGACAGATTCGGGGTATTCTCTTAGTAAATCTTGCAGACCGCTATGACTAGGGTTTCCCTGCAAGCAACAATCATGAAAAATCACTTCATTTTGACTTGCCGAATGGGCAATTATCTCAGGTATCGGGCGGGTATCACCTGTGTAAAAAAAACAACCATTGAGGTGCAATGAAAAGGCGCTCAAATGGCGGTGGTGCCGAGCTGGATGAACACTAAACTGTACACCTTTATGGTAAAAATGTTGGATCACAGGCACCAAATCAAGCACATCCCAAACATTCTCTCCCCCTTCAGCCAAGTCAGTATTGCCCAACAAGTTCACCAAAGTAGCAACAATATGATGTGGCACATACACGCGAGGGCGATATTGATGTTTACGCCCTTGAAAGTAGAGCTCAACGAGTCCACCAATATGGTCGTAATGACAATGGGTGATAAAAACGTCTGGCGGTAAGCTATCTTCGAACACGGCATTAAAACGTTGAATACTATCAAAGCCGCAATCAATCATTAACCATGGTAACTGGTCTTTCACAACCACCATTGAAGAGTTGCCCAATTGCGCTGAAAACGCCGAGCCAGCCCCTAAAAATATTGCACTAAGTTGCATTTTAACGCCTCTTGAAAACAAACAACATAATATATGTTGTTGACATTATTGTGACATCTAACTGTCAGAACAATCGTGTATTTTTATAGTGAACTTACACCTTACCAGTGTAGTATCAATAGAACATCTGCCCGCAGTTAATACAGAGTTACGCAACCAATAGGATCATCAAGTTGACCAACTGTTTACCAACTACCCATCATCCATTGACTAAGAATTTAAATATTGATTTGTGTGATCTTACTGCGCTAAACCAACAAGACTATGTGTTACTTGGCAATTCTGATTCGATATCTGCTTTTCATACCTTAATCAAAGACACTTCCGCCAAGCCGCCAATCAGGACATTATTTAGCGATGGTAACGCCTCCGATACGTCATTAGCACAATTCGATCCTACCAGCACTTCGGTGGTAGTTACTTCAACCAGCAATAAAGTCGAGATGTTATCTGCGATTGCCCATATCGAGAAATATCGAATCTTGGATATCTCTGCGGCAATGCTGAACAACTGGTCATTTTACCACGATGCGCCTCAGATACCTTATATCATGTTATTCTGCACTAATCCGGTTGATCGACACCCCATGTGGTCTCACGCATTTCAGACATGGTTAAACGAGCAAGGTATAAGGTTGATTTATCGCCACCCTTTGCAGCGCGTTGATTCAAACCTGCTAGCGCAAAGTGAGGGTGTGGTATTTTGGGGAGGAAGTATCAGCTGTTTTGATTTAATTAAAAGGCAGTTGCAAGACCTGGATATTCCATACAGTTTCTGTGAGTGTGGTTTTTTTCCCCAAGCTGATTATATGTATTTCGACCCATGCGGTATTAATGTGGAAAGCGTACTCGCTGGAGATGACTTAGCATGGTTACCAACAGACTATTTGTCGATTTTAAGTCAAAAGCGTCAAGAGTTTTTTGATCCGATCCCAGCTTACAGCGAACTCAAAGACTACACTTTCATACCATTGCAGATGGCAAAGGATTCAAATATTCAGTCCCACTCTCGATTTACCCAAGGTATGCAAGAGTTCATTGATTACATCGAAAACCTCTACCCAAATGAGACGCTAATATTCAAGACTCACCCTCGCGATCCAAGTCATTATCAGCTCAATGCCAAAAACAGCAGCTGGAGCAATGCCAGCTCCCAATCATTAATTAAATCAGCAAAAAGAGTGCATGGTATCAACTCAACGGTGCTGTTTGAAGCTGCGCTCTTTGGTGTGGAAGTGATAACCGAGGGAGATAGCTTATTAGTTCGCCATCAACACCAATATGACAAACTCTTGGCGGCCATGATCTTGCGTCAGTGTAATGTCAAAAAGGGGGATTTCTCAAAGGCCAAATTGACACAATTTAGTCATTTGACTTTTGAGGATTAGATAGCAACTCACGCTAGATTTAGGCTAGCTTACGAGCTTTAAACTTGCGGCCCTTCATCTTACCCTCGTTAAATTGCTTGAGGCTGCGTTTAACACTACGCGTCTTCACCGCAACATAACTATGAGTGGCTGTCACCTTGATCTTTCCAACATCATCACCGGGAACATCAGCATCTTTGGTCAAGGCACCGAGAATATCACCAGGTCGTAGCTTGGCTTTTTTACCACCATCGATGCAGATTGTCTCCATGGCGGGTTGAATAATTCGATTGGCATGGAAACGCATTGCCTGAATGCCTTTCCATTCAATTTTACTTTGCTGGTAATCCTCAATCGCATTTGCGCGAGCCATTTCATTGGGGGCACACAAAGTAAAGGCTAAGCCTTCAGCATCCGCTCTGCCTGTTCGGCCAATACGGTGAATGTGCACTTCTGGGTCTGGGGTAATTTGATAGTTAATCACTGCACCCACTTCTTTTACATCAAGGCCACGCGAGGCCACATCAGTCGCGATTAATATAGATACGCTTTTATTGGCAAACCTAATCAACACTTGGTTTCTATCACGTTGTTCAAGATCACCATGCAGGGCCTGTACAGAAAAGCCAAGATCCGTTAGTTCGTCTAAAAGGGATTGGCAGGCAACTTTAGTATTACAGAAAATAATCGCTGACTCAGGTTGAAATTCACTTAGCAAGGCAGCGGTTGCTTTGACTCGATGACTTTCTTGAACTTCAAAGAACAACTGTTTTATTTTGGTTGTATTGTGGGTTGACTCAACGCTCACCTCAATGGGATTACGCTGTACTTTCATGCTAATTTGTTTGATTTGATCTGGATATGTTGCTGAGAAAAGTAACGTTTGACGGTCACTGGGCGCGGCCTTAATCACCGCTTCCATTTCATCTTCAAAGCCCATATCGAGCATACGGTCGGCTTCATCCAACACCAATGTATTGACATCACGTAAATTCAATCGCCGTTTAAACAAATGATCCATGATACGACCTGGTGTGCCAACAATGATGTGAGCGCCGTGAGAAAGTGAGCCAATTTGTGGCCCCATTGGAGAGCCACCACATAAAGTCAGTACCTTCATATTATCAATCATTCGGCCAACTCGGCGGATCTCTTCTGCCACTTGCTCGGCCAACTCCCTAGTTGGGCACATGACCAATGCTTGAATGCGGAACCTTTCCACATCTAAGCGATTTAATAGTCCCAAAGCAAATGCGACTGTTTTACCACTGCCTGTTTTTGCCTTTGCCAACACGTCTTTACCGGCAAGTATTTTAGGTAAGCTTTGTGCTTGGATTTCGGTCATAGAATCAAACCCAAGAGTCTCTAAGTTTTTGACCAGTTCGGGTTTAAGGGGTAGTTCTGAAAATTGACTCACAAATTGTTCTCACAAGGTAAAGTGACCTGAATTTAGGTTCTGCTAGACAATAAAAATTGGCAATGGTGGTTACAAAGAACCACCGCGATCGATTTCAATGCTAGCATCAAGTGTAGCAAGTAATTCAGAGCGTGCTTTTAGCTTGGTTTGACGATGTGCTCGCATATCCAGTGATGACATCGCTCCGGCGACTTTTTCAACCGTACGTTCAAACTTTTTAGGTTTAACCACTAAATCTAAGAAGCCCGCATCAAGAGCTTGAGTTGGACCAAAAATTTCTGCATTGATGACGGAGCGATTAAAGAAAACGGGATTCAGTCGACCTCGGGCTAACTCTACACCCGCATTGTGCATCGTCATTCCGATCGCCACTTCATTCAAACCAATTTTAAATTCACCTTCAACACCGATCCGATAATCTGCGGATAGAAGCAAAAATGCCCCCTTAGCTACGGCATGTCCAGTACAAGCGGCAATGACCGGCATTGGAAAAGACAATAAACGGCGAGACAAGGTCGAGCCTTTTTCAACCAATTCCATGGCTGACTCCATGCTTTTTTTCATCACGCTTAAATCATAACCGGCGGAAAACATACCGTCCTTACCAGTTAAAACAACTACTTTTTTATCTTTCTCCGCTTTATCTAAACACAGGTTAATCTGTTCTATCACCTCGTGTGAGATTGCATTAGCTTTACCATTGTCAATTGCGATAATCGCGTATAGGTCATGTGCGTGATACTTAACGAGTTTAGTCATGGTTGATTCCCATTATTGTTCCCATAAATTTAAAACACCTTATTCTATATGCATAGGAATAGGCTGGTTTTTGTACTTCTCGACCCAGAAGTGCATAATTTGTTGATATTGTTCAGACGCTTTAAATGAAGAGGCCGCTTGTTTAATTTTGTTAACCAGGCTCTCATCTGTTCCCACTTTAGAAAGTGTTAAATAACTGAATATTTTTCGATACATAAACACGCGACCTAGCCGATTGCAATCTTTTCCCTCAACAAAACAAAAATGTTTGATACCCGGGTCAGAGAAAAATATTGCATCACTTTTTCCAATATTCACTGCGTCGATGGCCTCCTGCCAGGAAGGGAAAGTATGAATGGCTGGATAACCTGCTGCCAACAAAATGCGATGACGCACATCTTTGTCTAATACTGCAATAGAGCCCAAAGACTCTAGCTCTTTTAGGCTTTTGAATTGGTCCTTTTCGCCATCTAATGCAAAAACCACCACATTGGATTTTGTTCTAGCTTCTTTTTCCACTCGCTCCCAAGGCGCGGCTAAAATACCTTGTTTAATATCAGCTTTCGCCAATATGCCGTTAACAACATCAACTAAATAACCGCTTAGTTGACGTTTGTCATCTGCCACCACAAAAGGAGCTTCTGGATTGGTGAGCACCCATACACCATTATCTAAAACATTCGGCGTATTCAAGTTCGAAGTCGTTTGTGCTAATTGCGATGCGTTTGCGCTATAAACTGCGACAAAACAGAAAAATAGAATGGCCAAGGGTTTATAACCATTAAGGTATAACGTTGACACTGACGACTCCGTCTACCAGCTGCATTGCTTGAGACATATTGGTATGTTTTTCTAGATTGGCTTGCCACATCTGCTTAAATTTTTGCTCATTTTTAACCTCAATGGCTGCGGCTTTGAGCTTAGCAGCCGTTTTGTCTGTGTAAGCTTGTTTGGGCATTGCAATGTAACTCATGGTCTCATCATGCACCATGGTTCGCTGTATTGACGAACAATCCAACTTAGCTTGTTTGCACGTTAATATAACGCCAATATCTGAAAAAAACACGCTATCTACTCGCCCTTTAATCAATGAACCCAAGGCTTGATGCCAAGTATTGAATGTCACCATATTGGAGACTTGGTTTTCAATTAAAATCTGTTGACGATAGTCATCACGTAATACCGCGACAAAACCAAAGTTATCCACAGATTTAAATGAGGTTAACGGGATAGTTTGGGGTTTAGCCACGTATATCGCTACATTATTGCGGGTTATAGGCGTAATCCAGTGATAATCATCTTCACGCTCTGGCGTACGCACTAACCCTAGGATTAACGCTTGAAGCTGAGAATCTGCGGTCAACAGTATTCGAGCCCAAGGAAGCGCTTCAATATCGGCTTGATATCCCGCTTTTTGTGTCACCAAACGAGCCAACTCCACCGAATATCCGCCTAAGTTACCCTGTTGGTCTTTCTCACTAAAAAACGGCAGAGGATTGGTATA
>JAOMVH010000111.1 GCA_028356795.1 Aliiglaciecola sp. | reverse complement strand
TATTTTTATCTAGCATCATAGGATCTTTCATTTTGACCCGTTGCAAACTATGGAAACCAGCGAAAATAGTAAAGCTAGCGATTTGTTTAGAGAGTGTTAGAGATTTTAACTCCATAATTAAATCTAGCAGCAGTTGCCTAAATTCACTTTTTTCTAAACAAGTCTCAATGTTCCACATCTCAACTTTGAGCTTTTCCGATCCCTTTTCTGTGGCTAAATTTAGTTTTAAGTTTGGTAAAAACTCGCTGTCTTTACTGAACTTTTGTAAACACGGACTTAAATTGTATAGCTCATCAAAACCATCCATTAAATTGGTGATTTTTTCGTTTTGACTATAACTCATCGTGCGGATTAACAAGGCTAAACCAATGCCATTGAGTTTAATTGTGTCACATTCAATTTTAAGGTTTTGATTGCGCTCCTCAAACGCCAAAGTATTTACCGAACGTGTCATTCTGCCAATATGTTGTAAAAACCGCTCGGGACAATATAGTCGGTTCCACATTATGCGGGTATTGAACTTAAACCACATGAAAATAACCAAGGTTAGTAAGATAATAAACAAGATGGTGGTAAACATAAATTTTGATGTGGTCGACCGGTTCTCTTGCTTAGTTGATTTTTCAAATGCCATAAGTGGTTGATAGGGAAGCGCTAATTCATTATCTAGTAAGTAAATATTAATCCATTGCCACATATATGTTGCCCCAAATGCGGAGCTCAATTTAGGGTAATCATCAGGGTGAACTTGATTCGAATGATTAACACACGTACCACTTCTATTTTTTAAAATTTCACGCCACTTCGGATCTAGAGGTAACAAATCTAAGGGAGATATTCGTTGTGACGTGATTGAATTTGGATAACGGCTAAGGCCAATTGATACTAGTTCGTTACGTTCATAGTTGAGCCAGTTGCAACTAAGTTGTTGGTAGTGAAAGTCTAAACTTTTTTGCGGTGCATTGGCGGTGTGTTGTAAATAAATAAAGTGTCCACTTACGGCGACTAAAAGCACAATGATCAGCGCTTTTGCGCCGGTTCTTGCCGCTTTTTTATCGATAGCTGTGACCAAATTAAGCGGATAACAAAAGTGGTTAAAGCAGCCCCGATAGATTGTTATTGTGGCAATTAACATGCCGAATATTGGCAGCCAAAGTGACCATTGCCAACTGGATTGTGCAACAAGAAACGACTCAATATTATACCCAACAATATAAAAACTATAGCTTGCACTAAATAACACTGAACTGACGAGCATGACTAAACGAACATTTAATTTTGCTGGTAAATTGAGTTTCTTTTTTAAGGTACTTGTCCAAATAAAGTGCCTGGCCGAATAAATCGCCACAACCATTAAAATAATAATTAAACTGAACGTCGTTGCTACATACAAAAATTGATTAGTCATAAATGTCTGTAAACTATCATTGGGATAAAACACAACGACTGCCCATTTATCTACTACTGTATTGGTTACCGCAAACCGGCCTTCTTGTCCGTGATAGGTACCAGAAATCAGATCTTCGCCCAATTCGGTGTAATGGTCTAACCCCGCTTTTAACCATTTGCTCAGAGGTGAACTTACGTCACCTGAAAAGTAGATGTTTTCTACCAAAGAACGATCTGAATCATTGTGAAATAAAACATTCCCCGTTCCTCTTTCTACCACCATATAAACAAAGTCAAAAGGAGGGGATTGGCCTAGTGACATGGAAGGCAGCAGGACATCTGCGCCAATGATATAATCCCTTGTGGCTGACTCTTTTTTGTTATTGTTACCAATTGGGATGGAGATGGTCGTTCCCCGTGTGCCATTGTTGACATTTAATAGACGCTGCATATAAACATTTTCAAAGCTCAGGGTTGCGGTTTCTGACGCTCCAGCGAATGTGAGATCCCAACCTTTTTGATCTCTAACTAACTTATAATAATCTCGGTGCGAAAGATTGAAGGTTTCCGGCAGTGAATTACTTTCCTGAAAATTCACCGAAGGTAGAACAGAGTTCCCCTCCTTATTTAATGCAAATACCGACAAAATTTTATTTTTTTTGGATTGTTCAAAACCAGGTAAAAAAGACGTTTCGAGGGACTCACCAGGTCGAAGGTAAACGGTCTGATTATTAGAGTAAAAATCCAGTGTATCAACGCCTGCCTGATTCGATTGGTATGCCGCCAACATAACATTCAACGAAAAATCACTTACACGCATGCTAATAAATTCGGGGTCAGTTAATGTTTTGTCGCAATGATACTCGATTGGAAAAGTAGCATATTGGGTACCCGCTCTGCCCGGCATTGTGGCAGTGACTTTTTGCCCCTCGCATGGCGAGTCTTGTAAACTCACTAATGCGTTCTTGAACTCTTGGTTAAAGTTAGTTTTTTGCTGTGTTGTGAAGTTACCATATTGTTCCGCGTCTTCTTCTAATACTGATAATCCATCGAGTAGATGATGATAGAAACTGCGATAGCGGTTTAGTTGGGTAAAAACATCTTTGATATCGTCATTTATAGATTGGGCTAAATGACTGGCATAATCGGTTGCAGTTTCATCTTTGTCGAATTGCAATAATAGTTTTTGAAAGTAAGCCAGTAACAATGAAAGGATAACAATATAAAACAGATAACTGCTTGCCGAGGTAAAAACGCGATAGCTGCGAGTAATTGATTGATTTTTGGGAAGCAGAAACAAGCGTAACAAACACCACATGAACATCAGGCTGACAACCGTGACTATCAATAGTGATACATTCCAATGACCACTGTCTCTACTTTCTAGCTTGTGCTGGGGTAACAAGCCAACTAAAAATATGCGGTCAAGGGTAGGCGAAACTTTGGAATTTTCTTCGGTTTTGCTTTGTTTGAGCGGCGTTGATAGCGCAAAAGGAAAAACGTAGACGCGAAAATCACCATAAGAAATTTTCATATCGACATGATTACTATAACTTGGCAATGGTGGTGTGCTTTTATTTTCAGCGGCGTTTTTGGCTTCGCTGAAATTGAGTTGAAACTGTTTGTTTTTACGTTGAATTTGTTGGTTGATACTGCTTAAGTCGATTATTGAAATGGTTCTTTCATCGCCGACTCTGGCAAGCACTTGTCCGTTTTCGTCAGCAAACAGATATTGGCTGAAACCGTTTTTAGGTACAGGTAAAACATCTTCAAATGCCAAGCCCGCAACAAAATTTGGCGATTCAGGCGATCTCACCTGAATAGTTTGACCTGAAATTTGATAGTTAAAGGTTTTAGCCTCTAAGCGAACTTTTTCAGGAATTTGATTGCGATTATAACTTGGTAAAAGAGAGCGAATAGATGGGATACTTTCTTTAAAGCGATGCATGCTGTCGAGTTTAAGCAAGTTTTCATTAAAGGTATTAGATGCCTCATACAGCACACGATAATAATCATGATTTGTAGACCGATCTTTTTGATTGAGCAGGCCATAGTATGCCATTGCAGCAATAGCGATAAGTAAAAGTGTTGCATACACCCATAACTTCTTATTGGGTGAAGCGTAGGCCTTATTTGCAGATTCCGATAGCATATTTTTTTTCCCTGCCGATAATTAAGGTCGTTATTTTCGGATAAAGCAAGAAATTTACCGGACTTTTTGCAATAATTGTCAACGTATAGAACGCTTAAACTCACTCGACAGATAGGGAAAAACTTAAATGACAGAAATGACCGTAGACGAATTTGTTTCTCTTAGTAAATTACAGCCTGAGGAACGATTCGAATATGCCCTAGATAAGATTGTCGAAAACAGTCAGTTGTGGGGGCTTTATGGCGCTAATGGTTGGTTGTTGCTTCAGGCTGAGCAGGATGCTTGTTTACCCATTTGGCCAAGCGAGGATTTTGCCCAAGCTTGGGAGAAAGATGACTTCCCTGATTGTAAACCCAAAGCGATATCCTTAGACGCGTGGTTGAATCAGTGGTTGCCGGGTATGGAGAAAAACAATACTTTGATTCTGGTCTTTCCTCTTAGCGAAGACGAAGAAGGAATTATGTTGGAATCCAATGAAGTAAGAGAATGTTTCTTGGAAAAAATGCCTGATTAACCTGTGTTGCCAAAGTGTTGTTATCTCAACGCTTTGGCTTGCTCAAATGATGTCCTGCGGTCAAACACAAATAAATAAAGTGCACCTATTAATAAAATAGCGCCGCCAAGTACCACACTCCACTGTGCTCCCAACAAACTAACCATGCCACCGATAAGCGCAATTCCTGCGTTTGCCAAATAAAAGGTAATGGTCAATAGCCCCATCAGTTTACCTTGACCAAATGCTTCATAGCGATCACTGAAATAAACGGGTAGAAGCCCGTTAAAAAACGCAATAAGAATGCCCATCAGTGCAAAATAATAGAGGATCAGATCTGGGCTTATTTGCGGTGTGATCACCAATGTGAAACAAGCCAATGTCAGCGCTGTGATAATGGTGTTCACTTTGCCAAACTTATGTCTGATACGCTCAATTAATAAAGAGCTGGCTAACACCATACATAGTGTCAAAAGCGCCGTGTGATGGCCTATTTGTACACTGGAGAAGGAAAATGTTTCAACTAACCAAACGGGGTAAAATTCATAAAAAGCGTTCAAGCCTAAATTGACAACCAATGCGATAAAAAATACTTGTCGTAAGCTTGGATTGTGTAAAAGCCTGAGTGAATTATGTTTCCACATCAGCTCACCCAGCCGTAAGGTTTGATTTGTTTGTGTACTTGTTTCTGCAATCAGTACCCACGTCATCAAGGCAGCCAAAAATAAGGCAATTGATGCACTAAAAAAGGCGGTATGCGCTCCCAAAAGCATCAGGTATCCGCCGGCCAAAGGGCCTACCAGCCAACCAACATAACCGGCTGCGTAAGTCCAAGAAAATGCCCTGGTTTTATCAATTATAGGGTGCAGGTCTGCGGCAATCGCTCGAGCTATCGAGACATTGCCACTAACAATACCGGTCGTAAAGCGGGCTGTCACAAACAGTAAATAGTCTTGCATTAATAAGGCATAGCCAGACACTATGTAGCCAAGCGCACTAAGTCCTATCGAGCCTGCTAGGGTTTTTCGGCGACCATAGGTATCCGACAACGCACCTAAAAATACCGAGCCAATCAAGGCCCCAAGGGGGAATGATGCTAAAACAATAGACAATAATATTTTGGGATGAATGTTTAAGTAGTGATTAAAATCGTTTAAAGGAACATCGATAAATAAGGGGGCCAAAATCGGAAAGGGAAGAGCGATACCAGCCATACTGAGTATGCTGATAAACATCATTGATATTAAAATTATATAGGCTTTGGTTTTTGTCATTCAGCAAATCGCAAAAGGTATGAGTTTTAGTGGCACCACAATCATAACAAGTTACAATGATGAGATGTAACCTCTGTGACTTAAATCAAACATAATTTTATGAAAGAGCATTCTCTTCGGGCCCAATTTCCTTTTTTTCAACATGGCAACAACCAACAAACAATCTATTTTGATAGTGCTGCCACGACGCAGAAGCCACAATGTGTTATCGATACTATTATCGACTTCTATACCTATAAAAATACCAATGTGCACCGTGCCTCCCATTCACTGGCACAGCGAACCACCAATGAATTCGAACAAGCGCGAACGTATGTGAAGGATTTTATAGGCGCGACTCACAGTGCCGAAATTATTTTTACCAAGGGGGCGACTGAAAGTATCAACTTAGTTGCCAAAGCCTTAGCCGATACTGATATTCCCAATGGCAAAAGGATCCTTATTTCGGCAACAGAGCATCACGCCAACCTTGTGCCTTGGCAACAATTAGCTAGACAGAAGCAGCTTGAAATCGATGTTATTCCAGTGGACTCTGCAGGGAATTGGTTAATAGAAGAGGGGTTATCACTACTCACCGAAGCAACGTGTATTGTGGCCCTAGGCATGGTTTCAAATGCGTTGGGAACCATTAATCCTATCAAGATATTTTTGGATAAAGCTAATAGCGTTAACGCATTAACCTTAGTTGACGCTGCTCAAGGAATCGCCCATTTAGCCATCGATGTACAGCGTTTGAACTGTGACTTTTTAGTGTTTAGTGGTCATAAAGCTTATGCATCAACCGGCATCGGCGTGTTATATGGTAAAAAAGCGAAACTTGAGGTGCTCCCGGTGTTTTTGACTGGCGGCGAGATGATCCAAAAAGTTGATTATCAAACTGCCTCTTTTCAAGCTGCGCCATTTAAGTTTGAAGCAGGAACACCCAATGTCGAGGGTGTACTTACACTCAAACAAGCACTTGAATTTATTAATACCCATCGCAAACAAATTGATCACCATGAGCGTCAATTGACTTCTTACCTCTTGGCAAAGCTCGCTTTAGTAAAAGGCATAGTGGTGTATGGCCAAGGGGAGCGAATTTCAACCGTGTCATTTAGTGTTAATGGCTACAATAGTCATGATCTCGGAACACTATTGAACGAACAGGGGGTAGCAATGAGAGTGGGACATCACTGTGCAATGCCACTAATGAAAACACTTGGCGTGGCAGGCACGTTGCGAATATCCCTTGCTTGTTATAACGAAAAATACGAAATAGACAAAGCCATGGTTGCACTGCAAGTGGCAATCAATAAAATTGCGCCAGATAATTCGCCCATTGAACATGATGAAAAGGTTAATCAACAAAACACTGAAAACATGCCTCTGGCTGAGGCGGTGCAATCTGCAAAAGGGTGGGACAGTGTTTATCGGCAAATTATG
>JAOMVH010000110.1 GCA_028356795.1 Aliiglaciecola sp. | reverse complement strand
AACGAAAGCCATTGGCGCGTTGTCACCTGAGCGGAATCCACATTTAAGAATACGGATATAACCGCCTGGGCGAGCTTCATAGCGCGGACCAAGTTCACTGAATAATTTACCTACAACTTCTTTATCACCTGTACGAGCCATCGCCAAACGACGATTGGCAACGCTATCTTGCTTAGCAAGTGTGATAAGAGGCTCGATTACGCGACGCAGCTCTTTTGCTTTAGGCACAGTAGTTTTAATAACTTCATGCTTAACCAAAGATCCAGCCATGTTTTTAAACATAGCTTGGCGATGACTGCTGTTACGATTTAACTGACGACCACTGTTACGATGGCGCATAGCTCTATCCTTCTTTACAAATCAGTTTATCTTGCGACCTGATTAATCTTTTTCTGCGATACTCTCTGGGGGCCAATTTTCAAGGCGCATTCCCAAAGAAAGACCACGAGATGCCAACACGTCTTTAATCTCTGTAAGAGATTTTTTACCCAAGTTAGGCGTTTTTAATAGCTCAACTTCGGTGCGTTGCACCAGGTCACCAATGTACTGGATAGCTTCTGCTTTTAAGCAGTTAGCTGAACGTACGGTAAGCTCTAAATCATCTACTGGGCGAAGTAGAATCGGATCAAATTCCGGCTTCTCTTCTTTAGCCACTGGCTCAGAGATATCACGAAGTTCAACAAACGCATCTAGCTGTTCAGCCAAGATGGTTGCAGAGCGACGAATCGCTTCTTCGGGATCCAATGTACCATTGGTTTCCATATCGATGATTAATTTGTCTAAATCTGTGCGTTGTTCAACACGAGCAGATTCAACATTGTAAGCAATACGTTCAACAGGACTGTATGAAGCATCCACTAACAAACGACCGATAGGTCGATCATCTTCTTCAGAGGAACGGCGAGTTGATGCTGGAACATAACCTCGACCCATTTCAACCTTGATTCGCATGCTTAGCTCGGCATCGCCAGTAAGCGTACAAATAACGTGTTCAGGGTTTACGATCTCAACATCACCATCATGCTGGATATCACCAGCGGTAACAGGGCCCGCACCAGACTTAACTAAAGTAAGGGTAGCTTCAGTTTTGCCTTCAAGTAATACAGCTAGACCTTTAAGGTTAAGCAATATCTCGATGACATCTTCTTGTACACCTTCTTTGGTGCTGTACTCGTGTAATACACCATCGATTTCAACTTCTGTCACAGCGCACCCTGGCATTGATGACAAAAGAATGCGACGTAGCGCGTTACCAAGAGTATGACCAAAACCACGCTCTAGAGGTTCAAGTGTGACCTTCGCGCGTGTTGGTGATAAGTTTTCTATTTCCACTAACCTTGGTTTTAGGAATTCAGTTACAGAACCCGGCATTGTTTCCTCTCTTGATTATGCTTTACTTAGAGTAAAGTTCGACGATCAACTGTTCGTTAATTTCAGCAGACAAGTCAGTTCTTTCTGGAATACGTTTGAAAACGCCTTCCATTTTCTTACTGTCTACTTCAATCCAAGTTGGTTTCTCACGTTGGTCCGCCAATTCTAGTGCAGCAACGATACGCGCTTGCTTTTTAGACTTTTCACGAACGGAAACAACGTCTTCCGCAGAAACGTTATAAGAAGGTATATTAACAACCTTACCGTTTACCATAATTGCTTTATGGCTTACTAGCTGACGTGCTTCTGCACGCGTGCTTGCAAAACCCATACGGTAAACAACATTGTCGAGACGCTGTTCTAAAAGCTGCAACAAGTTTTCACCTGTGTTGCCTTTAAGACGCGCTGCTTCTTTATAGTAATTACGGAACTGCTTTTCCAATACGCCATACATACGACGTACTTTTTGCTTTTCACGTAACTGCACACCGTAATCAGACAAACGGCCACGACGGGCACCATGCTGACCAGGAGCAGTATCTATCTTACATTTCGAGTCAATTGCTCGAACGCCACTTTTAAGGAACAAATCTGTTCCTTCGCGACGACTAAGTTTGAGTTTTGGACCCAAATATCTAGCCATGATCTTTCTCCAACTGTCCGTCGATTAAACGCGACGTTTTTTCGGTGGACGACAACCGTTGTGAGGAATAGGTGTCACATCGGTAATATTAGTGATTTTGTAACCAGTTGCATTCAAAGCACGGATAGCAGATTCACGACCTGGACCTGGACCTTTTACGAATACTTCTAAGTTTTTCAAACCGTAATCCTGAGCGGCAATACCTGCACGCTCAGCAGCAACCTGTGCCGCGAAAGGAGTTGATTTACGTGAACCACGGAAACCAGAACCACCTGACGTTGCCCAAGCCAAGGCGTTGCCTTGACGATCAGTTATAGTCACTATTGTGTTGTTGAAAGACGCATGGATATGAGCCATACCGTCTGCAACTTGACGTTTTGCGCGCTTACGCGCTTTAGTAGGTGCTTTAGCCATAACTAACCTCGCTTACTTTTTAATTGGCTTACGAGGACCTTTACGGGTACGCGCATTAGTTTTAGTGCGCTGTCCACGTAGAGGTAAGTTACGACGGTGGCGAATACCACGGAAGCAACCTAGGTCCATCAAACGTTTGATGTTCATTGATACTTCACGGCGAAGGTCACCCTCAACCATGAACTTCGCAACTTCGTCACGAATTTTATCAATCGTTGTTTCATCAAGATCTTTGATCTTGGTCGACTCTGTAACACCAGCTGCGGCACAAATGCTTTTCGCACGTGTAGCGCCGATACCGAAGATTGATTGGATAGCAATCACGGTGTGCTTGTGTTCAGGGATGTTAATGCCAGCGATACGGGCCATTAACAGCACTCCTCTTATTAAATGTCATCAGCCTAAAAAGCCCGATAGGATACTTACCCGATGACCAAATTGCAAATTAAGCTTGGGTGAGACGGTAGTATGACCGCATTCACCCAAATACCACTTTTTCGATTAGCCTTGCCTTTGCTTATGCTTAGGGTCAGAACTACAGATAATACGTACTACGCCATTGCGTTTTACGACTTTGCAGTTACGGCAAATCTTTTTAACGGATGCACGAACTTTCATATCACCACTCCGTAAACGCGTATCTTACCGGCCGTAGCCTTTAAGATTCGCTTTCTTAAGAACAGATTCATATTGATGTGACATCAAATGAGTCTGCACCTGCGCCATAAAGTCCATGATAACCACTACGATAATTAGTAGTGACGTACCGCCAAAGTAGAACTGAACGTTCCAGGCGATCAACATGAATTCAGGCACCAAACAAATAAAGGTTATGTAAAGTGCGCCTGCCAAAGTAAGGCGTGTCATTACTTTATCGATGTAACGAGACGTTTGCTCGCCAGGGCGAATACCTGGTACAAATGCACCAGACTTCTTCAAGTTATCAGCTGTCTCACGTGGGTTAAATACCAACGCGGTATAGAAGAAACAGAAGAAGATAATCGCTGCTGCGTACAACATCACATACAGAGGTTGTCCAGGAGACAACATCAAAGCCACATCTTGTAACCAAGAGAATGACTCATTCTGACCAAACCAACTAGCAATAGTTCCAGGGAACAAAATAATACTTGATGCGAAGATTGGTGGAATAACGCCAGCCATATTTACCTTAAGAGGTAAATGGGTACTTTGTGCTGCAAACACCTTACGGCCCTGCTGTTTCTTCGCGTAGTTTACAACGATACGACGTTGTCCACGCTCTACAAACACAACAAAATACGTGATAGCGACGATAATCACGGCAATCAATAGCAACAAGAGTGCATTAATATCACCCTGTTTGGCTTGCTCCGCAGTCTGTCCAATCGCTGTAGGAAGACCGGCAACAATACCAGTGAAGATCAAAATAGAAATACCGTTACCGATACCTCTCTCTGTAATTTGCTCACCTAACCACATCAAAAACATGGTACCGGTTACCAAACTTACTACTGCTGTAAAGTAAAAACCAAAACCAGGTGCAATAACCAAACCTTGTATAAGGTTAGGTAGATTTGTCGCAATTCCAATCGCTTGGAACGTGGCCAATACCAACGTGAAATAACGCGTATATTGACTTATTTTACGACGACCTGCTTCACCTTCCTTTTTCAACTCCATCATTGGCGGATGCACAACTGTGAGCAACTGCATAATGATTGAAGCAGAAATGTAAGGCATGATACCTAGGGCAAGAACCGATGCGCGCTCAAGCGCACCACCTGAAAACATATTAAACATTTCCACGATGGTGCCCTTTTGCTGCTCAAATAATTGAGCAAGCACATTGGCATCAATACCAGGAATAGGTACATATGAACCGAGTCTAAATACGATGATCGCACCGAGTACGAACAACAGTCTTGATTTAAGCTCGCTCAAGCCGCCTTTTGCGCTTGAGTCCTGTCCTGGTTTTGCCATCTAGCTTATTCCTCTACTTTACCGCCAGCTGCTTGAATTGCTTCAAGTGCGCCTTTAGATACCTTTAAACCTTTTACAGTAACTGCACGTGAGATTTCACCACTTTTCATTACTTTAACGTTTAGCATTTCTTTTTTGACAAGACCTGCTGCTTTTAAAGATTCAAGTGAAACCACGTCACCTTCTACCTTGGCGATTTCAGCCAATGTAACTTGGTCAGAAACCAAAGATACACGAGATGTGAAACCGAACTTAGGTAGACGACGTTGGATTGGCATTTGTCCGCCTTCAAAACCAGGCTTAACAGAACCGCCTGAGCGACTCTTTTGACCTTTGTGACCGCGGCCACCAGTTTTACCAAGACCAGAACCAATACCGCGACCTACGCGCTTACCAGTATTTTTCGCTCCAGGTGCAGGAGCTAGTGTATTAAGTTTCATCTATGACTCCTCCACTACTTCAACCATGTAATAAACACGGTTAATCATGCCACGTACTGCTGGGGTGTCTTCCAACTCACGAACATGACCGATGCGACGTAAACCTAAGCCTGTCAAAGTAGCTTTGTGCTTAGGAAGACGACCAATAGAGCTTTTAGTTTGCTTTACTTTAATCGTTGCCATGTTCAATTACCCCAAAATCTGATCAACAGGCAATCCACGTTTCGCAGCAATACCTTCCGGAGAGTTCATCTCTGTTAGGGCATTAATTGTTGCGCGAACAACGTTGATTGGGTTTGTTGAGCCGTAGCATTTTGAAAGTACGTTTTGTACACCCGCAACTTCAAGAACTGCACGCATTGCACCACCGGCGATTATACCAGTACCTTCTGATGCAGGTTGCATGTAAACCTTGGAGCCTGAGTGACGTCCTTTAATTGGATGCTGTAGCGTGTTGCCATTAAGATCAACGTTCACAAGATTGCGACGCGCTTTTTCCATAGCTTTTTGGATTGCAGCAGGAACTTCACGTGCCTTACCGTAACCAAAACCAACACGACCATTTCCGTCACCAACTACTGTCAATGCAGTAAAGCTAAAGATACGACCACCTTTAACTACTTTTGATACACGGTTTACAGCGATTAGCTTTTCTAACAGGTCACCCTGTTGTTGAACTTCTACTTTAGCCATAACTAACTCCTAGAACTGAAGGCCTGCTTCACGAGCAGCGTCAGCTAATGCTTTAACTCGACCGTGATATTTGAAACCGCTGCGATCGAAAGCAATCTCTTTGATTCCTTTTTCGATAGCTCGTTCTGCAATCGCTTTACCTACTGCTGCTGCAGCTTCTGCATTTCCCGTAGCTTTAAGGGATTTGCGAAGGTCTGCTTCTACAGTAGAAGCCGCCGCTAACACTTCTGAACCACTTGGCGCGATTAACTGCGCGTATATGTGGCGAGGTGTGCGGTTAATAACCAAGCGATGCGCGGCCAGTTCACTAATTTTTTTGCGGGCGCGGGTAGCGCGGCGCAAGCGAGCTGATTTCTTATCCATCGTATCACCTACCTACTTTTTCTTAGCTTCTTTACGACGCACAACTTCATCAGCGTAACGTACACCTTTACCTTTATAAGGCTCTGGTGGACGGTAACCACGGATGTTAGCTGCAACCTGACCTACTTGCTGCTTATCGGCGCCTTTAACGACGATTTCAGTTTGAGTAGGAGTCTCAACAGAAATACCTGCAGGCATTTCATAAACTACTGGGTGAGAGAAGCCCAACGTAAGGTTAAGTTTGCTACCTTGTGCTTGAGCACGGTAACCAACACCATTTAGTTGTAGTTTCTTTTCAAACCCTTCAGATACACCAGTAACCATTGCATTCAAAATTGAGCGAGCAGTACCAGCTTGAGCCCAATTATTAGCAACGCCTTCACGAGGAAGTGCTTTTAACTGGTTTTCTTCTTGTACTACTTCAACTGCGTCATTGAATACGCGGCTAAGAGTGCCTTTTTTTCCTTTCACTGTGATTTCTTGACCGGCGATTGTTACTTCAACACCAGACAATATATCAACAGGAGCTTTTGCTATACGTGACATATTCTATCTCCCGTTACGCTACATAACCGATGATCTCACCGCCCATGCCAGCTTTACGCGCTGCACGGTCAGTCATCACACCTTTTGAGGTAGACACGATAGCTATGCCCAAACCACCCATCACTTTAGGTAACTCATCTTTTTTCTTATAGATGCGCAAACCTGGACGGCTGACTCGTTCAATGCTCTCAATTACTTTTTTGCCTTCGAAGTACTTAAGTGCTACTTCGATAACAGGCTTAACGTCACCGTTAACTGCGAAGTCAGTGATGTAACCTTCGTCTTTCAAAACTTTAGCGATTGAAACGCGAAGTTTAG
>JAOMVH010000011.1 GCA_028356795.1 Aliiglaciecola sp. | reverse complement strand
GTAAAACCAAAAAACGGCTCAAATGAGCCGTTTGGTATTATAACAGTGTTTTAAATTAACGCTGTAATTTCCGGCTCAGATCTAGACCAACAAAACCAATAAGCATTAATGCTAACGTTGCAGGATTTGGAACCGCTACAGCGGTATCAGGAAGGGCTATTACTGAGCTTTGTTGGTTACGAGAATCAACACCCGTAGTGAAAAGCTCCGCACCAGCATATGTTAAAGCAATGCCATCGCCAGACATATCCAGAGCAACGACTTCATTTTCATCAACCTCTAATTTGCTTATTCGACAAAAACCTAATCTCGATACATTTTGATTTTGTACCTACGTCAATGCAATAGCATTACCAACACCTGATGGCGACTTTCCAGGGTCTATCGTTTGTAGGAGAGCAATCATGGCTTCAACTGATTATAAATAAGTCACCACACTATTCGCGTTTTTCTCTTTTAGTGGTTCATTTTATGGTTATACCAATTCACCTTAGAATGTTGATTTAAATATCACTGCTTTTATGCTGGATAATAGAGTTGCTTAGTCAAGTGTGTTGAAGTTTAAATAAGCTGGATGGGTATTTGATGTTAAGGTTGTAGCTAACATCAAAACAAAAAACCCGCCAGATGGCGGGTTTTTCACAAGTTAACAATAACGCGTAAATTAAAATCTTAGTTAAGCTTTTCTCTGATACGTGCAGATTTACCTGAACGCTCACGGAGATAATAAAGCTTAGCTCGACGTACCGCACCACGACGCTTAACTTCAATAGAAGCTACAGCAGGGCTGTGTGTTTGGAAAACACGTTCAACACCTTCGCCGTTAGAGATCTTACGTACAGTGAATGCAGAGTGTAGGCCACGGTTACGCTTAGCGATTACAACGCCTTCGTAAGCCTGAAGACGCTCTTTTTCGCCTTCTTTAACTCGTACTTTAACAACAACTGTGTCACCCGGACCGAAGTTCGGAAGATCAGTTTTTAACTGTTCTTGTTCAATTTTCTTGATGATATCTTGACTGATTTTGCTCATCATATCCTCTCATCCTAGTTAACTGTCATCTTGCTGCGCCAACGTTTTTTGAAACGCGTTCAATAAACGTTTTTGCTCCTCAGTCAGAGCTAGGTCATTTAACAATTCAGGGCGTCGTTGCCAGGTTCTACCTAACGACTGTTGTAACCGCCACTGCCTAATTTTTTCGTGATTACCACTTAACAAAACCTCAGGAACACTGCTTCCATCCAAACATTCTGGCCGCGTGTAGTGTGGACAATCTAATAAACCGTCAGTGAACGAATCCTGTTCAGCTGACTGTTGATGTCCCAAAACACCGGGTACAAAACGCGATATCGCATCCATTAGCACCATTGCCGGAAGTTCTCCACCGCTGAGTACATAATCACCTATCGACCATTCCTCGTCGATTTGTGATTGTATGACTCTTTCGTCGATACCTTCATAGCGACCAGCGACAAAAATTAAGCTGTCATTCTCAGACAATGTTTTGACACCGGCTTGGTCTAACTTTTTTCCCTGAGGTGATAAATAGATCACCTTAGTTTTTCTTCCCGCCGCAGTTTTTGCAGCGTGAATAGCGTCTTTTAACGGCTGAACCATCATCAGCATGCCTGGACCACCGCCGTAAGGCCGGTCGTCAACAGTGCGATGCTTGTCGTGGGTAAAGTCTCTTGGATTAAAAAACTCTACCTGCAACAAGCGGTTTTTCACCGCTCGCCCTGTCACCCCTTGCTGAGTAAAACTGTCAAACATTTCTGGAAACAGACTTACCACACCAAACCAACGTTGAGAAAGAGTGTTCGACTCTTGCTGTGACACTGGTGGGTTCATTAAAACCCGGGATCCCAATCAACTGTGATTGTTTTCGCCTGCATATCTACCTCTTTTATGACTTGCTCGCGCAAGAAAGGCAACATGCGTTCTTTTTGACCAAAAGCATCGTTTAAATTGGCTTTGACTAACATTACGTCATTCGCGCCCGTTTCAAACAGTTCTTTCACTACACCCAAGTTATAACCTTTATCAGTCATAACCTGCATGCCGACCAAATCTCGCCAGTAATAGTCGTCGTCGGCCAATTCAGGTAGCATTTCTGCTTTGATAGAGACATCAAGGTTTTTGATACTTTCAGCATCATCTCGGGTCTCAACCCCAATTAGTTTCGCAACCACGCCTTTATTGTGCGTTTTCCAGTGGTCAACGGTGTATTCTTTCTTGCCATCACCCAAAAGCCATGGCGAATAGTCAAATACCCCTTGTATTTCGTCAGTATAGGTAGTGATTTTAACCCAACCTTTCACACCATAAGGTGCACCGATTTTGCCAATCACTATTGTGTCAGACGCTTGACTCATCTATACCTCAATCTATCTAAACAGTGCTTATGCAGCTGTTTTTTGTGCATCTTTAACCAAGCGAGCAACACGCTCAGACAAGCTTGCGCCGTGTCCAACCCAGTGCTCAACACGCTCAAGATCTAAACGCAAACGCTCTGCTTGACCTTGTGCTGTTGGATTGAAGAAGCCGATGTTTTCAATGAACTTGCCATTGCGCGCACGACGACTGTCTGCAACCACTACTTGATAAAATGGACGCTTTTTAGCGCCACCACGCTGTAAACGAATAGTAACCATATGTATGCCTCAAACTCGTAATAGCGATACTGTTAACTTGTTTTCCTCGGTTTTCAATACAAACGTACCGAAAATCAAGGCCGCGAGATTATACGGGAATGAAAGTGTTATGCAAGTTAAAAAGCAGGTTTTAATCAATTACTCACAAGGACTATTGCACTGAGTGGTCAAAGCTTTATTTAAGTAGGCGAGAACTCTCACTTAGACCATCAATTTTGATTCAAAAGCTCGACTGACACACTTATTTACAATGTGCGTAAAAATAGCATTGCATAGTAAAAGACTAAACACTACATTATACCTTGTACTACAAAGTATAATATAAAACCAAGTATCAAGGTGCACCGGTTATTTATGAAAGCAGAATCTAAATGGGATGTGCAATTACGCAAAGGCTCACTGGAGTTAGTGATCCTTGCCGCATTGCAACCTAAAGCATTGTACGGCCTAGAGTTGCTCAACTACTTACATGAGTTTGAGACTATGAAAATTAGCGAAGGAACCCTCTACCCGTTGTTGGATCGCCTTAAGCGCGAAGGCATTATCGATGCAAACTGGGTTCAAGAAGGCGAGCTGCGACCTCGAAAGTATTACACGCTGAATCAACAAGGCCAGCAACGACTAACTGACATGAATGCACGTTGGCAGCAATCAGTTAACGACATTCACGCGTTGTTAAAACGTACCAAAACTAATTGAAAAACACAGTGGAATTGCCCATGTCTGATAACTACAAATTAAGAAACTACTTGAAAGACCTCGAACTTTATTTGGCCAGACTTAATCAGGACGAAGCAAACGAGGTGGTTAAGGAAATAGAATCCCATATTTTTGATGCCATTGACCAAACAGAAGCAAAAGGCTCAATTGCTGACGTTGAAACTATTTTGCAAGGCTTTGGCCCGCCTCGAGAACTGGCCTCAGGTTATGTCAGTCACATTCTCAATGGCGCACCTCCACCAAGGGGCTTCAGATCTATTTCATTGGTGAGAAAAGGGGTCTCTAAAACCCTATATTACAGCATGTTTGTTTTTGGTTATGGACTTGGGATCATTCTCATATTTGCAGGGTTTTATAATCTGGTCATTCCAAACTCTATCGGAATTTGGTCCGTTGCTGATGGCAATAGCTTTGTTGTAGGTACTATTTCATCCCCCGGATATATCGAGGATGGGGAGGTATTTACCGGTCTCTGGCTAACACTATTATTTATATTTTGTGGCTATCTGCTGCTGCTTTTGAGTCACCGAATTTTGCAAATTCTAAAATTATTCCATAGCAAGAACTGAGTAAAGCCATGTTAAAAAAAATCGCGTTATATATTGGTCATTTTCTTGCTGTTGGGTTGTTTCTACTAGTCATCGCAATTTTGATTGTAGTCAGCCAGAACGGCTCTATTAGTTATGGTGACAATCCCCTTGCTAATAAAGTAGACGGTGAAGGGCCGTTCGTGTTTTTTACCAAAGATCAACTCGAAACCATTTATATCAAAGGAAATCGCGAGCAAGGGTTTTCGATTGAACGACAATATCACCCTATCGACCGAACTGTCTCTGCAGAGGTTACCTTTCATGGTGATGATAGCGCGTTTCAATTTGACCTAGTTGCTGACATTGAGAGCCCACCATCCATTTATGATGATGGTCAGCCAATCGTAGCCATATCCGATTTAGAGGGTAATTATAAAGCGCTGCGTGATTTTTTAATTGCTAACAATGTCATCGATGAAAACTTAGCATGGGTCTTTAACAAAGGTCATCTCGTATTGGTTGGTGATTTAGTTGACCGAGGAGACTCAACTACCCAGTTGCTGTGGTTTGTTTACAAATTGGAACAAGAAGCGGCAAAGGTGGGTGGCCAGGTACATTATATTATTGGCAACCATGAAATAAAAAACATGCAGGGCAACTTTCGCTCTGCAGCAAACAAATATATTCCCATTGCCGGAATGATAGGTAAATCTCAAGCTGATTTATTCGCAAATGATGCGCTGATAGGCCGATGGCTTGGATCAAAAAACAGCGTTGAGATGATCAACGGCTATATATTTGTGCACGGAGGCATTCATCCTGATGTAACCGACAAAGGTTGGCGACTCACTGACATTAATGAAGTTGTTCGCAAATATTATCGACAATTTTATTATCCAGGACTCACAAACCAAGAAGAGGCATTGCTTGTTTCAGACAAAACTGGTCCGGCATGGTATCGAGGGTATTTCCAAGAAGATATATCGCAAACTCAAATCGATGCCATTTTGAAAAAATTTGACGCAAAAGCGTTGGTTGTCGGTCACACCATTCAGTTTAGTGTTAACGCCCAATTCGCTAACAAGCTATTTGCCATCGATGTAAAACATCCAGATGACTATCGTTCAAGCTTTCCAACAAAATATTCAGAAGGATTACTGATTCAAAATGGCGAGCATTATAGATTGATGAGTGATGGAGAGCGTGAGCAACTGGATTAGAAAGCTGAACGTTTAAGTTGGGGTCATAGTCGCAGTAGTTCAACTCTGCCCCCTACTTTATTTACCTACCAAACATGCCGCCTGGAGGAGGCATACCACCCGGTCCACCTGGAGGCATCATACCTTTCATATTACGCATCATTTTTTTCATGCCGCCGCCTGACATCTTTTTCATCATTTTTTGCATTTGCATAAATTGCTTCAACAAACGATTCACGTCTTGAATTTGGGTACCAGACCCTGCAGCGATGCGCTTTTTACGAGATCCTTTAATCACATCCGGACGTTTGCGTTCACCCGGCGTCATCGAATTAATGATGGCCTCCATTTGATTAAACGACTTATCGTTTGCTTTATCTTTAATCTGCGCAGACATATTGCCCATCCCCGGCATTTTGTCCATCATTCCCATCATGCCACCCATGTTGCGCATTTGCTCAAGCTGCTCTTTGAAGTCTTGAAGGTCAAAGCCTTTGCCTTTTTGCACTTTGGCGGCAAGTTTCTGGGCTTTTTGTTTATCAACTTTACGTTCTACTTCTTCAATTAAGCTGAGCACATCGCCCATGCCTAAAATTCGTGAAGCAATACGCTCAGGGTGGAAAGGTTCGAGGGCGTCAAGTTTTTCACCCATACCAATAAACTTGATGGGTTTACCAGTAATATGTCGAACAGATAAAGCGGCACCACCTCGGGCATCACCATCGGCTTTGGTTAATATCACACCAGTCAGTGGTAAGGCTTCATTGAATGCTTTGGCTGTATTGGCTGCATCTTGACCTGTCATGGCATCAACCACAAACAAGGTCTCGACTGGCTTAACTGCTTCATGTAGCGATTTGATTTCACCCATCATCTCGCCATCAACGTGCAAACGGCCTGCGGTATCAACAATCAGCACATCAAAAAATTGTTTCTTTGCATGGTCAATCGCCGCGTTAGCAATATCAATAGGACGCTGCAGTGCGCTTGATGGGAAAAATCCAACGTCAAGATCATCGGCTAAGGTTTGTAGCTGCTTTATTGCCGCGGGACGATATACGTCAGCACTAACAACCAGCACTTTTTTCTTTTCACGCTCTTTAAGGAATTTGGCAAGCTTGCCGACACTGGTAGTTTTACCGGCACCTTGCAAACCTGCCATTAAAATCACAGCCGGTGGTTGCGCTGCCAAATTCAATTTCTCGTTGGCAGCCCCCATCACTTTTTCAAGCTCTGATTGAACTATCTTGATGAAAACCTGACCGGGCTTAAGACTTTTAGTTACTTCAGTGCCAACGGCTCGTTCTTTAACTTGAGCAACAAATTCACGTACAACAGGAAGTGCAACATCGGCTTCAAGCAGTGCCATTCTCACTTCACGGAGTGTATCTTTAATATTGTCTTCGGTTAGACGTCCTTTACCACTAATATCTTTTAGGGTTTTGCCAAGGCGTTCGGTGAGATTTTCAAACATAATTACACGATTTCCTATTTGTTATGGGCCGGATTATACCCAATGTAATAAGAGATAAGAACCAAAGATGAATGTTCAAGTCATTATTTTTGGTTGATACTAGTCGACGCAAGATATACTTTAGTGCCCAATTAGGTAATATCGTGAAAAAACAAAGGGTCAAGGGCCAGTGTTAATACATATCATTTGTATTGTTTTATATCTTACTTCCGCTGTATGGGTAGGCTCGCGCCTGTTTCATCATCAAGGGCCCAACCCAAAACTTACCGCTATTCCTGCATTTTTGGCTTTAACCGCACATTTGTATTTATTGTCACTCGATATAATACTAGGTGATGGTGCCAATATGAGCATGATTAACGTTGCGTCTCTCATCGCTTGGTTAGTGACACTCACGTTAACCCTCGCCTCCTTTTCATTTTCTGCGGCAATCTTAATGCCCGTGGTATTTAGTTTCTCTGCAATCGTGGTGATAATTAGTCTGGTTGTTCCCGACGTGCAGTCAATCCAACTTGAAATGCAGCCGGCACTGATTATTCATATCACTTTAGCGCTGTTTGCTTATGGCTGCTTGAGTATTGCGGTGCTGTATGCGCTGCAATTGGCATACATTAACAACAGACTCAAGCTAAAGAAAACCGCTATTTTGCATTCTTCTCTGCCCCCTCTGATGACGGTAGAGACGATCTTTTTTAAATTGTTACTCGCAGGTACCGTGCTATTGGCCTTGTCACTGGTCAGTGGTTTTGTGTTTTTAGACAACATGTTGGCCAAAGAACAAGCCCATAAAACGGTTCTATCTATTATTGCTTGGCTGGTTTTCTTTGTGACCACAGTCGGTCATCAAAAATGGGGCTGGCGCGGCAGACCGGTACTTTCAGCGACCTTTATCGGTGCATTTCTTCTGACTCTGGCTTATTTTGGTAGTCGTTTTGTTCGAGAAATCATTATTGGTTAGTGGATAAATTCGAAACAAATTTACCTTAAGCCTTGAATACTTGAGCGGTAACACATACATTCACTTCTGAACTAATAGATAGGACGACCTAGTTGGACGACATATCCACGAGTACGTTATTCACGATACTCGGTATTTTGATTTTTCTTTCCGCATATTTTTCAAGCTCTGAAACTGGCATGATGTCGATAAACCGGTATCGACTCAAACACCTCGATAATGAGGGACATAAGGGTGCCAAGCGAGTTTCTAAACTGTTGGATCGTCCAGATCGACTAATTGGCCTAATATTAATAGGTAACAACCTAGTTAATATCGCGGCGGCTTCCGTGGCGACGATTCTATGTATAAGGTTATTTGGCGATGTCTGGGGACTCGCGGTGGCTAACTTTGGTCTAACATTTATTATTCTCATCTTTGCTGAAGTGACACCAAAAACCCTGGCCGCACTTTATCCTGAAAAAATAGCTTTCCCCAGTTCTTTTATTCTTCTTCCCTTAATGATTGTGTTGTATCCCTTTGTCTACCTGATCAATGGAATATGCAATGGCATTTTGGTGTTGTTTAGAATTAATCCTGTGAATGACCAAGGTAAAAACTTAAGTCGAGAAGAGCTACGCACTGTGGTTCATGAAGCAGGCGCACTAATACCTCAAAAACACCAAGATATGTTAGTGGGTATTCTAGATTTAGAAAAAGTCACCGCCGAAGATATCATGATACCGCGCAGTGAAATTGTGGCCATTGATATTAATGACGACTGGAAAGACATTCAAAAGCAACTCGTAAATGCGCAACACACTCGCGTATTACTCTATCGAGATTCTATTGATGATGCTGTAGGTTTTGTGCACATGCGAGATGCCCTAAGGCTTCTATCTAAAGACCAGTTTACCAAGGCAAGTCTACTCAGGGCGGTGCGAGAAATTTATTTCACTCCTGAGTCCACACCACTTCACACTTTGATGTATCAGTTTCAAGCCGCTAAAGAGCGTATCGGCTTAGTAGTTGACGAGTATGGAGATATTCAAGGCTTGGTGACACTTGAGGATATTCTTGAAGAAATCATTGGTGATTTCACAACCAGCATTGTTCCCACTCCTTCCAAAGAAGCGCATATTCAACAAGACGGTAGTGTGCTGGTAGATGGTAGTGCAAACTTAAGAGAGTTAAATAAAGAACTGGATTGGCACTTTCCCACAGAGGGCCCCAAAACCCTTAACGGCTTAATCATTGAACATTTAGAAGACATCCCAGACGCGAATATCAGTGTTAGGCTGCATGGTTATCCAATTGAGATTATCGAAATAAAAGACAATATGATTAAAACCGTTAGAATTTTGCCTACCTATTTTGTAGAGCCGCAAGACGAGGACGCAAGTTAACAAATAATTGTTTAAATCCACACAAACAAGCTACCTAGCTCGCTAAAACCACCTTTACCATTGCTGCTGCATTCACTTGTTGCTGCCTACGAACTAATACCAATTCACCCTAATATGTGCTCACCCAGCGAGAGTTAAAATGGCGTATATTAAGGTGTATTGGTGTAAGTTAACTGTTTTATCATCGACAGCGTATCGGCTTTAAAGTTATTGCGATGATAAAACTTCAAGCTATTTTCATTGGCGCTAAACACTTCCAAATGAAGCAGTCTAAACCCTTGTTCAAGCGCCCATGTTTCAGCCTTGTGAAGTAGATTGTTGCCAACCCCCTTCCCCTGTGAACCCGACTCAACGGCAAGCAAAGGTATGGTGGCAGATTTTTCACCAGAGATTTCATCCTGGTGTTCACACACATAAATAAAACCCAATTGCTTTCCTTGATCTTCGGCAATGAAGAATGCTGAATTGTGTTTTTTATTCAACAGCATTTTATTGATGTAATTGGTTTGAAACTCCTCAATAACCTCACTGCTATGCCAAGGCAAAACTGCCACACCAGCTAAGACAGGACTTAATTCCAAAGCAAAAGGGATATCAAAATCACTGCCTTTTCTAACCGTTACGTTCGACGTTTCCATAAACTATACCCACCTTGCCGCACTAAAATAATCATCAATATATTCAACCACTTAACAATAAAACAAAACAACATCATACGCCACTTTGCATCCTGCTCAATGGCGCAAGCTTGTATACGAATTGATGAACATAAAGGTAACATACAACTAGCAAATTAGATTGGTAAGAAAGGATGACCTTCGAAATAGCTTATCTTGTTGTCGCTGCTCTAGTTGATCGCATAACCAGCAATGAATTCCAGTTTTTACAAATTTATAAAAGCCCCTATCAACCACTGAAAAGAATAACTCGTTACACACCTCATTAAGTGAAACACAGAGCTTTGATTTGTGTCTGTTCGATTTTGGGTTTAAATGGAATGAAAGGTCACGTGATAAATAGTTGAGCGGGTGTTTGTAAAGCACACAGAATTGGGTTTTAGTTTTGCTTATTGAGCCGATTTAGTAGAATCTGTTTTTTCATCATCTCAACCCGATCGTTAAGATTTGACAAGCGAGTGTAGATCCCCTCTAACTCATCATCATGGGTCAATTCAGATTCTTCTACGTGCTTTTGTAAAACCTGCTGCAAATGCGCAGGCAAATTATTACCAGACATACCCCTCACCTCTCATAGATTCTATCGGAAGAAAAAATAAAAACTGAAGGATAATTTTAGCGAATTAGCGGGCTATATTTTAAAACAACAAGGTCACTATATTGCTTTGATTTGCAGAACGGATGATGGCACTTGGCTAGATATAAAGTTATGGTGAAAACTCTGCGACTAGCTGCCCTTTTGATGTAGATAAATCATAATCAATACAAACAATCGAAGCAGTAGTGAAGATCCGAGACATTTGGGATTGACATAACTCGTCAATAAAATAGCTCACGAATGGCATATGACTAACAAGCAACAAACCAGATACTGGACTTGATGACTGACAGTATGCATCGACGAAGTCATGAGCAATATGAATATCTCCAGACGGGACAATATCCTCGGCGGTCTGATTGAATTTAATATCCAATAAATGGTCTATGTGTTGGTAAGTTTGCTGTGCTCGCAAAAACGGACTCACTAATGCGTGACTTATCGTCATATTTTGTGACGTTTGATACCGTTTTAGCCATCTAGCAGCTTTTTGAGATTGCCCATCTCCGCGGCTCGTCAATGGCCTATGTTCATCCACGTTGAATGTATGAACAGCTTCTCCATGACGCATGACAAATATAAACATAGGTATATCCCAATAAACCAGATCTCAACCCGCTGGTTCGCGCTCGTTATGCGAGTATCATAAAGCGCTAAACTAGGAAAAACTATTGTTTTTGCTGGCTTTTGAGTATTAATTTTAACCCACGACCTATTGGTGCCAAAATAGGTAAAATAACTTCCCCATCACCATCAATATGGATGATTATTCACACTAAATAAGATGAATCAATGTAACAAAAATCTACTAACGTGATAGTTATCCACTGAACTTTCGGACGGTTTTTGCGTAACTATATTTAAAAAAAGCCAGATTGAGTTATGCTTCTATTTCAATTACATACAAATGTAGGTCAAACCTTTGCAGGTAAGCCATAACGACAAACGTGAATATGCGTACCAAGTCTTAGAAAACGGCATGCGATGCATCGCTGTGTTTGATCCTGATTGTAAAAAGTCCGCGGCGTCGATAAGTGTCAATGCAGGCCACTTCGATGACCCACAAACATGCTGTGGTCTCGCTCACCTCCTTGAACATCTGCTCTTCAATGGCAGCGCTAAATATCCTAACGCCGATGAGTTTAACCAGTATTTAGGCATGCATACAGGAAGTGTCAATGCATGGACGGGGACTGAATACACCAACTATCATTTTGATGTAAGTCATGCAAACCTGCAAAACGCACTCGATTACTTCAAAGACATGCTCTTTTATCCAACATTGACAACAGTGAGCATTGAAAAAGAAGTCAGCGTAATTGATGATGAATTTAAGTTGAAGATAAACGATGATTTAAGACGGCTTTATCAAGTTCACAAAGAAACATGCAACCCCGCACACCCTTTTAGCAAATTCTCAGTTGGTAATAGTGACTCTTTCGCCGCCTATACAACAAGTGAACTACAGAATCTTCTAAAGCGTTTTCATCACCACCATTATGTGCCACAAAATTGTTGCCTATGTGTTATTAGCAACTCACCTAAACAAGAAATTATCTCACAGATAATTGACACATTTTCGCCTTTGACTGAGGCAACACACCTAGGCATAAAATCGTCATTGCCACCACTGTATTTGCCCAAACAATTGGGCGTATTAATCAGCATTAATCCTATTAAGGACGCCCGCAGACTAATTGTCAGCTTTGCTCTCCCGGATGTTCAATCCATGTATAAAAGTAAGCCACTGGAGTTGATTAGTCATTTAATTGGCGATGAAGGAAAAGGTGGCTTGCTGTGCTTTTTAAAAGGTCAGAATTGGGTAACCAATCTGTCCGCAGGGGGTGGTATCAATGGTACGAATTTTAAAGACTTCAATATAAATTTGCAGTTAACGAAATTAGGCAAAGAGCACATAGATGGCATTCTCAATGCACTGTTTTATTTTGTCTCCTTAATTAAAAACAACCTGAATGAGACTTGGCGAATTGAAGAAAAAGCGGCGTTGAGCCAATTGGCGTTTGATTATTCAGAGCCAAGTAAACCCGTCGATGAAGCGCAACATATATCTAATCAAATGTTTCACTATCCTAGCGATGAAGTGCTTTCAGGTGACTATTTAGTCACTAATACCTCAACCGAGGATATTGAGCAGTGTTTATTTTACTTGTCTCCCGAAAATATGCGATTAAAGCTAATATGTAAAGATGTTGAAACTGACCGCAAATCAGCTTGGTATCATACGCCCTATAAAGTCGAACCTCTCCACCCTGAACGCCTAAAATGTTTTAGCCAACCAACACCAATTGCGCATATTCAGCTTCCACAAAAAAATAGCTACATTGTTGAACAATGCATCACACATCCAGTTCGCAAAGAGTTCCTTGAGCCGCAATTTATCCGTCAACTAGGCCAACTCGACGTATGGTTTGCCCAAGATGATGTATTTCGACAACCCAAAGGTGATTGTTTTATTTCATTTGACTGTGCCGCGGTTTCTCAAGGGGCCATGATTTCAGCCCATAAAAGGTTATGGATTGGCTTGATGGCTGAGCATATCAATGATCAATTTTATGCAGCTGGTATCGCGGGCCTTAACTATCACTTATATCCACATCAAGGCGGATTTACTCTTCACACCAGTGGCTTTAGCGAAAAACAAATGGGACTCGCAGAAGCAATAATAAGACAAATTTTTGTCAAACCTGACTTAAGCAATTTATTTGAACAAGTCAAACATCGTCATATTCAAAACCTGCAAAACACCCTACTCAACAAGCCAATAAACAGACTATTCAATCGATTGTCTGGCATCGTTCAACGCTATTCCCACGCGCCAACTGAGTTGCTAGCGTGCATTCAAAACACCACCTTGGAAGCGCTTTATCAAACCAGAGACCGACTACTTGAAAATTATTTTGTTGAGGTTTTTGCATGTGGAAATTGGGTTCCAGAACAGGTCATAAATTTCGCGTCATCACTACAAGACTTAACTGGATATACTACACAGGGGAGCAGGATAAAACGTGATGTAGTAGATTTGAAAAATCCACAGCGGTTTATCAATGAAGTTCAAAGCCAACATGCAGATGCTGCGATAGTGGTTTATCTACAAACACCATCGGCATCGAAAAAAGAAATAGCATTGACGATTTTAGTTGAGCAACTGTTTGCATCTCCTTTTTTCCACGAGATGCGCAATACTAAACAATTGGGGTACCTGGTTGGCAGTGGTTATTTACCTCTAAATCAACACCCGGGCATGGTATTTTATATTCAATCTCCTCATCAGCAAGCTCAGGGGCTATTGCAAGAAATTGATGATTTTTTATCTGAAATGACAACCAACATATCTGACATGAAAGATATCTGGCCCCATGTGCGAAACAACATCATTAAACAATTAGATGACAATGACACAAGCTTATCAGTAAAGAGCCAAAGGTTATGGCTAGCGATAGGAAACGATGATCATGACTTTAATCAACAACAAGCGCTGATTGAAGAATTACAAAGCCTAACGTTTGATGATATATGTAATTTTGCAAAGAACCTGCGACGAACAGAAAATTTCGGCTCGCTTATTCTATATTGCGAGGGGGAAAACAACGACGCTGCGCCTATTAGTGGTGACAAAATCACAGACTTGGCCACATTTAAATCAGAAGCGAGATATATGGTTTGATCTAGATTTGAACAGATTTCAGGCAAAAAATTAAAAATGTGTTAGTTTGACGAAGAATTGACCGCCTAAACGTTGTAGAAAAAGCAAAAATTCGGCAGTATAAGGGTTGGAAAATATCCGTGCGCCAAAAACCGTTGATGTAAATAATTAAAATAATAAAAGCAGCACATCACATATAGGCAGATTTAGATTTTGAGTCATGTGTACAAAACAACTTGGTCAGTTGCATTACTTGTATGTTTAGCATTCTTGTCGCTATTTTGTCGCGCCAACGTCTCTGAAATTCAATTCAAAAAGTACAATGTTGAAAATGGTCTTTCCCAAAGTACTGTCATAGATATCATCGAAGATAAAGATGGTTATATATGGCTAGCCACCGGTGAAGGTTTAAATCGATTTGATGGCGAGACCTTTACTCAATACTTTCCTCGCATGACCGGCGGCAACAAACTTCCTATTGAATTTATTCGTAAGCTTTTCATCGACTCATCAGATACCCTGTGGCTGACCTCACTTAGTGGTGTCGCTAAGTACGTTCCAGAAAAAGATGCTTTTCAAGTCTATACCTCCAAAGACAGCAATCTCGCTTCAACGTCATTTTGGGGTCTTGCCGAGTTACCGTCAGGAGAATTAATTGTTTCTGGCGATGATGGCTTGTATCAATACAATGCAAGCAAAGACAATTTTGACCGATTCGAATTTAGCAACAAACAGGATATTAAAGGGCTAGTTCAAACCATCATTGTTGACGATGACAGAATGTGGCTTGGCACCTATACCGCTGGCATTTACATGGCGGATTTAAACACCAATGAATTATTCAGTTTAAACGAGCAAAACCCCTGGAATATAATACTAGGTGCTAACAACCTATTTGATATCAAAATCATCGATAATCAATATTGGCTCGGAACAGAACAAGGGGTTATTGTACTAAACGCTGACTTTTCTGAATCCAAGCGTCTTAACACATCGCCAGATTCGCCATTAAAAGTTGTCAGTAATATTGTTCGTTCAATTGTCACTGATGGGCCTGACAAGATTTGGATCGCTACCACCAATGGGTTGAGTATTTACAACAAGAGAACACAAACGGTTTTTTCAGTTGACCAAACCAATGGAATATATACAGATTTAGACAGTGACGCTATTTTAAAAGCGTTTAAAGATAGTAATCAGTCAATTTGGCTGGGTACATTTAACTCGGGGTTATTTCAATACCACCCTCAATTTGCCGCAATTAAACATTTCAAGAGAATCGATACCAACAACTTATTGGGAACCAATAACAGCGTTTGGGCATTTTCACACAATAATGACGAAACCGTTTGGATTTCTACACAAACTGGCGGCATTTCATTATTTGATGTGAAAAACGGTAGCTTTAAACAGTTTCAAAACACCAAAAACAGTGTCATTTGGGATATTGAGATAGATAACTTTAATAGAGTTTGGGTGTCGACTGACAATGGTCTTAATATTTATGAATACAACGATAGCGAACTAGTTAAGTTACATACATTTTTTAGCGGAATGCGAATTATCGAAATCCTCCCGATGGGTAACGAAATGTGGGCTCGTGATGCCCTTAACAAGCAGTTTGCATTCAACCTTGATGAAGATAAACTTTCCTACTCAGAAGTCGATTTGGGTCAACTCAGTAATATATCCGCATTATTTGTAGACAGCGAAGGTAATCGATGGCTCACATCAAACTTTGATCTTGTTGTTCAAATGAACAACTCCAACTCGTTCAAACAAATTGAGTTGAGAAACTTTGTCGCCGATGTTGATCCAAAAGTTTTTAACGTGCACGAAGTTGCGGATGGATTTTGGGTTTCAACGGGTAAACATGGCCTATTCAAGTTAGACAAAAGGTCACTGAAAATAGTCAAGCATGTCCACCCTAGAGGGTATGATGTTAGGGGTGTAGTCCTCAACTCAGTGCTGTTTGGTGAAAACCAAGATAGCGTTTGGCAAAGTACCCAATCAGAAATATTTCAAATTTCTCTAGAGAGTGGCGAGATAATTCGCGAAATTGGCCGTAGTACGTTGGATTTCAATGATTTGAATCAGCGTGCAATGTTAACGACACAAGACGGTAAAGTGCTTGTTGGGGGCGCGAGTGGATTTCATATTTTCGAACCGGCTAAATTAAATAGTGGTCGAGTGAGCATATTTAACACCCAGAATAATACCAACATTCAACTCGACCAACCTGAATTGACTGAGCTGAAAATCCTCAACAAACTAGTAACCATCAACTCCGAAGACTCGCCACTAACCCTACCTATTTGGCTTACCCAAAAAATCGAGCTTTCTCATCGGGATGTGCCATTTACCTTGCACTTTGGCAATATTAATTCTTTATCCAATGACCAGATAAACTACCGTTATCGTCTATTGGGCTGGCGAGATACTTGGTTTGAAACCGGATTTGAAGAGCGGTCAGCGTCATTTACGGTTGAAACCTATGGAAACCATACCTTCGAAGTACAAGGGCGTATCGGAGAAGGTGATTGGTCTGAGCCTCGCACGCTAGGCATCTTTATTTCGCCTCCATTTTGGTTAGACAAACCAGCGATGGCTTTTTATGGGCTAATGGCCGTTATTGTCCTGTTGTTAATTCTTCGCCAATATAAACGCAAGTTAGCCATTCAAAATTCGATTCGAGAAAGTGAAGAACGACTCAAGTTGACGTTGTGGAGCAGCGGCGATGAACTATGGGATTGGGACGTATACCGTGGCCAAGTTTATCGAGCCAATACATGGGGTACTATGGACTTCCCCCAAGATGACATTCGCTCCAACAGCTCCTATCAAGCCAACATCCATCAGAATGATGTCAATCGCGTGAAAGAAGCATTAAACAAGCATATCAAAAAAGAGTCCGAGCACTTTGAAGTAACCTATCGAGCGCGCACCTTCAAAGGTGAATGGGTATGGATCCTCGACCGCGGTATGATTGTAAAAAGGGACAATAATGATCAACCTCTACGGATGACAGGTACGCTTAAAAACATTAGCCATCTCAAGCAAGCTGAAGAACAATTAAAGCTTTATGAACGTTCGATTGAAACAATCTCCGATGGTGTATTCATCGCAGACACCAACTTTAAATTTATTTCAGTCAATCATTCTTATTGCGAGCATACCGGTGAAACACGGGAACAAGGTTTAGCAAGTTATTTGAAGTTTAATCAATACCCAGAAGCCTTTACCGAAGAGATTAAAAAGTCTCTTCGCCAAAGAGGAAACTGGAACGGTGAAGTTGAGTCTCGCCGCGTTAATGGTGAACGTTATGAAATGGAACTCAACGTGGATGCTATTCAAGGAGAAGATGGCAAGACAACCCATTATGTTGGTGTATTTTCAGATATCACATCACGAAAAAGCACTGAAAAAGAGCTGTTAAAACTAGCCAATACTGACCCCTTAACTGATATGCCAAATCGCTCTTTTTTCCAGGCAAGTCATAATAACCTAGTTAGAAAAGACGTTCCCCACGCACTAATTTGCTTGGATATGGACAACTTTAAAAAGATTAATGATTCGTTAGGTCATCAAACCGGCGACATTCTAATAAAGCAAATAGGTAGGCGACTGCAAAAGATTGTTGGAACCTATGCAACCTGTTATCGCCTTGGTGGTGATGAGTTCAGCATACTAATCGATGATGAAGAGCAGATGTCGCGAATTAACCAATATGCACAGCGTGTTTTAGATCAAATGGCGCATCCATTCATTATTAACAAACAAGAGTTTGTATTGAGCGCTAGTGTCGGTATTGCCTTTTACCCGGAAGATGGAAACTCCCCCCAAGAACTGCTAAAAAATGCAGATACAGCAATGTATTTCGCTAAGAATGCAGGTGGTAACAAATATCAATTTTTCAGTGGTGAAATGAATCAAAACGCCGTTCGCCAGTTGCAAATTGAAAACCTCATTCGGTATGGCTTGAAAGAAGATCTGTTTACTGTGTTCTATCAACCCAAAGTCGATATTGCGACAGGTAAGTTGGTCAGCATGGAAGCGCTAGTAAGGTTTGAACATCCAGAAAAGGGAATTGTCAGCCCTGCACAGTTCATCCCCTTAGCGGAAGAAACAGGCCAAATTATTGAGATTGGTGAGCAAGTTCTGCGCAAAGCTTGCGAAGATACTAAACGTTGGGTATCACAAGGGCTATTCACAGGTCGCGTTGCCGTCAATATTTCGGCGCGTCAGTTTGAACTACCCGATTTAGATGACAAAATATCGAGAATATTGCAAAAGGCTGGGTTGTCTGCCCTGCATCTAGAGTGCGAGATAACCGAAGGCACATTAATGCAAAATCCCGATCAGGCACTGCAAATGATGCAACGACTTCGTGAAAAAGGCATACATTTAGCCTTAGATGACTTTGGAACCGGATACTCATCACTGGCTTACTTGAAAAAATTCCCAATCAACACGTTGAAAATTGATAAGGCATTTATCGATGACATCGCCACAAGTAGTGTGGATAAACATATGACTGCGGCCATTATAAATATTGCTCATAACTTAGGCCTTAAGGTTGTCGCAGAAGGCGTGGAGCAGGAACGACAGCTTGAAATACTGCGCAGGTATGATTGCGAAATGCTGCAAGGTTACCTATATAGCAAGCCGCTAAGCGCTGCCAAATTTGAACGTCTACTGACTGAAAACCTACACATCAGCCAACTAATTAACGCCACCTAGTTTCACCCTCCATTGTATGTCTAATAGCAACATCAGTAAGTAATTTTCCCCACATAACACTTGCCAGAGCACTTCCCAGCAGAAAAATTGAATCTGTTGTGATTACAAATGCACAGACAAACACTTAGCAATAAGATTTTGGGTGGGTAAATATTTTTCTATCGCTAGCTAAAGTTGGCACGGACTTCGCAGATACATAGGAGACTGACAGAATATTGTCGGTTATTTTAATTAAAATATTATAATAAGTATCAAAGAGGAACCCAAAGATGTTAAAAGCTTATGCTGTAGCACTCATGCTTACCACTACTCCTGCAACTGACGCACAAGATGGCGCCAAGCAGGCAGAGCAAAAGAAGCCAATTATCACTAAAACTGAGCCTGTAAACAAAGGCCTAGGTTGGGGTGTTGGACTTTAAGTGCTGATGCATTGGATTTTAGTGGACCACACGGATTGTTCTTCAAAAGAGAGGTAGAGATACCTCTCTTTTTTTATGCTCTAATTGTGGTATTTTGGAAACCTTGGGCATGACGCAACGCAACATGCTGAGAAATAGTAAATACGGGGAAAACTAGCGGACCGAACACTAAGCCAGCCATAGCCCACCTTTTAGCAGGTAATGCACTTTTAAAAGACTCGACATAGTAATACACACTACATAACAAGCTAACCACAACCGCAAGAAACATAATGACTCACCCAACACAACAAAAATTAAGTGGCCGAATTATACCCTAAAAACCCACCTAAACATCCTATTTCATAGCTTAAATACAAAAAAACCGAGCAAAGCCCGGTTTTTAACATTTTGTTTACGCAGGGTTAATTAATAATTTACCCTTAGCAATGTATGCTGAGACAAAATTAATAAAAGGTTTCACCATCTTCCGCCATCGTTACCAATCTTTCGGCTGGCGTAAACTTGTCACCAAACTGAGAACGATAGTGGTTGAGCTTTTCAACAACATGCTTCGCGCCTAATTTATCCATATATCTAAAAGGACCACCCAAGAAAGGCGGGAAACCAATGCCAAAGATGGCACCAATATCGCCATCTCGAGGATTGCGAATAACTCCCTCGTCAAGACACATTGCCGCTTCGTTCAACATCATAAGCACACAACGCTCTGAAATTTCACTGCCACTAAGACCTTGTGAGGGCGTAATACCTAGCAAGGTGTAAACACTCTCATCGACGTCTTTACCCGGTTTTTTGCCCGAATAAGCATAGAACCCGCGTTTGTTCTTTTTACCTTTTCTATCGTCAGATAAGACTTTGTCAAAGGCCTCGGCAGATTTAAACCGATCGCCAAATTGCGCCATCAATATAGGGATGATTTTTGTACCAACATCAATACCGACTTCATCTAGCAATTTAACCGGTCCAACAGGAAAGCCAAATTTAACCAGTGATTTGTCAATGTGCTCGATGGGTTCACCTGCTAGTAGTACATTTGCGGCTTCATTCATATAAGGCGCTAAAATACGGTTAACGTAGAATCCTGCGCCATCTTTAACAACAATTGGTGTTTTGCCCTGTTTGCGAGCCAACTCCACGGTAGTTGAAATAGTTTGATCAGAGGTTTTGTCATGGGCAATTACTTCAGCTAAAGGCATTTTATCTACTGGAGAGAAATAATGTAGGCCGATCACTTGTTCCGGACGAGCTGCTTTTTCAGCAATCTGACCAATTGGAATTGACGAGGTATTTGAAGCAAAAATGGTGTTTTCATTACAATTTGTCTCAACGTCATTCACCATGGTTTGTTTAAGGCCCAAATCCTCAAACACAGCCTCAATCACCACATCCGCGTCTCCGAAGCCCGAATAGTCAACACTGCCGGTTAACAGAGACATTTGTTTCTGCATCTCTGATTTGCGCATGAATCTGCGTTTGACCTTTTTATTCAAGATATCATAGGAGTACTTCATCGCATTGGCGATACCCTCAACGCGGATATCTTTAATACGGGCAGGTAATCCTGCTTTGGTTGCGGTGACAAACGCAATACCACCGCCCATCAACCCACCGCCAAGTACACCGACTTTTTTAAGTTGACCAGGGTCAACACCTTCTACGCCGGTTTCTTTCTTCATTTCAGTGGTAGCAAAAAATATGTTGCGCAACTCTGCCGACTCGGGCGTCATTACCAACTGACCAAAGTTTCTAGCTTCCACTGCCATGCCCTGCTCAATACCTTTGCTGAGTCCGGCTTCAATACAGTCAATAATTAGCTCTGGTGCGGGATAATTGCCTTTGGTTTTGCCAATCGTTTGCTTACGCGCCTGGCCAAATAAGGTGTTCCGGCCGAAAGGTGTTTTCTCAAGGAACTTACCCATCAAGTCCAATTTGGGCTCATGCCGAGACGGCTTTTTCTTTAATGCAGTTTCAATCGCCACATCCAATAAAATAGAGTGAGGAACTAAATCATCAACAATGCCGTATTTGTATGCTTGCTTAGCTCTTACAGGGCCCCCTGTCAGCATCATTTTCATCGCTTTTTGGATACCAATCAATCTTGGTAGGCGCTGTGTACCGCCGCTTCCTGGAAGCAAACCTAACTGCACCTCCGGCAAACCCACTTGGGTTTTTGCGTCATCACTGCACACCCGTGAATGGCATGCTAAAGCCAATTCAAGACCACCACCAAGTGCCGGTCCATGAATTGCAGCAACAAAGTGAGCTTGCATATCTTCCATTCTTTGGAAAATATCCTGACCACCTTTAGAAATAGTTTCGGCATCTTCTGCGGTCGTGCAAGACGCCAACATCGAGATATCAGCTCCGGCAACAAAAGAATTATCTTTGCCGCTAATCACAACCACGCCTTTGATGTTTTTGTTTTGTTCAATTTGATCAAGCATCTCGGAAATCTGCTCCGAGAACTCAATTTTCAGCGTATTCATTGACTCGCCGGGGACATCCATGCTCAATATTGCTACGCCATTATCTCTTTCTTCGAGGCTGAACGCGCTAGATGTGTCATTGTTTTCGATTATATTTTCTTCATTGGACATAGTCAGTTCTCCTTACTCTGTCTCTACGATCATTGCAGCACCCAAGCCACCCGCTGCACAAGCTGTCAATAGGCCTGTTCCGCCACCTTTACGATTCAAATCATTCAACATTTGCGTGATCATACGGGTTCCTGTCGCAGCAAATGGATGACCGTAAGCTATTGAACTTCCCATTTGGTTAAATTTATCCATATCGATTTCACCAATGGCTTTTTTGCGTCCAAGCTTGTCTTGGGCGAATTTATCGCTAGCAAACATTTTCACATTAGATAATGTTTGCGCTGCAAACGCTTCGTGCATTTCAATCAAGGTTAAATCGTTTAACGTCATTCCCGCTCTATCTAGTGCGATAGGTGTCGCATATGAAGGTCCCATCAACATATCTTCCCACACATCAATGGCTGCAAAAGCATAACTCTTGATATAACCAAGTGGAGTATAACCAAGCGCTTTAGCGCGACTTTCTGACATCATGATAATGGCAGATGCACCATCAGTCAGAGGCGTCGCATTGGCAGCAGTGACTGTACCGTGTTTTTTATCAAATACAGGTCGCAATTTCGCGTAACCTTCAACCTTAGAATCGAATCTTACGTTGTTATCTTTATCTAGCGCACCTTTGAAAGGTTCGGCATAAGATGTCATGACTTCACCATCAAGGTTGCCATCATTCCAGTTTTGCGCGGCAAGTGAATGAGAGCGATGCGCTAATTCATCTTGTGCCTGACGGCTAATACCGTGTGTTTTGGCCATCTGCTCAGCCGTTTGTCCCATTGACAAACCAGTTGAATATTCAGCCACAGCCGGAGGAACAGGCAACAAATCTTTGAACTTCAGCTTTTTGAGAACATTAAACTTTTGTCCCATTGTTTTGGTTTTCTGCAGATCCGTAAGCGCGCGAGCCAAGGATTTAGACACACCGATTGGAGATACCGAGGTTGAGTCGGCACCACCGGCGATACCTATTTCAACGTTTCCAGCCATCATAGATTCGGCAATATTAACCGTTGATTGGAAACTTGTAGCACAAGCTCTAGATACAGAATAAGCATCAGTGTGCACATTCATCCCAGTACCAAGCACAATTTCTCGAGCAATATTCGGCGCTTCTGGCATTTGTACCACTTGCCCAAAGACCAATTGATCGACTAAGTTTGGATCTAGGTTGTTACGAGTAAGCATTTCGTTAACGACCATTTTGCCTAAATCAACGGCTGGTACACCATGAAAATACGTTGCCATCTTGGCAAAAGGTGTCCGTAATCCTGCGACAATAGCGATTCTATCACCGCTGCGGGTAGTAACTGTTTGTGTTGCTGACATCATCTGTCCTCGTGTTCCGCCAGAGTGGTCTGACCTGTAAAGATGCGTTGATTGTACAGAGTGCTGTAGAAAATTCAAATTTTGCTTGTTTTACCATCGCATTATCCAATTTCTCTATCACAATTAGGTAGTTAGATTTTACTCTGCGTTGGCTACCTCAATTCAAAAGCTATTTTAAACCAATTATCGCAAAAACTTGCGGGTTAACTTGTTGTGGTTTGTTGTTCATCTCGATACTGATAGTGTAGAGCCTGTTAGTCTTTTCTGTGTGAATTTCGTTCTGCTTGTGTATCTTTTGATCCCAGCATGGGTATGAAGACCTGCTGGTTCTAATTTAAAAGCCCGAAACAAAGCTCGACAGACTATCTAAGTGTTTAGCACGATTAGTAACAAGTAGTCCCTTGGCATAATGACAATACGCTTCAAAAGCCCAAAATACTTCCTGTTAAAAAATACAGCTCAATGGAAGATGTAACATTGTGTTTTTGTTAGGGAACCATATATACCTTTTGATGGTCAGTTATGTGCTTTTAGCGCATCAAAAAAAACAGCGGTAGGATAAATACATGGCGGTAGAAAAATTTAAGCAGTTACAAGCCTATTTGGACACTCAGGTTCTTGGGCAAAGTAACCTAACCCACAATATTCTCATTGCCTTGCTGGCCAGCGGCCACTTGCTTGTTGAAGGTCCGCCGGGATTGGCTAAAACCAGAGCGGTAAATGCCCTTGCCCAAGGGTTAGAAGGGGATTTTCACCGTGTTCAATTTACCCCAGATTTATTGCCTGCAGATCTGACAGGTACCGATATTTATCGACCAGAAACCGGCGAGTTTGTTTTCCAAAAAGGTCCCTTGTTTCACAATCTTGTGTTGGCAGATGAAATCAACCGAGCCCCCGCTAAGGTCCAATCCGCGTTATTGGAAGCCATGGCGGAACGACAAATTACCGTAGGCAACAAAACCTATCCGCTGTCGGAGTTGTTTCTGGTTATGGCAACACAAAACCCCATAGAGCAAGAAGGCACCTACCCGTTGCCTGAAGCGCAGCTCGATCGATTCTTGATGCACTTGGAAATTGATTATCCAGGCGCACAAACTGAACTAGAAATATTGAAACTCACTCGCAGTGAAGCCCTTGATGAGAAACAACAAGAAGCGGTTGCCATCCCCCAAACCGAAATATTTGCCGCTCGAAAAGAACTACTGCAAATTCACCTTGCCGAGTCATTGGAACGCTATCTAGTTGAATTGATCATTGCCACACGTTCTCCAGAAAAATATGACGCAAAATTGGCTAGTTGGATTGAGTTTGGTGCAAGTCCAAGGGCCACCATCGCATTAGATAAATGTGCCCGAGCTCATGCGTGGTTAATGGGACGAGATTTTGTTGGGCCCGATAACATTCAAGCGGTTTTCCATAATGTGTTGCGCCATCGTATTTTATTAAGTTATGAAGCCGAAGCTGAAGGGGTTGATACCAATCAGTTACTTGGCCAAATACTAAAATTGGTTCCGGTACCATAACGGTTTGAGCATGCAAGATGTCAATAAGTGGTTAACAAAACTGCACGCCGACGGGGTGTCGTTGTCAATTCAACAACTGTTGTACTATCAGGCTAAAACCAGCCTGATGAATTTGGCCCCCCGTAAAACTATCCAATCTAAATTGGCAGGCAGCTACCTGGCCAAAACCAAAGGCCGGGGTATGGAGTTCGATGAGGCTCGCCATTATCAACCTGGTGATGACATACGGGCGATTGATTGGCGCGTTACGGCTAGAACAGGTAAAACCCATACCAAGCTCTACAGAGAAGAAAAAGAGCGCCCTATCTTTGTGCTTGCAGACATGTCAGCATCAATGCACTTTGGCACCCAATTTTTGTTTAAATCAGTGCAGGTTGCTCACCTAGCCTCTTTAATTGCGTGGTCGGCATCAAACCGTGGAGATAGAATTGGCGGGTTGATTTTCAACCAACATAAACATCTTGAGCTTAAACCGTTTACGCGTAAAAAAGCCGTGCTTGGTCTGCTCCACGGGCTAATGGATATGCACAGTCCCAGTGATTTATCCACTGGCCAGCTGACCCTTTCAGATGCATGCGCACGTTTACGCAGGCTTGTGCACCCGGGTAGCCTGATATTTGTGTTAAGTGACTTCAAACAACTAGATGAAGCCACAAAACAACATTTGAGCCGAATTGCCAAACACAGTGAAGTCATCGCCTACTCAATTACCGATCCCTTTGAGCATGAGTTACCAGACACGGCATCAGTGCAAAAGCTCGAAGTGACCGACGGAATGGATCAACAAAGTCTGATACTGGGTGAAAAAAGTGTCGCCAAGGCCTATAAAGCCAGCCACCAACAGCACTTCGAGCAACTTGCTCACATTTTGCGCCAATGTAAGGTGCAAACCTTACCGATAAGCGCAGCATCGGCATTAGAAGCACAATTGGGTCGCCCCCATAAAGGTGAGCAATGAACCCATTGGATCAACTAAAAGACATTCATCTTCCACAAACGGTCAGTCCCTGGCCATTAGCCTGGGGTTGGTGGGTATTAATCGTTATAGCTCTGGGCCTATTGATCCTTGGCGTTTTGTGGATAAGACGATACGTTACTATTCGCAAAGTTAAAAAGGCAGCCTTGCTTGAGTTATCGCAATACGACACCTCAGAGCCATCGATACAAGCTAAGGTTAATGGCCTGCTAAAACGGGTTTGCATGCACTATTATCCAGATATCTCCATTGCGAGTATGCATGGAAGCGACTGGACCGAGTTTTTAACGACCCAATTACCAGTAAACCATCAATCAACATTTAAACAGGATTTTGAAAAGCTCCAAGCAGGTCTTTATTGCGCAGCAACACAAAGGCAGGATATTCCTTGTGTTGCCCTTGCAACTTTGTGGATAGAAACGTGTTTGCCGGTGCATGGCGCCAGCGCCGTTGCTAACAACACACGCGAGGTATCACATGTTTGAGTTTGCTTGGTTGTGGGCCTTACTGTTTCTTCCTCTGCCCTTTTTTATGTTAATACTGCCCGCCAAGCCGCGTGCAAAGGGTGCTGCATTGCGAGTACCTTCGCTTACCGCAGGCATACCTGCTAACCTCAAAAAAGACCGTCCTAGTAGAATCAATTTGCTCCTTGCCATCATTGGTTGGATCGCGCTCGTTATCGCCGCCGCAAGGCCTCAATGGTTAGGAGAGCCCATCAGCATACCTTCACAAGGCAGAGATTTGATGTTGGCAGTCGATTTATCCGGTAGCATGAACCAAGAAGATATGGTGGTGAATAACCGTCAAGTTAACCGCCTAACGATGATAAAAGAAGTTTTGGGAGATTTTATAGAGCGCCGCGTGGGTGACCGACTTGGCCTGATTTTGTTTGCCGATACGGCCTATTTGCAAGCACCACTAACCTATGACAGAAAAACCGTCGAAACGCTGTTAAAAGAAAGCCAAATAGGACTTGTTGGTGAACAAACCGCAATTGGCGATGCCATTGGCCTATCGATAAAACGTTTCGCCAATAAAGAAGAATCCAATAAGGTCGTCATTCTATTAACAGATGGTCAAAATACGGTGGGTAATATCACACCGGAACAAGCCAATGAGCTTGCAATCAATAATGATGTCACGATTTACACTATCGGTGTAGGCGCTGAATCAATGGTCACTCAAGGCTTTTTTGGCATGCGCAGAACCAACCCTTCAAGAGATTTGGATGAAGGCATGTTAACAACGTTAGCAGAGTCGACAGGGGGCCGTTACTTCAGAGCCAAAGACACACAAGAGTTACAACAAATATATGCGATTTTGGATGAGCTAGAACCTATCGAAAGAGAAAGTCGTCAAATGCGCCCGCTACAAGCTTTGTATTATTACCCCTTGGCATTTGCCTTATTAATCACTGTCATCATTGCCATGCGCACCTTGTTCATTTGGCTATTGGGCAAGGTTAAAAGGAGCGTGACATGATTGATTGGCAACAATTTCATTTTCTTCGTCCAGACTGGTTTTATGCATTGATCCCGCTTTTACTCTTGGTGTTGATAGTAGTAAAAATAAAACGCAGCCAGTCAGGCTGGCAAGGGGTACTCCCCTCCCACCTATACCAACATTTGGTTTCTGGGCAACAAGCTTCTCATCATCGGCCCCCTTTTAGCCTGCTCGCCATTGCTTGGATCATTGCTGTTACTGCGCTAGCAGGACCAACATGGGAAAAACTTCCTCGACCAGTGTTTCAACTAAACGCGGGAAAGGTCATTGTTATAGATATGTCCATGTCAATGAGATCTACCGATATCAAACCAAATCGATTAAGCCGAGCCAAGTTTAAGACGATTGATTTGATCAATGAGTTAGCTGAAGGTGATATTGGTCTTGTGGCCTATGCGGGTGACGCATTCAGGATCAGTCCGCTGAGCTCCGATGCGCAAAACCTGACGACCCTGCTGCCCAGTTTGTCACCAGAGATTATGCCAGTGGCAGGCAGTGATCCTATCTTGGGCATTCAAATGGCAGCCGATTTGCTTGAAAACGCGGGTTATTTTGACGGAGAAATATTTTGGGTTACTGACGGTATCGAGATGTCTCAGGTGGCCCAGCTCAATCAACTAATATCGTCATTAAACTATCGCATTTCGATTCTTGGGGTTGGCACCTCCCAAGGCGCACCTATTCAACTACTCGACGGTGACTTCCTCAAAAATAATCGAGGCGCAATCGTGCTCCCAAAACTTGATGCAGCTCAGCTATCAGCACTGGCATCAAGAAGCGGTGGTAGATACGCGACCATCTCAGCTGACGACTCGGATATTGACAACTTGGTTAGTCAACCCCTGTTAGAAAGAGACACGGAATCAAATTCATCAGCCGATGATAAATTTGGCGATGAATGGAGAGAAGACGGCCCCTACTTGCTATTTTTGCTACTTCCTCTTGCCGCCTATGCTTTTCGCAGAGGGTATATCACGGTGTTCTTGGTGGGGCTAATGTCATCTAGTTTTATTGCTAAGCCGACTTACGCTGTTGAATGGCAAGACTGGTTCAAAAATGACAACCAACAAGGACAGAGCGCGTTTCAACAAGAGCAATATGACGCAGCCGCTGAAAAATTCACGGATCCCCTTTGGAAAGGTGCAGCACTATACCGCCAAGGCGATTATGAAGGTGCCTTGCAGGCATATTCTGACGCACAAGGCATTGAGGCAATATACAACCAAGGCAATACTTTAGCGCAACTGGGTGAGTTGGAAAAAGCCATTGAAGCATACAATGAAGTATTGATGGAAGAACCTGGCCATGAGCAAGCCGCAGCGAATAAATCCTTGTTAGAGAAAATGCTAGAACAACAAGAGTCTCAACAACAAAATCAAGACAGTGATCAAGGCGACAGTGAAGATTCAGAGCAAGACCAGGATCAGCAGCAACAAGATTCTGAGCAACAGGAACAGCAAGATCAACAACAGCAAAACCAACAATCTCAGAACAATGAGTCGCAATCACAAGATCAAGAACAAGAACAAGAACAAGAACAAGAACAAGAACAACAAGACTCTGAACAACAACCCGACGATGCGGAACAACAAACAGATCAATCTGAACAACAGTCCGAACAAAAAGATTCAGAAAGCCAAGAGCAACAAGAACAACTGCAGCAGTCTGAGCAACCTATGACTGACGAACAAAGAGAGCAAATGCAGCGCTTACAAAACCTATTGAACAAGGTGCCTGATGATCCGGCATTCTTATTGAAGAGAAAAATGATGCTAGAAAATCAGCAGCGACGCAAAAATCGCGCGCCAAACGAAACAAAGAGAACATGGTAATGAAGTTAGCGGTTTCAAAAAACAACATGGTCATCAAGTTGATGACGCTGATACTTTTAGCGTTTAGTTTTGTCACTCACGCCCAAGTGGCCAGCGTTAACGCAAACGTAGACAAAAACCCTGCGATGGCAGATGAATCGATTGTATTATCTGTTGTGGCAATTGGTGACGCGGATCCTAGTTCATTTGATCCAAGTTCATTGTCAGACAATTTTTTTGTGGGTAGAACATCAACCAGCACCCAAACTCGAGTCATTAATTTTAATACCACCCGATCGACTAGCTGGACAACCATCTTAATTCCTCGCAGACAAGGGACCTTTGATATACCCAGCTTCAATATTGGCGGTAAGCAAACTGAGCCTATTACGGTCCGTGTTATCCCAGCTTCAGCGGGCAGCCCAGGTAAAGCTCGGGAAGCATTTGTAACAACATCGGTAGATATCCAACAGCCCTATGTACAGCAATTAATCACCTATACAGTTAAAATTCATTTAGCGGTAGAACTTCAAAGAGGCAGTCTTGCCAACCCACAGATTGAAAATGCTGAAATAAAAAAGCTTGGCGATGACAAAGAATATTCTGACATTGTTGATGGCCAACGTTATCGAATCATCGAACGTCGTTACGGCATCATTCCACAAGCCAGTGGCGATATCACCGTTAAAGGGCCTTTATTTGAAGCTGAAATTATCGATCGTAGTCGTAATAGTTTTAGTTACTTCAATCAAACGCGGCCCATTAACCGTGTAGCCCCAGATGTAGCATTGACGGTAAAACCAATCCCCCCATCCTTTAACGAACACTGGTTACCCAGTGAGTACGTGCAACTCAATGAAGAATGGCAACCGGCTCTGTCAGAGATAAAAGCTGGTGAGCCAATTACACGTACTCTCACGCTTTCAGTGTTAGGTGTAGCAGAGGAACAACTGCCTCAGATTACGGGCATCTATCCACCTGATTTTAAGATTTATCCGGATCAGGCAACAACCGCATCTGTGGTGAAAGATGGCAATTTAATCGCACAACGTGTAGAGAATATCGCCATCATTCCCAATCGAGCCGGACAATTTGTGCTGCCACCGGTGAAGGTTGCCTGGTTTAACACTAGAACTCAGAAAATGGAATTTGCGCAAATTCCAGCTAAAAGTATTGCAGTTGCCCCGTCGACTACGGGAACCACGACTGTGCCACTTTCCACCCCACCCGCTCCCATTACTGACGATTCGAGTGCACAAATAACAGACAACACGTTGTCACCAACGATTAAAACTGTTGAAGTCGCGACATTTTGGAGTGCTAGCAGTTGGCTACTATTAGGCATGTGGATATTAACGGTATTTGCGTGGTACTGGCATGCTAATCGTAATCCCCAAAAAGCTCCCCGAGTAAAAATGGTCAATCAAACAGAAAAAGACCACTGGAAGCAGCTAAAGTCTGTGGCAAAAAATGGCAAGCCGGGTGATATTCATGCAGCCATAGAAACATGGAAAACATGCATCACTGACGCTGGTGAACGTGATGCCGGTGAGCCGATAAATTGGCAGCAATACGCAAACTTGCATAGTCAGATTGAAATCATGTTCGCCAGTGAGTATGCTCAAGGCAGCAGTAGTTGGAAAAGCGAATCGTTGATAGATGAACTAGAACAAGTTCGGAAACGTATTCTTAACCAACATAAACAGGCGACGCAACTCCCCCCTTTATATCAATAATAAAGTATGTTGCCATTCAGGAAAAAACTATGAAAATTACCCGTACACTGTTTCCGTTATCCGTTCTTGCGATGTCGCTCATGGGGTGCTCACAGCCCGAACAGCAAACACAGCCACAGGCCCAGCCCCAAGAGGTTAGTGCGGAAAAACAACAAGCTCCTGAAACTGAGTCTGCTCGTCTAACTCGCTATTTTGAAAATATGTTTGATGCGGATTTGAAGCGCTCGCCCATGTATCAAAGTTACTTAGGATACAAGTGGGATTACGATAAGTGGAATGACATTAGCGAAGCAAGCAATGATGAGCAAAAGCAAATTCAACTGACACGCTTAGAAGATCTAAAGGGGTTTGATAAAAGCCAGCTTAGTGACCAGCAAAAATTGAGCTTGGATATTGCTATCGTCGACTTACAAAGACGTTTGGCTAATGATGAATTCAGACATCACACCTACATCATGCATCAATTTAGAGCCATCCACACTGTGGTGCCGAGTTTTTTAAGCAATATACACAAAATTGATACACTGAAAGATGCGGAAGACTACATTTCGCGCTTAAACGGGGTGGAAACACTATTCGCACAAACCATTGAGCAATTGCAGATCCGCGAAAAACTAGGTGTTTTTCCGCCTAAATGGTCATACGACCAAATGATCCAAGCTTCACAAAATGTCATTAGTGGTAATCCATTCGCTGAATCTGCTGAAGACTCAACCATTTGGAACGACTTTCAAGCAAAATTGGATAAATTGGAAATATCCAACGCTGAAAAGTCCGGCCTTAGTGCTCAAGCCAGGCAAGCATTGCAAGATTCAGTGCTACCAGCTTATCAAGCCTTGATAGCGGAATTACAAAAGCAAAGACAGATAACCCCTGATGGCGACGGTGTCTGGCGTCTTCCTGATGGTGATAAGTGGTACGACAATCGTTTGGCATGGTTTACCACCACCGATTACAATGCTGACCAAGTTCATCAGATCGGCTTAGAAAATGTAGAGCGTATTCATACTCTGATGCGAGACATCATGAAGCAGGTCAACTTTGAAGGCTCATTAAAAGAATTTTTTGAGTTTATGCGTACCAGCCCACAATTTTATTATCCTAGTAATGATGAAGGTCGCCAACGCTACATGGCTGAGGCCAAAGCATTGATCGATCAGATGGAAACCAAAATTCCTGAATATTTTGGTCTTACTCCTGAAGCCAGAATGGTGGTTAAACGGGTAGAAGCATTCAGGGAGAAATCAGCTGGAAAAGCCTTCTATCAAAGCCCATCAAAAGATGGTTCGAGACCGGGTACCTATTACGCAAATTTGTACAATATGCAAGATATGCCAACTTATCAAATGGAAGCGTTAGCCTATCATGAAGGGATCCCTGGTCATCATATGCAACGCGCTATTGCGCAAGAATTAGACGGCATACCAGAGTTCCAAAAATATGTTTCGTTTACCGCATATACCGAAGGCTGGGGGCTATATACAGAAGAGCTTGCAAAAGATATGGGCTTTTATGAAGACCCCTACTCAGACTTTGGCCGTTTAGCAATGGAACTGTGGCGAGCATGCCGTTTAGTCGTTGATACCGGTATTCACGCCAAAAAGTGGAGCCGTGAAGAAGCGATTGCCTATTTGATTGAAAACACGCCTAATCCAGAAAATGATTCTGTGAAAGCCATCGAGCGCTATATTGCGATGCCAGGACAGGCAACCGCTTACATGATAGGCAAATTAAAAATCATGGAGCTAAGAGCCAATGCAATGGAACAGTTGGGCAATAAATTCGATTATCGCGGTTTCCATGACGAGATCCTCAAAGACGGACCCGTACCATTGAATATTTTAGAAAACAAGATACAGTCATGGGTAGCAAGTCAGAAATAAAAGTATATTGCTACTGATAGTTCGCAACGATCTTTGTTTGAAAATCCGGCTAAGTCCGGATTTTTTATGCGAAATGCTGCTGTTGCAAATGATTTTTGTTTTTATAAAAATCATTTACTATCAGTCTCTTACAAAAAAAGGCAAAAAGTCCTATGTTTTCTCGAAAGCAACCTGCCAATGACTCGGTCTCTGAGGACATGGCAAATAAACAAAAACGCTATGAGGCGCTGGTCAATGCGCTTCACAGTGACATATTCAGATATGCATATTGGTCGGTCAAAGATAAGGCCGTCGCCGAAGACATTGTGCAAGAAACCTTTTTAAGAGCTTGGAAATCTTTGGATTCCTTGAAAGACGAGAAGGCTGCCAAGTCTTGGCTTATAACTATCTTGAGACGCGAAAACGCCCGTCGTTTTGAGCGTAAACAATTTGACCTGGTTGATATGGATGATGTGTCTATTGCCGACGAGAGTTTGTCAAATGAAACTGAAATCGAACATCGTGAATTAAGAAGGCTAATGGCTGAATTGAGTGACGAATACCGAGAGCCATTGATGCTGCAAATCATTTTTGGTTATAGCGGTGAAGAGATAGCGCAGCAGCTTGATTTAAATAAAAATACGGTAATGACCCGTTTATTTAGAGCACGCAATCAATTGAAAGAGTCATTAGAAAGGACAGATAACAGCAGAGGTGTTAAAAATGGATGATTTAGAATTTCGTCGTACCATTTACGCAGCCCCAAATAGTGCTGACGAAAACGTAAAAAATGCGGCAGATTCTGACGCAAAAAAGCAAGAATTCTGGAATGAGTTGAAACAGCTTGATGGTGCGATTAAACAAGCAGCAAAAGTGAGCGTACCAGAAGACTTAGCTAGCAAACTTATTTTGCGCCAGTCGTTGGAAAGTCATAACGTCAATAAGCGCAAACGCAAGATTCATCTAGCAATTGCTGCGTCAGTGGTATTTACCTTTGGATTAAATTTCACATTATGGCAACAGCAGAACGTTGTTTATCTTGGTGAGCACGCATTGGCGCATGTGTATGAAGAAGGTGGTGGCTATGCTTTAAAAGCCAGTGGCAACATTGAAATCGGCAAGGTGAATACTCAGCTGGCCAGCTTAGGTGCTGAATTTAAACAAAGCATCGGCAGAATATTATACGCAAACTTTTGCAATTTTGACGGTATCAGAAGTTATCATATGGTGATGGAAGACACCAGTGGTGCAAAAGTGACCGTGTTTGTTGTCCCTCACACTGACCGATTAACCCTTGAAGATACTTTTGGTGACGGCCAAATGCAGGGTGAGATGTTCGATGCTAATCACGCAAGTGTGGTAGTCGTGGGAGAAAAAGAAGCGGCCCTTAAAGAAATTAAGTTTAAACTGAAACAAAATATGCTTTTCTCAGCCTAGTTATAGCCACACTCTGCATCAAGACCGACAAAATCCGATGGGAAATACTCATCGGATTTTTTATATTACAAATACTTGGTTCCTGCCTAGGCGACCAACCAGATCCATCTCCCATTTCATTTTTAGCAAAAATATTAGCCTACTGATGTCCTTAATAACGTCTATTTTATCTATTCTCAGAAAATAGCGCTTAGAAACACCCAATGCTTACTGTATTAACTTTTTTTTAGACT
>JAOMVH010000109.1 GCA_028356795.1 Aliiglaciecola sp. | reverse complement strand
TTTGCTTTGTGTTGATACCACTTGTCGATTAGCGGCTTAACTTTCACCGACCGATCATCAATATCTTTAGTGACTTCCTTCTTGATTGTTACGTTCAATTTGCCACGGCTTAGCTTTACGTTAGGCACTTGCTCTGCATCATTGATGATCTTTAATACATAGCGCTTACCTAAGTAAAACTGTGTTTCACCACTCACGTAACGCTTAGGTAAAACCGTATCTTTTTGCTTAGCAAATTCATCAATGCTTTGCCAAATCCATCTGGCACGCTTATGCATGGCATCTTGAATAGCATCATCACTCGCATCATGTGGCACAGTAGCCACAACACGCTGATCAGGGTGAACCTTAATAATGACCTTGCGTGCTGTTTGTTTAGCATTATCAGCAGGCTTGGTTTTACGAATAACATCATATTGAATGGTGTCTTTACCATAAGTAAAAACACCACGCTCATTGGTTGTTGTTCTGATCTCAGCAGCGACGGCTTGTTTAGTCACTCTTGTTAGCCCCTTGCTAAGCCTAATCGAGTGATCTTAAGCACTTCTTCAATCAGCTTTTGAGCGTTATCAAGGCCAAGATCAGCAAATAACAGTGGCAACAGCTTCATGTGAATAGCGTTTTCAATCTCCGCAGGATTAATTGAATACTCAGCAACAGCGGTATTCACCACTTCATCGATGCCAAACGCCAACGCTACGAGTTTATCGTTATCTAAGGCTTTTTCGTTCAAGAACTCAGCATCAAATAGGTGCTTAAACAAACCAAAATAGGCTTGGGCATGTTTATTTAACTTACCGGAGTCATCTACAAAGTCATCAGGAACATCAGCCACTTTGCGGTCTTTCACTTCTTGCTCAAAATCTGCAAAAAGTATGTACTGCTTAACTGGCGCATCAAACATTGCTTTGGCATCTTCAATCGCCTTTTTAAGCATCTTAGAGAAATATTCCTGTGCATAAGGATCATCTGCTAAGTCTTGCTCAATCATCTTGGTGATTCGGCCTGTGATTTTGTCAGTCTGGTTACGAGCCTCATCATCGCTCATATCCTGTGGCTTAACGTCTTTTCCTAAATTACCGACCAAGTACGCACCGTCAGGCTCTTTAACTTCAATACCGGCAATGTGCTTGTCTAGAAGGCTCCGAATATCTTCAGCGTATTCATCATAATTAATGGTTTCGTCAGCATCTTCACGCACTTGTTTGCGCAAATCGACAAAGGCTTTTAGGTCACGTTTGTACAAGTCACGCTTGTTATCGAATGACTTATCTTCAAAGTAGGTTGCTGATTGCAATGCTACTTTCATACAGTTTGAAAATGCAGTTAGTGCTGAGTAGAAGTCATCACGTTTTTTAAGATTGGTATCGACAAGCTTGCCATCGACATCTTGCACCTTGGGCGCTAACGCTTGGCGAAGCGCTGGGCCATCTTGCTTGTTTTTAACACCATCAAATATTGCCCATAAGTCGCCGTGTAGATTGGTAAGCTTTTTGTACTCCGTGTCCATGCGGTTATACAAACCTTTCAGATCATCAATATCAAAGCCGCCTTGGGTTCGCTCTGCAAGGTCTTGGTACTTCTCAATGGTGGTATCAAGCTCTTTTAAAATGCCTCGGTAATCGATTAAGTAACCAAACTGCTTTTTGCTATGCAATCGGTTAACACGGGCAATTGCTTGGATAAGGTTGTGCTCTTTAAGGGGCTTATCGATGTAAAGCACTGTGTTCTTTGGTTCGTCAAAGCCTGTCAGGAGCTTATCAACAACGATCATGATGTCTGGGCCATCATCTCTACCAAAGTCTTCAATAATGGCTTTGGTGTAGGCTTTTTCGTCCATTTTATTAACGTTTGCCTTCCACCAATTTTGCACAATGTCCTTACTTTCTTGATCAACCGCCTCGTGACCCTCACGAGTATCTGGAGCCGACATCGCCACAACCGATGTCACCGTGCCTATTTTATCCAATGCCTTCTTATAACGAATTGCAGAGGCTTTGGAGTCACAAGCCAATTGGCCTTTTAAGCCTTGCTGTTTAAAGTTTTGGAAGTGGTTGGCAATATCATAAGCAATCAGGTCAATTCGACCTTCAGTTTGGTAGATCTGACCTTTCTGAGAAAACTTCTTCTTTAAATCTGTTTTTTGCTTATCGGTTAGTTTGCTGGTGCTGCGTTCAAACCATGCATCAATGGCTTTGTCATTAACGTTCAGCTCTGGAATGCGCTCTTCGTATAACAGAGGGGTAACGGTTTTATCTTCAACCGCTTGCTGCATGGTGTAAGAGTGGATGATCTTACCGAATTTGTTTTCAGTCTTATCGTCTTTTAATAAGGGCGTACCAGTAAAAGCAATATAGGCCGCTTTAGGCAGCGTCTGCTGCATACGGATATTATTTTCACCGTTTTGACTTCGGTGGCCTTCATCCACAAGTACAATAATGTTTGGGCTATCGTTGTAGCATTCTTTGTACTTAATCGCTGAGCCAAACTTATTAATGATCGAGAAGATAACTCGCTCATTCCCTTTACCAATTTGTTCAGCTAAACGCTTACCAGTGGTTGCCATTGCATCTTTTTTATCTCGGTCAGTTAATACACCACCAGATGCAAAGGTTCTGCTGAGTTGATCTTCCAAGTCCACACGGTCTGTAACAATGATCACACGGCATTGAGCCAGCTCTTCTAGCCATATAAGCGCTTTGGATAAAAACACCATCGTAAATGATTTGCCGCTACCTGTGGTGTGCCAAATAACACCACCTTCACGAGCACCTAAATCATCAAACGTGTTAATTCGCTCTATAAGTGCTTTTATGCCAAATACCTGCTGATATCGGGCAACTATCTTGCCTGCTTTTTTATCAAACAAGGTGAACAGGCGAGTCATATCCAATAGGCGCTCAGGACGCAGCAAGCTAACTATAAGCCTATCTTGGTCGGTAAGGGTTAAGTCACCCGCAGCAACCAATGATAGGTAGTCATCTTTCGTTTTAGCAGGACGATTATCAAACAGTCCATTTAATTGTTCATCGCTCAATTTATGATTTTTAAGTCTCACAAATTCCGCTTCGGATATTTGTTCTTCCTTCCATTTCGCCCAGAACTTTTCAGGGGTGCCACATGTGGCATATAAACCATCATGCCCATTTACTGCTAATAGCAATTGGCTATAGGCATACAAGTGAGGAATTTCAGCCTGACCTTGGTTTCGAATGTGCTGAGAAATCGCTTCAGCGTTGGTCGATTTACCTTCTTTATTGGAATCAGGACGTTTCGCCTCAATCACTACTAATGGCAAACCATTCACAAAACACACAATATCGGGAATTCGATTACCAGTGCCTTCGGCATTTTGAACCACTAACTCTTCAGTAAAATGGAATTGGTTATTATCAATATTGTGCCAATCAATAAGCTTAATGGTGGGGGAGGCTTTTTTGCCATCTATAAATTCGGTAACACTCACGCCATACATTAGCGCATTGTAAATTTTCTCATTAGCCGCTTTTAAACCAAGGTTCATAGCAGGGTTTAGCTCATGCATGATCTTATCGATTGCTGCTTCTGATAATGTATGTTGTTTACCTGCATATGAGAACGTTTGTTTGGCTAAAAAGGCACGCATTACAGGTAATAAAATAACCTGATGAGTGCTTTTCTTTTCGCTAACTAGAGAGTTACCACGCAGCGCTTCGCATTCACTTGGTGGAATAAAGGTGTAACCTAGGTTTGTTAATAGCGCCAAAGCAGGGATTTTTGCGCTGAATTCTTCTTGGAAGCTCGGAGTCTTTTTTATCATGCAACTTGCTCCTCATCTTGGTGTTCTGCTTGCTGCTCATTGATCACTCCCAATTGGATAAACAATGACTTCAAAGATTGCACAACATCATCAATCGAATTTATAAACAACAAGTAACCATTAAAAAACTTAGAGGCAATTTCTTCATCGTCATTAGATGTTCGTAGAAATAAAGAACGACCGAGTTTTAATTCAAGGCTAGTAATAAAATCTCGAATCATTGGTTTAGACATTACTCTTTCAACTCGAAATACCCCCTGATCTGACCATGATCGCATTACGTCAATAAACTGCAATGCACTAAACTCTGGCCTATTATTTTTTTGACCGTTAAATCTTACTTCTATAGTTTTGTTCAAATCTGAATTCGGATTTTGAATGTCGTTACGTAGTTGCTCTAGCAATTCATCTATAAACTGATTTACTTCCGCATTTGGTAAATAATCAACATATGAATTTATATATCGTTTGAGAATTTCTTGCTCTGAGAATACAACTGATTCAATACAATATCCTTCATGGCTGAATGGAACACAGTTTCTGCTAATATTTTGCTTTAATTTTGAATCAACTTCAGGTGTTGAAAAGTCCCTATCAAAAATGGCATTCCAAGTTTTCCCTCTCATGAGAGAATTTAATGTTCGCTTGTTATATTCAATCTTTTGAGCAATGTTATCTTTCCCTCGTAAAGGAAAAAATGTCACTTCACTCAGGCAGCCTGCAACAGCCGTAATATCTTTTAATTTCTTATTCAGAGTATGGAGGTAACTGGCATCGTCTTTACCTTCAACAAACGCTATATGTTTAGCCTGATTCAGTTTTTCTAAAGATAAAATAACACCGCCTAATGCATTCTTTATTATGTCGAAACCAGTGCTGTCTATTGCTGTTAAGCTTCCATCAGCTTTCACATCATCACTAATAAAAAATACTTCACCATCTCCAGCGTTTGTCACAAATTGGTCATTGTGACTGATTATGAAAAATTGGTTATGATCTATTTTTCTGAGGTAGTTAAGTAAGTTTTGTTGCAGTTTTGAATGAATGTGTGAGTCTGGCTCGTCTACTAATAGTAACTTTAGAGGAGCATCTATAAATTCGACTGTAGCAAGAATTTCAACAATTTGAAGAAAGCCACTGCCTTGAAGATGTAAGTCATATGGTTTTGAGCCATCCACAGAAACATCGAGGCAGACATATTCATCTTTTTCTCTTCTAGTCGATGGCGGTAATATGAATTTAATCTCTTTTTGAACTATTTGAGAGATACTTGTTTCAAGATCAGATATGGACTTTCTTTTTGAAATAATTTTGTTTCTTAATACTTCGTGAGAAGAGCCTTTTTGAATTTTTCTCTTTATTTGAGCTTCATTGTAATATGGCTCAAATTGATGAACACCTGCTACAGGTCTAGTTTGATAGATGAATATTGCTTCATCTAAAAATTTACCAGCACCACAAAACGCTTGCGAAAATAGAGTAAACTGCTCTTCTTCTATTGGCTGAACTCGATAAAAAGCATTTTCTATTGAGGTTGGACAGGTTACTTTAAATCCTAAGTTCCAAGTTTGAGCCTCTTCATCATCGTTTGTTAAAGAAATTGAAATTTCGGCACACTTACCTAACTCAGGATCTTTAGGGTCATGAAATAAATCTTCATCTTTCGTGATCCTTAAAAAGTCTAAATCCTGATAGTTTACGTAACGATTTGTTGAACGTTTAACTTTATAAAAGCCTTTTCGTGAACTCAAAATATAGGTTTGATAGCACTTTTCCCATAAATGAATTGCTTCAAATATTGTAGATTTACCAGAGCTGTTCTCACCAATTATGATATTAAAGTCTGGATTTGGATGAATCGATATATCTTTAAATGTTTTAAAGTTCTTCAGTGCAATATTGCTAATTCTTAACTTCATAGAGTCCCTTCCTTAGACTTTTACCCTGCGCTTGCCTGTTAACAGTTGCTGCATTAGCGCTTTTTTCTCTTGTTTTAAATCAGCAAGTTGTTGTTCTAATAATTCAATTTCTCTATCTGCATTCGTAAGGACGGTGGCGATTTTTTGTTGTTCTTCAACGGATGGCAATGGAATTTTAAAATGTTTGATATCTTTAGCGCTTATGTGGGGGATTGCCGTTACAGTTTTTACCGCATCAACATAAGATTTAAAATGTTCCGAAGCTATATGTTGAAGCAGATATTGGCAATGCAGAGTCGATTTACATCTCAGCCTTGCGACCCGTTGTACTAACAACATTGGTTCTATATTTGCGGCAGAAATAATTGCGTAGTTCCTACCCACTAACGACCCATCCATACTTATAACAATGTCATTTTTCTCTAAGATATATTTGTTAAACTTTTCATCAACAGGCCAATAATGCGTTTGATCTTCACCCCATCTCAAATAGCCTTGAGAAATGTTTATCCCTCTTAAAAGTTTGTAATGTGCGTTTTTTTGAAACTCGCTGCTTTTAAAGGCATGGCCACTAAGAAAGTTGATATGACCCTCAAGCTTAACTTCTTCCCACTCACCCTCAAACGGCTTACCTGAATCATCAAGTAGGCGCTTTTTGCCTGTGAGCAGTTGTTGCATTAGAGCTTTTTTCTGCTGCTTGCTGTTGTCGATTAGGCGTTCAGTGGTGCTAATCGCTTTATCCCAAGTGGATAGAATTTTGGCAATTTTGCGTTGTTCTAACTGCGGAGGAATTGGAATATGAACACTTTTAATAATTCCTGCGCTCAAATTCTGCTGACCGCCACTATTGGCTAATTCTCTAATATTTTCATATTGACTGACTAAATATTGATAGTAGTAATCAACTTCAAAGCCATCATTAAGTAATAATGCAGCACACGCTTGATTTGTTGAAGCTTCAATCCCTAGCTTTGCAACTTGACCACGAGTTTTTCCTTGACCATACATGGCCATTAAAATAGTGTCTTTTGGAAATAGTTTCGCTGATGAATTTTTAAGTTGCGTA
>JAOMVH010000108.1 GCA_028356795.1 Aliiglaciecola sp. | reverse complement strand
TTTAACTGCAAAAAATAAGCTGGCTATTGACGCTTGGCGAAACAAGTCGTTACCGGCCTTTGACACATCAGTGCCAGTACAAAACTTTCATATTACGGCATTGTTTCTTGGTCAAATGCAGCCAAATCAACTTGATTGCCTCACCCGTGAACTTGACTCGTTAAATCACCCAACCTTCAGTTTTCAGTTGAACCAAATGGGATATTGGTCCAAACCTAAAATTCTCTGGTTGGGATGCACCGAGATACCAAAGCTTGCAATCAGTTTATATGACAAGTTATGCGATTTAAGTAAGCAGGCTGGCTTAACGATCCCTTCTAGAGAATATTGTCCCCATGTAACCTTAGTTAGAAAGGTCACACATAATCCACCTTCAGCGCTTATCTCACCTGATTTTGAGGTTCAGATTCAACAATTACACTTATTCGAGTCAGTTTCGGGAAAAAGTGGCGTGCAATACCCAATTAGGCAGAGTTGGGAGCTACAAAGAACAATAAATCCCAAATGGTTATAGGTAATTGCAATAAGTGCTTTACCAAGGATGCCCCGCAACCGCACAATACACAGCTAACTAAATAAATCAGAGATGTAAGCAATGCAACAAACTTTTAGGCTAGTGATTGATTGCCCAGACCAGGTCGGCTTGGTGGCGGCGGTAAGTCAGTTCTTAGCAGATAATCGCGCAACTATTGTTGAAGCCAGCCATCATACTGATACTCAATTGGGACGATTTTTCATGCGTCACGAAATTAAGGCCGACACATTGAACCTTAGTTTAAGTAGCTTTCGCGATGCTTTCTCTCCCCTTGCTGAGCAGTTTTCGATGAATTGGAAGGTTTCTGACTCTCATCAAAAACAGAAAGTTGCCTTATTGGCAAGTCATGAGTCCCATTGTTTAATTGATATTTTACATCGTTGGCACAGTGGCGAACTAGACTGTGACATACCTTGCATTATTGCAAATCACCCGCAAATGAAGCAATTTGCCGATTGGTATAAAGTGCCATTTCATTGGGTAGACTTTAAAAACCAAGACAAAGCGGCTGCATTTAAGCAGGTTGAAGACTTGCTCGAAGAATACCAAGCAGATCTCACGGTACTTGCTCGATTTATGCAAATTTTACCCGATGGTATGTGTCAAAAACTGGCTGGCAAAGCAATCAACATCCATCACAGCTTTTTACCTTCTTTTGCCGGTGCCAAACCCTATCAGCAGGCATATAATCGGGGCGTAAAGCTTATTGGGGCAACTTGTCATTATGTAACAAGTGATTTGGATGAAGGCCCGATTATTGAGCAAGAAGTGATCCGCATCAGTCATAGTGATTCGGCGGATGATATGGTCAGAAAAGGTAAAAACTGTGAAAAAGCAGCGCTGGCAAATGGTGTTCGCTATCACTTGCAAGACCGCGTTATTATTCATCAGAATAAAACTGTCGTTTTTGCATAGACAAACCCGATAACCTCAAGAGCGGCTTAATATGTGGATTTATTTAGTTCGTCATGGCGAAACCATGGGAAACCGTCAAAGAATAGTGCAAGTACCAGAAACGCCGCTGTCGTTGATAGGTGAACAACAAGCTCAGTATTTAGCAAATGCTTATAAAAATGCGCCCATTTCAATGATTTTGTGCAGCGACTATAAGAGGACACAACATACGGCAAAAGCGCTGCATAAAAAAACTGGCAGTAAGCTGATATTGACCGAATGTTTGAGAGAGCGCAATTTTGGCGATCTTCGCGGCAGATCATACGACGACATTGACGTGGATTTTTTTGCTAAGGATTACCATCCACCCGGCGGCGAAAGTCACCCACAATTTTCATCACGCATTAAAAAAGCATGGAAGTTAGTAGAGGAGTTGGCAAATCAACAAACTGGCGACTTATTTGTCATGACCCATGGATTAGTAGTGCGCTGTATTTTGTCTGATATTTTATCGCTACCAGCAGATGTGTTGGCATCAATTGATGTTTCCAATACCTGTGTGACAAAAATCAATATTTTGGATAAATCTTTGATACCTCTATTATGTGACAGTAGCCACTTACCATCAGAGGTATCGGTTAACGGAGGCGCAGTTTAGAAAAACGCTGAATAGCTTACGTTAATTTTGTTGTCGACCATTCCCTGAGCAAACATACTGCCAAATTCGCCTGTTGAATCCCACTTGTGACTACTCAACTCAACATCAACTTGGTGATCGTCGCGAACACCTTGGAATCGACTACTGATCATGTAAATACGACTCTTTGGCAGATTCAATTCAAGTCCTTGAGAGGTTTTAAATTCGGGAGCCGATTGCATTACCATGCCGGCACTAACACTGACTAAATTACTGACACGATATCTTGGCAAAAAAGAGTATCGTTTTAGGCTAATTTTCTGGTTATTGATTCCCCAGGCTAATTGACCTTTGTAGTATGACAATCCACCTTCCAATGATAAATTCTTACTCAGTGGTTGTGTCAGTGCCAATTCATATTCTCGGTGTTTACAACCATTAAATTTTATACGTGACTTGTTAAACTCGACTTTGGTTGCTTCAGGTAAACTGGATTTAAGCCAGTTAACGCCTTGAGCAACAATATTTTCCTGTGCGTGGCATTGACTGCCAATTAACGTCATAAACAAACATAGATACTTGAACATGATGATTCTTCACTGGTGCGTTTAACATGACTGAATAATAGTCAAAAACATCACACTCAAAGGTACCCCACTCAACACAAGGTATTTGTATCCATACGCTAATTGACAACGAATCAAAATTAACTAGCTATATTCAATAACTTAAAAAAGTATTCAGGGAATGACTAAAGTCACAAAATTTGTGTTGTCGAGACCTCCAAATAACAACAAAAAACTCACATTAACTAGCGTAAAAATGATGGAATACAGTTGATTTTTAAGCGCTTTTAGTTGAATGTTTGAAGCTAACCTTTATCAAAAATAGAGTAAAACATGGGTACACACCAATATCAGCAGGATCCTCGCAATGATTCCATTTTAATCAATATAAATGGTGAACTTTTTCCCCGCAATGAAGCAAAGATATCTGTTTTTGATAGCGGTTTTATACTCGGCGACGGCATTTGGGAGGGGATTCGTCTGCATCATGGTAAGTTGGCCTTTATCGAACAACATATGAAGCGGCTTTATGATGGTGCAAAAGCGCTAGACTTAGATATAGGATTGAATAAAAAACAATTGGTTCAGCGGATAATGGATACATGTGAAGCCAATGATATGCATGACGGTGTGCATATTCGGCTGATGGTAACAAGAGGCATAAAAGCGACCCCTTACCAGGACCCCAGGGTCACTATATCTGCGGCGACGATTGTGATTATCGCCGAATTCAAAACGGCCCTGGTGCCGACAAACGACGGGATTAGTTTATTTACAACCCATGTGCGCAGAGGTTACCCCGATGTACAAGATCCCAAGCTCAATACTCATTCTAAACTAAATTGTATTTTTGCGTGTATTCAAGCAGCCAAAGCGGGGGTGGATGAAGCCTTGATGCTTGATCCTCATGGCTTTGTAGCAACCTGCAATTCCACACACTTCTTTATTGTTACTCAGGGACAAGTTTGGACCTCAAGTGGCGACTTTTGTCTTGATGGTATTACGCGACGAAATGTCATTGAGTTATGTCAACAATACGATATTCCTGTCTATCAGAAAAACTTCACCTTGTCCGATGTCTATGCTGCTGACGAAGCCTTTATTACAGGCACATTTGCGGGCTTAACGCCAATAGCGCAAATTGACGGACGTAAAATTGGGACTAACGAAAATCCGATAATTCGCAGACTACAAAATTATTATATAAAGATGATTGAGCAACATAGTGAGAGCCAATTATGACGATTCGTATTGCCATGTGGTCTGGTCCAAGAAATATCTCTACTGCAATGATGCGCAGTTGGGAAAACCGCACTGACTGCCAAGTGGTTGACGAGCCATTCTACGCATTTTATCTGCAACAAACACAAAGCCCACACCCATGTTTCAAAGAGATTTTGGCGACCCAAAGCGATGACTATCAGCAAGTCACGCAGCAACTCACCAAAAGTCATGTTGATGCGAAGTATCAATATCAAAAACATATGACTCATCACATGTTAGATGGCGTAGATCTGGATTGGACCGCAGAATTGAAACATTGCTTTTTGATCCGTGAGCCAAGTGAAATCGTTAACTCTTATACCAATAGCCGAGGGGTATGCAGTGCAAACGATATTGGCATTATTCGTCAAGCAGAGTTATTTGATGAAATCGGCCGAATAACCGGACAGGCGATACCTGTGATCGACTCCAACAGAGTCTTGACCTCGCCACAAACGGTGATCCCAGAAATGTGTGCCGCTTTGGATATCGAATTTGATTCCAAAATGCTGACTTGGCCAACTGGGAAACGCGAAAGCGATGGGGTTTGGGCAAGCCATTGGTATCATTCGGTAGAAAACTCCACTGGTTTCGCCAAAGTTGAAAAGAGACCATTTAGCCTGAACCCGCAACAATTAGCCGTGGTTGAAGAGGTTTTACCCTACTACGAAAAATTAAAGTCACACGTTATAAATGGGTAATGTACAGCATTAGACACGGTGGATAACAGGTAACATGCGTTGAGTGACTTGTAGTTTTAACCGCAATCATTAGTATGAAAAGATTGGTCCGCGAATTGCGAACCTGATTGATTATTATAAAAACAAAATAAAACGACATACAAAATTGGAAATTCAAATGAAAAAATTTGCCCTGACACTGACCAGTACGATGCTTATTGCTGCACTCAGTGGATGCTCAGAGAACACCACCCCAAACACAGATGTTGCAGACAAACCAGAGATGCAAACTAGTGAAGCACCAAGCAATCCATTATTGGCTGAGTATAGCGGCCCTTATTCTGGCGTCCCCGCTTTTGATAAAATGGATTTAGCCGATCTCAAACCCGCCTTAGAAAAAGGCATGGAAATTAATCTCAAAGAAATAGACGCCATTGTTGCTGACACTTCCCCTGCAACATTTGAAAATACCATTGTCCCCCTTGAAAAAGCAGGCGCAGACTTAGGTCGTGTATTTACCTACTGGGGAATTTGGAGTGCAAACAAAAACAGCCCAGAGTTTCGTGCTATTCAAGGTGAGATGGTGCCAGTGATTTCTGCGCATTTCTCGAAAATAAATCAAAATGAAACACTTTTTAGCCGTGTAAAAGCAGTTTATGAAGGCGAAGAATATAAGTCTCTAACCGATGAGCAGCAACGTGTAACTTGGTTAAACTACAACGGCTTTGCACGCAACGGGGCAACCCTTGAAGGTGACCCCAAAAAGCGTTATGCCGATATAAACCAAGAAGTTGCGAGCCTTCAAACCCAGTTTGCGAACAATGTACTCGCAGATGAAGAAGGTTATGTTCTCTACATTAACAAAGATCAACTCTCTGGTTTACCAGAATCGTTTGTAACAGGCGCTGCAGCTGCTGCAACGCAGCGAGAGCAAGAAGGTAAATATGCTATTACCAATACGCGCTCGTCAATGGACCCTTTCTTAACCTACTCAGATGAACGTGAATTGCGTCAAAAAGTATGGGAAACCTATTACAGCCGTGGCAACAATGGTGACGAATTTGATAACAATGAATTGATTAAGAAAATTCTGAAACTTCGTCATGAGCGAATTGGCCTGCTTGGCTATGACAATTATTCGGCATGGCGCCTAGGTGATCGCATGGCGAAAAACCCTGAAAATGCTATGGATTTGATGCAAAAAGTTTGGCCTGCTGCTATCGCCCGTGTTGCTGAAGAAGTAAAAGACATGCAAGCGGTTGCCGATGCCGAGGGTGCACAAATCACCATTAAACCATGGGATTATCGCTACTATGCTGAAAAAGTGCGTAAGCAAAAATACGACTTAGATTCAGATGAGGTCAAACAATATTTACAATTGGATAAGTTACGTGATGCCATGTTTTACGTAGCCGGTGAGTTATTCAATTTCAAATTCACACCTGTGGCTGAGGGAAGCGTTCCCGTATTTCATGAAGATGTGAAAGTTTGGGATGTAACTGATTTAACCAGTGGCGAGCATATCGGATTGTGGTATCTCGACCCATTTGCTCGTAAAGGCAAACGTTCTGGTGCTTGGGCAACAACTTATCGCAGCCACACTACCTATGACGGCAAGAAAACCGTATTGTCTTCAAACAACTCGAACTTCGTAAAAGGCCCTGAAGGCGAACCAACTCTCATCTCCTTTGATGATGCGGAAACCTATTTCCACGAGTTTGGTCACGCGTTACATTTCTTATCAGCAACCGTTGCTTACCCAACTTCACATTCAGGTGTGCGTGATTACACCGAGTTCCAATCTCAATTGCTTGAGCGCTGGTTAACCACAGACGAAGTGATCAATAACTATTTGGTTCACTACAAAACGGGCGAGCCAATCCCACAAGAGCTAGTTGCTAAGATCAAAAAAGCGGCAACCTTTAATGAAGGATTTAAAACGACCGAGTACATGGCATCAGCAATTATGGATTTGCTCTATCACACAACCGATCCTGACTCTATTGACCCGCAGAACTTTGAAAAAGAGCAGCTAAGCAAATTAGGTATGCCTGCCGAGATGGTTATGCGCCATAGAAGCACACACTTTGGTCATATCTTTAGCAGTGAAGGTTATGCGTCTAGTTACTATGGTTACATGTGGGCAGAAGTACTAACCTCAGATGCAGCAGAAGCATTTGCCGAAGCACCGGGTGGATTCTATGATAAAGAAGTGGGCGATAGACTGGTTAAATACTTGTTCTCAATTCGCAATGCCATGGACCCAGCCGAAGCATACCGTAAGTTTAGAGGCAGAGATGCTAACGTGGAAGCGTTAATGCGTGATCGCGGCTTTCCGG
>JAOMVH010000107.1 GCA_028356795.1 Aliiglaciecola sp. | reverse complement strand
TTTCTATACCTAGTGACGACAATTTGTTTTTTAACTATGTTAAAGAAGCCTATCAAGCCAATTTCAGCAGCAATATTGATTGCGCCGGATTTTTCTGTGCGAGGGTAGGTACATGACAATGCACCAAATTTTGAAACCCTTGCTCAAACCGGCAAGGGTTTTTTGTTTTAAGGCCTAAAACAAAAAACATTGAATACATTTTATGAGCGTCACTACTAAACAGTGACCTTGAACATTTATTGAAGGTACACCTAATGCCAAAACTACGTTCAGCAACCACGACTCAAGGTCGCAATATGGCTGGCGCTCGCGCCTTATGGCGAGCGACAGGGATGACCGACAAAGACTTCGGAAAACCGATTATTGCGGTGTCTAATTCCTTTACCCAATTTGTACCCGGTCACGTTCATTTGAAAGACATGGGACAGTTGGTCGCAAGAGCGATTGAAGAAGCTGGTGGCGTAGCCAAAGAGTTTAATACTATTGCCGTAGATGATGGTATCGCAATGGGACATGCCGGTATGCTTTATAGCTTGCCGTCCCGTGAGATCATTGCCGATTCGGTTGAATACATGGTTAATGCCCATTGTGCTGATGCCATTGTATGTATTTCTAACTGCGACAAAATCACCCCTGGCATGTTGATGGCGTCGATGCGTTTGAATGTGCCCGTCGTGTTTGTGTCTGGCGGTCCCATGGAAGCAGGTAAAACCAAGTTGTCCGACCAAATCATCAAGCTCGACTTGGTTGATGCTATGGTGGCGGCAGCCGATGACAAGGTGAGTGACAAAGACTCTGATGAAATAGAACGTTCCGCGTGTCCAACATGCGGCTCTTGTTCTGGCATGTTCACTGCCAACTCGATGAATTGCCTCACTGAGGCACTGGGCTTATCGCTTCCGGGCAATGGTTCATTGCTAGCAACCCACGCTGATCGTGAGGAACTATTCAAGCAAGCGGGTCGACAAGCTGTCGAGCTTTGCCGCCGTTATTATCAAGAAGATGATGAAACCGCTTTGCCAAGAAACATTGCGAATTTCAAAGCCTTCGAAAATGCCATGAGCCTCGATATAGCGATGGGCGGCTCAACCAATACCATTTTGCATTTGTTGGCCGCGGCGATTGAAGGGGAAGTGCCCTTTAGTATGCAAGATATTGATAGGCTATCTCGCAAGGTACCTCATTTATGCAAGGTCGCGCCTTCGACACCCGAGTACCACATGGAAGATGTGCATCGTGCTGGCGGGGTCATGGGTATTCTTGCTGAATTGAATCGAGCGGGATTGCTGCACAATGATACCCATCACGTGTTGGGTAAAAACATGGGAGAGGTGATCAAAGATTGGGATATCGCTGACCAACCCAGTGACCAAGTGCTTGAGTTTTATAAAGCTGGCCCAGCCGGAATAAGAACCACCAAAGCCTTTAGTCAAAGTTGTCGCTATCCAGACGCGGATACCGACAGAGAAAACGGCTGTATTCGTAAGCGAGAGCATGCCTTCAGTGAAGAAGGTGGCCTAGCAGTATTATATGGCAACATTGCAGAAGATGGTTGTATTGTAAAAACTGCTGGTGTGGATGAATCTATTCATAAGTTTAGTGGTATCGCTCGTGTGTTCGAGAGTCAAGATGATGCCGTCAACGGCATTTTGAGCGGGCAAGTGAAGGCTGGAGAAGTGGTGTTCATTCGTTATGAAGGTCCTAAAGGTGGGCCGGGTATGCAAGAAATGTTGTATCCCACCTCTTACCTTAAGTCTAAAGGTCTGGGTAAAGACTGTGCGCTGGTCACTGATGGTCGCTTCTCTGGTGGAACGTCGGGCCTTTCAATTGGTCATGTATCTCCAGAAGCCGCAGCAGGTGGTGCGATAGCGCTGATTGAAGATGGCGATACTATTGATATAGATATTCCACAAAGGAGTATCAATTTGCGAGTTTCAGACCAAACCTTGCAAACAAGGCGTGAGCAAATGGAAGCGAGTGACAAGCCATGGAAACCCAAAAATAGAGATCGTAAAGTTTCACTATCATTGAAAAACTTTGCGATGTTGGCCACCAGTGCAGACAAGGGCGCGGTGCGAGATGCATCGAAATTGGAAGACTAATGACGTTATCGGCAAATGAGTATTTAAAGCGTATTTTGTTGTCGCCCGTATATGACGTGGCGGTTAATAGTGAGTTGAGTAAATTAACTAGCCTTTCGGCGAGCTTGGGTAACGACATTTATATCAAGCGCGAAGACCAACAGCCGGTTAAGTCGTTTAAGCTTAGAGGCGCCTATAATAAACTATGTAGTTTGAACGAGCAGCAATTGCAGGCCGGAGTTGTTGCTGCGTCGGCGGGTAACCATGCCCAAGGCGTGGCGTATTCTGCCAAAATTAAGAAGATCCAAGCCACCATAATAATGCCCGAAACCACACCTGATATTAAAATTGATGCGGTACGACGTTTTGGTGGTGAATATGCTCACGTGGTTTTACACGGTACTAGCTTTGACCAGGCCAAAGAAGAAGCATTACGCCTTTCACATGTGAACGGTTTTACCATGGTTGCACCTTTTGATGACGAAGATGTCATCGCAGGTCAAGGCACTATAGGTCGGGAATTGCTCGAACAGCTACCCGATTTAGACATTCTGTTTATCGCCGTAGGTGGTGGCGGGTTAGCAGCAGGTGTGAGTGTGTACTTAAAGCAGCTAAAACCGGACTTGAAAATCATTGCCGTGGAGTCGGACGAATCAGCCTGTTTGCAAGCCGCACTATTAGCCGGACATCCGGTACCCTTGCCATCTGTCGGTATTTTTGCGGATGGCGTTGCGGTAAAGACCATCGGGGCAGAGCCATTCAGACTTTGTCAGCAATATGTTGACGATGTCATCACGGTTTCCACCGATGAAATCTGTGCGGCAATCAAAGACATTTTTGATGATACCCGCGTTATTGCTGAACCTGCTGGCGCTTTGTCAGTGGCAGGTATTCGCAAATATTTAGCTGAGCATACCCTGGAAGGGAAAAACATTGGTGGCATTTTATGTGGCGCTAATATTAACTTTCATACTTTACGATATGTGTCTGAGCGCTGCGAACTGGGTGAGCAAAAAGAAGCTGTGTTTGCGGTTAAAATTCCTGAGCGTACCGGTGCATTTAAACAGTTTTGCGAATTGCTAGGCGGCAGAACTATTACAGAGTTTAATTATCGATATGCTAGTGAGGGTGAGGCCCATATATTTGTGGGTATTAAGCTGCGTTTTGGCAAGGAAGAATATCACCAGTTAGAACGCCTACTCTCTGACAGTGGTTATCAATGTTTTGATTTGTCAGACAACGAGATGGCTAAGCTTCATGTTCGCTACATGGTGGGTGGAAGACCACCAAGCTTGCTCAATGAACATATTTTTTCCTTTGAATTCCCTGAATACCCGGGTGCATTAATGAACTTCTTAAATACGTTGGGGGAAAATTGGAATATCACCTTGTTTCATTATCGCAATCATGGAGCAGCTGAAGGTCTGGTATTGGCTGGCTTTGACATTCCTGATGATGGTCGCCCTGAATTTGACCAGCACTTGGATGAATTGGGTTATCAGTTTAGCGAGCAAACCGTGAACCCTGCGTATCAGTTTTTCTTGTCAGATTTGCAATCCTAACTATTCTGTAGTTAAGAGGCACTTGGGTTGTTTTGCCAAGTGCCTTTGCTTCACACTAGCCTTGATTGGCGTATAGTTTTTCAAGTCGCTGGGCTATCTCTGGGGCAATCAAGCCAATGATATCTTGGCGCAATGTTTCACTGGCTTCTGAATGCTGAAGCTGACCATCATCGCTATCGGCTAATAGCTCGTTGTCTTTGAGTGCATTGACAAACGTAGCTAATACATTCTTATCGAAAAACTCAGGTGAGCTGATGCCATGCAATGAAGACAAGCGTTCGGCAAACTTAGCACTTTGTTTTTCAAGGGCGCTTCGACTCATTTTCTTTTCTTTGGCCAACAACGACAGCACCAGTGCATAGCGTTGCAAGGTTTCTTGCACACTGCGATTGAGCAACCATATAGAATAAAAAGATTTAGCCGTTGGATCGGCGGGCACAAGCTTGCGGCCACTCGTGACAATCATCCCCATTTCTTTCATGCTATCGATTAAGCTCAGCGCATAGTCTTGGGCTTGTTCGGCAGACATGTACAAAAATAATTCTCTTTGTAACATTGGGTATAAACATCGGATCAAATCGAGTAACTTGGACTTTTCTATGCCATTACGCGCAAATAAAATTGCCGCTATCAAACCCGGCATGGCAAACAAATGCAATATGTTGTTGCGATAGTAGGTCAGGGCTACGGCATTTCGGCGTTCCAACGATATGATTTTTCCAAAACTGTCTTTATTGACCGTCATCTTGCCAAGCTTCAATGTTGCCTTGACGATTTCGACACCTGACTTTTGTGGCAAACTGACTAAATCGCTATAGGGTGAAAGCTTTAAAAGTTGCAGGTAATCATCAACGGCCTGTTCTAGCTCCATTTTACCCATGGCCGACTTTTTAGCAGAAAGCAGGCACAGTGCACAAATCGACATACCACTGATTGCCGCTGTTTGATTAATTCGCACCATGATTTGGTTAGCAAGGTTATTCACCGTGGGCGTCAACCAACTTGGTTTTTTGTCTGCTTCACTGTTTTTAGCGTCACGCCAATCGGGCACTTGTTGGTCAAGGAAGTTGTTTAGTTGAATTGGCTCGCCAAAATTCAAAAAACCATGGCCGTAGTTTTTTAGTTTTCGTACAGCCGAAAAAACACCCAAGAAAGACTCTTTCTTTTTACCTTTACCTTTTAGCTCTTTGAGGTAACTGCCTACTTCCATGACGTGTTCGTAACCAATGTACACAGGTACAATACTAACCGGACGATTTACGCCTTTAATCATGGCTTGCAATGTCATGGCTAACATACCGGTTTTTGGCGGGAGCAAACGGCCGGTGCGGCTTCTGCCACCTTCAGCGTAATATTTTACTGAATAGCCTTTATTAAACAGTAGTTCTAAATATTCTCTAAAAACAGCGGTGTAAAGCTTGTTTCCAGCAAAGCTTCTGCGTAAGAAAAATGCGCCACCTCGGCGGAATATGCCACCGACGGGCCAGAAGTTTAGATTAATGCCTGCGGCGATATGCGGTGTTACTAATCCTTCGTGGTAGATAACGTAAGTCAGCAGCAAATAATCCATATGACTGCGATGGCAGGGTACGTAGATAATTTCATGGCCATTTTGCGCAAGTTGACGCACTTTGTCTGCGTGGCCAACATCAATGCCATCATAAATTTTATTCCAAATTCTGGTCAGCATGCGATCGCCAAATCGAATCAGACCCTCGCGATAGTCGGCTGCGATCTCATTAATATATTCTTTGGCTCGTAATTTGGCTTTTTCCGGTGTTAGCTTCTTTTGCCGAGCTTCTTCACTAATCGCATGTTTGACAGAAGCAGAACCCAGTATTGAATTGTACAGTTCGTGCTTTTCTAATAGTGTCGGGCCGTTGAATGCCTGGCGCTTTCGGTGAAAGTGAGTGCCAGCTAACCTAATCAGCTTGTGGGCGATATCTGCTTCGGAACCAGGTAACTCAATCATTTTTCGTGATGAGACTGCTTTGCTATAGGAGACAAAATTATCGCGCCCAAGGAATAACACGATAAAAAACTTTCTAAGCCAACTTGGTGATGCGCGATCTGCCAACAAATCCGCCAGCCCTGACGATTTTCTGCCTGGAGCTCTACCCCAAAATATGGTGACAGGCACAATTTGTAGATCTAATGATTCATCTTCTTTGTGAAGTTTGAAAAGGTGAGTGAAGTCGGCGGCAATTTTTGTCCCTTTAATGCTGCGGCCTATCACCGATTGGGGTTGTTGCAAAAACACACAGGCGTCGTGCTCTTCTGAACCGATAAGTATGGTTTTCGATGGACTTGGCAAATCCACTGATTTGGTCGACATCTTGAGCGCCAACTGGTCGGTGATTGAATGGGTCCTAAGCAGATAAATAATCGGTTTATGCTTATCAATACCCAGTTCATTCTCGATATCTGTCGGAATATTATTGACTCGTACCAACCACTTAACGGGCCAGGAAAATAAAGAAAGCAGCAATTTATGCAGCCAGACCATGTGTCCACCTTGATGTTTCGAAATCAACGGGAGAATAGCATGAAGGTCTATATTTTGCTTTGTAAAGCGCATGAGAAACGTAATATTTTATGTGTGTGACCCCTAATTGACCAAAAAAGCGTTATTTTATTTACGCTTGTGTTTGTTTTCTACAATCAACTGTATATACTATCAGTTAAACTGTATAGAAAAACAGGCTGGTTATGCGTCCACTAACTCCACGACAAGAAGAAATATTACAACTCATCAAAGACACCATGTCTGACACAGGTATGCCTCCCACACGAGCAGAAATAGCGCGTCAACTGGGGTTCAAGTCAGCCAACGCTGCAGAAGAACACCTTAAAGCACTCGCTAGAAAAGGGGTGATAGAGATTCTGCCCGGTACATCTCGTGGTATTAAGTTAAACGTTCCCCTTGACGATCAGCTTGAAGAGCAAGGGCTGCCTTTAATTGGTCGTGTTGCGGCAGGTGAACCCATACTTGCCGAGGAGCACGTTGAGTGTCATTACAAAGTTGACCCAGACTTGTTTAAACCCAATGCTGACTTTTTGCTAAGGGTTAGTGGTATGAGTATGAAAGATATCGGCATTTTAGATGGCGATTTACTGGCAGTGCATCGTACAACCGATGTTCACAATGGTCAGGTAGTGGTTGCACGGGTCGATGAAGATGTCACCGTTAAACGCCTTGAAAAGCGCGGCCGAGAAGTACTTCTACATGCTGAAAATGAAGAGTTTAGTCCGATTAAAGTTGATCTTGCCAGCCAGCCTTTCAACATTGAAGGTATCGCTGTTGGCGTGATCCGCAACGCAGATTGGATGTAGTATCGCGGCATTCTTTTGGGAGCATGAGCAACATCAGCTCGTTGCTCCCAACATTAAAACCT
>JAOMVH010000106.1 GCA_028356795.1 Aliiglaciecola sp. | reverse complement strand
ACAAATGTTAGCCCTCAATGGGTTACTACCGTGATGAAGGCGCTGGCTAAATGAAGATATTCGTTGAGCCTGCCGACATTTATCGAAATGTAGTAGTGTGATTACCAAGGGAATCTGTCGATTTCCGCAAGTCGATCAACGGGTTGATTATGGTGGTCGAACACGACATGATGTTCAATCCGTTTCGTGATGCGCTGCTTGTATTTTGCAATAAAAAGCGCGATAAGTGCACATTAACATGATTCCGAACAGTTGGGTTATTGAGTAGTCGGGATGTAAGAAAATACGCAAATTTAATTTTTTTATATAAATTGGACACAATCCCCGTTATCATGCGCCCTCAAAGCAGATTGCGAAATTGTTATTTACTACGTAATTAATTTTAAAAGTTTATCGAAGAATCAAGCAGGTAACATGTTAGGAAAACCCTATTTTACAGGAATTGCAGGTAGCGTAAAAAATCCCAAGGAATTAGGCGTAAAGGATCTATTTTCAAAAGCTGGGGCAAATACTGGCAACTTCATCTTTGTATCGGCGCTGCGGACTATATTGAATAGGCCTGAATCAATTTATCAACACCAAGCAGATGTAGTGTTTGATAAAGATAAATATGATTTTGTTGCAATATCAGCGGCAAATTGGATTAACCCTGATGTAGAGTTGGATAGAATTACTGCGTTCATTGAATCGACAGATTTGCCTTGCCTCGTTGTAGGACTTGGAGCACAGATCAGTTTGGATAACGAATTACCTACTTTAAAGAAGAGTACAGAGCGTTTTTTAAAAGTCATCTCTGAACGGTCGAAAACGATATCAGTCAGGGGTGAAAACACACAGCAAGCACTAGCGAAATACGGTGTTAGCAATACGACTGTGACGGGCTGTCCGTCCTTACTCTTATATCAACAACGAAAAACACAACAAGAAGTAATCAGTAAGACTGAAAAGCCGCTAAAACTGGTTTTTCAAGGGACGCGACACGACATCAACCCAAAGGTTTTCAAAGCTGATAAGGTTAGTCAAATTAATATGCAAGTCTACCGATACGCTTATAGCAATAAGCAACATTTGTTGTTGCAGAGCGAATTGCCGGATTTGTACCATGTAATGAAAAGATTCAGTAATCCAGAAATAATTGAAAGCGGTAAACCCTTTTTAGAAAAAGTTTACGAAGATAATATTGGAAGCATTTCACAATATCTTCGTCAGTACGGATTGGTTTATTGGGACTTAGACACTTGGCTAAATGAATTGCGTTCATATGATTTCCTGATTGGCACACGGATTCATGGATGTGTATCAGCACTTCTAGCAGGAATACCTACAGTGCTACTTGCTCATGATATGCGAACTAAAGAACTGGCCGAGAAACTATCTATAAAATACGTGGACGTCAGAGAAATTCCCGATTTCAATACAGAGTTTGTGGAAAAGATCGTGCATGAACCCTATGACTGGGAGAAATTCAATAACACAATGACCCATTATAGGTCAGCATTTAAAGCATTTTTTGATGAAAACAATGTTGCAACAACGCTATAATTCATATTCGAAATGAACGTTATCATACATGCTGGAGCTAACTTATGAATTGAATGTGAGGATTATCGGACGGATACGCTCTAATTTCAACAGATGGGCCTACTAAAGATTTGACTACTAACGTACACTTGTAGCGATACGAGACTGATTTTTAAAATTTAGATAAGTGAGCAAATCTGTGGACTATTCATCTCTCAAGCCTGGTGACAATCATTACAGAGCCTATATAGGGCCACCCCTTCAATACGATTTTATGGGGGCTACCCAGTTTCGTTTACTGTGCACATTAGGGTTACGTGCTCACCACCAAGTTCTAGACTTAGGATGCGGTTCTTTGCGTGCTGGGCGGTTTTTGATTAATTACCTAGAGCCTGAAAATTATCACGGTATTGAGCCTAATAAATGGCTAATTGAAGACGGGATTAAAGAGCAGATAGGAGACTCGCTCGTAGCCATAAAAAAGCCACAATTCAATTATAATTCAGAATTTAACACAGGTGTGTTTGGAAAAAAGTTTGATTTTGTTATCGCGCAATCCATATTTTCACACACCGGCAATGATTTAATACCAAATGCCCTAAGTAATATTTATGAGTCTTTAAACGATAACGGTGTCGCTTTACTTACGTTTATCAAGGGTGGCAAAGATTTTGAGGGTAATGGCTGGGTTTACCCAGAATGCGTTGAGTTCACCGTTTCAAAAGTATCCGAATTTGCTAAAAACGCCGGATTTCAAGTGCAAGAGCTACCTTGGTATCACCCTCGCCAAACGTGGTTTTATTTCTTCAAAAATGAAAAAAAAAGATTAAAAGACGAAGAATTTCGACATCTCACAGGTGCCGTTCTTCACGACAAGACCTTCAAGAAAAGTGTGAATGTTGCAGTAGAGGAGAAAGAGAAACTTCACCCTGACAACGCTGCCGCACAAGAAAACGTAAAAGCACTCATATGCACTGGTTTTCACAGAAGCGCAACGTCGGCCACGGCAAACTACTTACATAAAGGGGGCCTGCATATGGGCAATGAACTAATGGGAAGTAGTATAAGCAACCCTAAGGGGCACTTTGAAGACTGGGCTGCTGTGCGATTGCACGATGAGCAACTGGCTAATAATGGCACAGACTGGCAGTACCATGGTGAAGTTGCTCTCAATGTCCAGTCAGGCTTCCTCGATAGCTATATTGACCTACGTAATTCTAAACACCAATACTGGGGCGTAAAAGATCCCCGTGCTTGTCTTTTTTTAGACTCTTGGAAGGAGGCTATGGGAGAGAATGCACATTTCCTTTTTGTTGCAAGGCATTGGAGTAGCTGCATTGAATCGCTTTTACATAGGCACAGCAGGGAGTTCGCCCACCAACTGCCAGGGGACTTAAATGACGATAAACGGCTGCTGTTTTGGCGCAAACCAGAGCTAGCGGCAAAAATGTGGTTGGAATATAACCGAAATTTATTAGCCTTTGCTAAAAGCCACCCTAGTAAAACGTTAGTTATCACGCAGCGTGCGCTGTTTAACAATGCTCCACTTCTGCAATGTATAAACGACAAATTTAGCTTGAATTTAGACGCTTCAGTTGAAAGCCCGATCGACAGCACTATGTTAAACGACCATGCCTCACAACGAATTCCAAACATGCTATCGAGCCATTTAAAAGCCAGCCTTGAATTGGTTTGGCAAGAACTGTTAGCGCTGGCCGACTTGAAACATACAGATGAAAGCGCTAATTATTATAAGCCCGAGTTTGATGATATTTCTCAACTTCCGTCAGAGTTTTTAGAGTCGTATTCGTTTGCATGCAGTGATGTAGCGAAAAATAAAATTAATTCTGATGTGCCCACTACTAACGAAATAAATTGGCCGAACGAAGTTTCAGATGAGGAAGCCGCAGTTTGGATAAACAAATATCCTAGAAAGGACTTAACCGAATCTCAGTTAAAGAAAATTCACCAATTGATAGAAACGCACTATGGGTTGAGTACTAACGTATGGTTAGCCATGGCAAAGTTGTATCAACAAAAAGAGCATTACGAAAGTGCAATTAGCGCTTTTCAGTTAGCTATAGCGTTAGGTGCGCATCTCCCTTATATTTATATGCATTTGGGGCAATGTTATCAACGCATCAGTAAACCTAATGAAGCGCGTTTTTACCTAGTTAAAGCGCTGGATCAAAACCCCAACAATGCTGCCTTTTACGCAGCAAAATCACAGTTTTTGGTAGAGCAGGGCGAGGGGGATAAAGCAGAGCTGTGCCTTGCTGGTGGAATTGAGTTACTTGGCCCTATACCACCTTTAGTTATTGCGTTGTGCGACTTTTTACTAAACACTCAAAAACTAGAGGGCGTTGAAGAGCTTATTAGTTCTTGTACTGACCAAAATCACCCGGCTCTAGCATCGCTTAAAACTCGATTAGCGCTTCAAACAAATTATGAAAAAGGTGTGAAGCGCTATAATGAACAAAATTCAGGTAAGTTTGCTAAGGAAGACCTCCATATTTGGCTTGCAAGCGCTACCTGTTGCATTGAAAGTGGTGTTGGTGAAAATGACTTTGTGGGGCGTTGTTATCGATTTTTGTTTAGTAATATTTGACTTTATCGGTGAATGTGTAAGCCAACCCCACCCAGCGCCCAGCGCCCAGCAAACTAACATCACAGTAGTCTGCTACGCACTAGGTGGGATTACCCAATGTATATGGATTCATCCTTTTGTACTAGTGTGATTACCAATTCACACTGAAGTTGACTATAACTCGATCAAATCTTCATCGCAAATAACAGCAGACAATTTTTCATATTCTTCGTCTATTACGTCAGACTTCTCTGGTTCAACTTCAGTAGACTGTTCCTCAATCACTTGTGTTGTGCAGTGCTTCATAAATAAACCCATAACATGACTAACACCGATATCTAAGACAGAACGCAAGTCCTTAGCAAAATAACTGCCGCGGTTGAAATTACCGGTAATAATCTCATAGGATGGGAAATAAGAGGCAAAAGTATAAGTTTCAGATAATTTATCAGCAACTGACCGTAATACCGATTTACTTAAAGTAGTCGATGTTAAAACGTGCCTAGGTTCAGCCGTAGCTGCTAATGGCACAGGTGATACAGTCAAAATAAGCTGGCAGCGTGGATTAATCAATCTTAATTTCTGGATGAAACTATGCATATCTGCAAGCACATCAGAATAGTCAAAGTTTACAAACTTATACTGTCCTTGATTTGGATTTTTTGTCAAAATACCTGGAGCGACTGGGTATACTGAGCCGTCGGTAAGGTTTAGCCATGTTTCTGTAAGCCCCAAAGTAAAGACAAAAACATCAAGCTTTGTGAACATTTCACGAACATTATGCAAGTGTAATTGACTGTCAGATATTACTTCTGCGGGTGAATCAAAAACCTCGCCAATATTCGGTCGATAAGGGTCCAAATATTTTCCATCCTTTGTTTCCCATACTTCTTCACTGGGAGTAAACAATCCAAAGGCTCGGTCAAATAATTGCAATAATTGTTTTGCCGTATAGATGTTGCCATATCGAGCGGAAAATAACCCGTAACCCAATTCTGACTTTTTATCGTCGGACAAATTTTCGGGTCCAGTCTCTTCCACATAATAATTCATTCCTGATTTAGCGAGTGTTTTGGCAATATGCTGAGCGAAACAGCTTCCAGCAGTGGCCACTTTGGTTTCAGGGTTTATTTTGAACTTAAAGTCGACTACTGGGTCCACTTTTTCGGAAGCAACTTTTGTTATGGCTCTGCTCCAATAATTATGGTCGGGTAGAGGTTTATACGGATGCTCAAAATCATGTTTGCCGATTTCACTGAATTTTGAAAAGGCAGTACGAAAGCCTTCCAATCTATGCTGCGCAATGTCAGCCGCGACTATTTTTTTATCAAGTAATTGATAACGTTCAAAACTATCCCTGATAAATGCTTCTAAGCTCATGATTGTCAGACCTGACAAGGCTCCATTTCCACCCTTATTGGGACATTTGAACATGGTTTCTCCATTACTGGAATTAGCCCCTTGCAAACCCAGATAAACAGGAAAAATGGCATTACTCATAAGATTATCAGAAATAAAATCACTAGCATCACCTGTAAATATCGGGTTTAGATTGTTTTGTCGGCAAATATGTTCAATTAAGTCTATCAACACGCCAAGTTTTGGATGATTGATTGTATGCATAAAACAACCATCTCCCACCCATTTATCAACCAATACCTCACCATCACAACCATATTCATTCAGGCGCGCTTTCAACGACAATATTGACTGTTGATAGAAACCTCCCCAATTCAGTAAGCTATAAAAGCTTGGCTTAAAAAGATTCAAACATTTAGCAAGTGGTATATCGTTAAGCCAAGCATTTATGGCAATAAACGAATGATATGGCCCCAGCGCTGAATCAACATACTCACCTCCCTGATTGACATAAATACAATCAGGATGGTTACCTGCAAATACTATGGGAGGTATAAAAATAATATTTTCAATATTTTGACATAATTCCGCTGAAAGGTACTCCCAGCCTTCTCCTGCATACTTATTCATGAATACATAATCAAATTCACCAAAATCTACGGTAGGCTTTCCATCAGTAAACAACCCATTTTTATTCATGTGAAAAGGTTGGCATTGACTCTCTGGAAAGAAGGTCGATAAAATTTTGGCTATGCCTACAACCTGGCAGTTTCCAACGACTGCAATATTCATGTATTACTCCCAATAAAAAGCAAAATTTAAGTTTGCATCTGGGCAGAATAAACCATCTCTGTGTTCTATACAACAGAGGTTTATTTTGCTCGAATTTAAAGTTATCAATAGCCCATCTGCTTAACGTTTTTATGTCTCGTCTCCTAGCAATTGCGCTGATACTACGTGGTCATATGTTCGAACAGGTAGGTGGTATCTCAGGCTATGACGGCTCTTTATAAGCAATTGAACCTAAAAACATTACCTTTAATTTAGGTCTCGCTGCACATTTGTCGTGAAATAGGTAGAGTTATCGTGGAGAGCAGTCAAGCGTATCACTTACCAGTTTAAAACCAAATGGTGAATTGCTTATTTTCATCGATCCCGATCACACAATACCCCTCAAGGGAATCAAGCGGTCAAACTGCTCCATTAAAAGGAATCAAGTCTTTTGACAACCTATGGTTGGAATCATCCAGCTTCGATTTACAGTTGGAATTTTTCTACGCAAGCAAAAGCAGTTTTTGCGGCGAGTCTGGCTTGAGCCCCTTAATCATCGATTGTTGCACCCAAAAGTATTTTCTCGTGACGGAGTAATACTAGAAGGTTTATTATACTTTCTCACAACGTAACCGATCATTTTAGACCGTTCTTGACTGCCTGACTGATATCTAGTTTAGCGGCAATGACAGGGCTGACTATCCCTGCTGGCACTTTATGGTGTGTTTTTCCATTGTTATTGGCAATCAATACTGTTTTCGGCAGGGCAAGATCATTTTAAATTGAACTAAACGACCACTCTTTGATCAGATTGGGAA
>JAOMVH010000105.1 GCA_028356795.1 Aliiglaciecola sp. | reverse complement strand
AACTGGGCAAAGAAGAACTCTGCTTAGTTGTGCCCCAAAGAACAGACATAAATACCAACATAGGCCAGTTGTTGAAAGATGTAGGGTTAATCTCTCATCCCGATGCAGAGCATTATTTATCCTTGTATTTTGCACAAAGTGACTAGCAGGACTTTAAAGGATTAGATGTCGGCAGTATCCCCGTGATTGGCTCGATTAATCAGATTGGTCAAATTTTACATCCCATTGCTCGTGGAATTGGATTCACAGTCATACCAAAAAGTGCTCTAGGTAGTTATCATGACTTAAATCACTTAAAAATAATAAAACCAAAAAAGCCTGTCATTGAGAGATTGTATTTAATCTCCAAAAAAAATCGAACATTACCAGCACGATATAAAACTTTTAATTCGATAATTGAGCAAGTGTGGCTGTAAGTCAGCTATTCATGCAAAGTGATCGTTCAGTGTCTAATTAGTGATGAGCCGGCTATGTGTCACTTATCTGCCAAGAGCATTTAGGGAATGACGTTGGTTTGAGTCATATGAAAGCGGATTAAAATCCGCTCCATTTCATAGATTCAAGATTTTGCCGCAACAAAGCTATCCAACTCTTGCAACACACCACACTCTTTGACCTTTTTATTGTGTGCGCAAGCGGAGCGAATAGTAACGAGTGATTTTTGAAGTGCCTTTAATTCGGCCATCCGATGAGCAACATCGTCAATGTGTTTTTGTATGGTGGCATTGACGCTTTCGCAGCTACTTTCGGGGTTTGCTCGCGTTGCTAAAAGTTCAACAATTTCGTCAATTGTCATATCCAATGCTCTACATTGTTTTATGAATAGCAAGTGTTGAAGAGCGTCATCAGTATATACACGATAGTTCCCTTGTGTGCGTTCGGGGGAGGGTAAAAGCCTCTTTCGCTCATAAAAACGAATTGTTTGAATACTTAGGCCTGACTTTTGTGCCAAAACACCAATTTTCATAAATTTTCGATTCTTTATTGACCCTATACCATGTATAGACTTTACACTTGCTTTATAAGTCAGTAAAGCGGGTGTAAAAATGAGTGGATGCGGCTGTGAAGTAGAAATAAAAGATGCTGAACAAAAGGCAATTTTGTATTGGCTGCTCGCTATCAATGGGGCCATGTTTGTTATTGAAATGATTGTCGGCGTACTCGCTGATTCAACTGCTCTTATAGCAGACTCCCTCGATATGTTGGCTGATGCAGTCGTCTATAGTATTGCGATCTACGCTGCTGGAAAGACCATTATCCATAAAGCCAACGCTGCCAAAGCAAGTGGGTATTTTCAGTTGTTCCTAGGCTTGTTGATCTTAGCTGACATTCTGCGTCGCTCAGTGGTAGGAAGTGAACCAGTATCTTCGCTAATGATGGGTATGGGATTTGTTGCACTCATTGCAAACGTCATATGCTTGATAATTATCCGTAAACAGAAAAGTGGCGAAGTGCATATGAGAGCAAGTTGGATATTTTCCGCCAATGATGTCATCGCCAATATGGGCGTTATCTTGGCAGGGTTGATGGTGTTTGCCTTTGACTCCCGTTGGCCTGATTTAATCATCGGCTTCATCGTTTCAATCATTGTTTTGAGGGGAGCTATTCTCATACTGAAAGATGCGAAACAGGAGCTTCAAACGAGTAATACCAATTTCAGTCAGTAGTTAGTCACTTCCGGAGAAACAGCATGAACTATCAAAAAGCGGCCGCACCCTTTGTAAAAGAAAAATTCATTAGAGCGAATGACGCATTTTCTGCAAATAATAACGAACTTGGGTTTAAATTCCTCGAAGACGCTCATGTACTAGGGCAATACTCCACCTATTGGCATACTTTGGCTCACATCAAAATGCTCAAACATGGATGGAAAAGACGAGATCTAAAAGAAGTATCAGGGCAAGTGTTTAGAATCATAGGTGCGTTAACTAAAACCGCGATTGGCTTGTTACCTGATGGGAATACTGGCGGAGCTAACGTCAGTCCATTTAAATCTATGCCAATATCATCGGAAAACGCTGTAAAGCTGAAAAAGATAAAAAGTGCGCACTCATAAGAGCCGACCAATCTGATCAGCACCGGCAAGTAAAAAGTTAGGTGATACATTTGATCGATTATTTTACTTTTTAATTTAAATTGTAAATCTCAAATCTTCTTTTTGCTCAAGTTAAAAATAGAATTGCTCAACATTCATGCAGGAAATATTACTTTAAAATCAAAGCTAAGTTGACTTTTAGGGAAGTTAATTGCTCATTGTGTGATATCAATTAATAAACAGGTCGTTGAATTACTAGACAAATTCTGCGAATATCGATGACCATTTGGTCAGGACGTGTCACATCAATGTCACACAACAAGAATAATATCCGACCGGAAAATGGGCACCGGCTCATATAATAAAATAGCCAGAAAATGGCAGAAAGTACTCAAGTTTAGGAGAGGCTATGAACATCAGATACCCAGCACTGCTGGCGTTGATGTGTGCACCTATGGCGCATGCAGATCTATTTATCAACGAAATTCATTATGACAATGCGGGCGGCGATACCGGCGAAGCAATAGAAATCGCTGGCCCTGCAGGGGCAGACCTAAGTGGTTGGCAAATTGTTTTATATAACGGCAATGGTGGAGCCGTTTACGATACTGATGACTTGAGCGGTGTATTAGCCGATCAACAAGGTGGTTTCGGTACATTCACACTTACTTACCCTTCCAACGGAATTCAAAACGGACCCGACGCCATTGCCTTAGTCAATAATGGCAATGTGGTTCAATTTATCAGCTACGAAGGTTCTTTTACCGCAACTAATGGTCCTGCAAATGAGATGACATCTACTAACATTGGCGTGTCAGAAAATGGCGGCACTGCGGTTGGTGATTCGTTACAACTTACTGGAACTGGCAGCGTGTTTGCCGATTTCACCTGGATCAGCGCAGCAAATACCTTTAGCAGTGTTAATACAGGCCAAACCTTTGGTGGTGGCGATGATGGTGGTGACGACGGCGAAGACGATGGTGACAGCAGTCTAGAAGGCGTGTGTTACAACTGTCCTGATTTAGACAAAGTTGCTGATGCAAGCACATTTGTCGACGCTGACTACTATGCAAATGCCATCGTAGAGATAAACGCAGGTTCTTCAGCAAGTGTAATAAAATTAGCGCTAAACAGTATTATTACCAATGAACATCGTGTTCTTACTTATAGTCAAGTATGGACAGCATTAACCGAAACGGATGAAGATCCAAATAACTCTGACAATGTTAGTTTGTTGTATACGGGGACTTCACTTCCCAAATTGTCAAATGGTAGCGGTTCGCAAAGCTCTAATCCGGATAACTGGAACCGTGAGCATGTATGGCCTAACAGCAAAGGTTTCCCAGATGATGCCTTTGAAGGCTTTACTGATATTCATCACTTGCGTCCTACTGACATTTCGGTAAATGGCTCTCGTGGTAACAAAGATTTTGATAACAGTGATGCTCCACTGGCTGAAGCTCCTGAAAACCGTGTAGATAGCGATTCTTTTGAGCCTCGTGATGCGGTTAAAGGTGATGTGGCTCGTATGATGATGTACATGGACACTCGCTATGAAAATTTGGGTGATGTGACACCTGATCTTGTACTGGTGAATGATCTAACTACATCTGGTCAGCCGCAACTAGGTCGTCTATGTCGTTTACTAGAATGGCATGCAGCCGATCCAGTGGATGAAGTTGAGCAAAATCGCAACAACGACATCTTCGAATACCAAGGAAACCGTAATCCGTTTATTGACCATCCAGAGTGGGCAACCTTGTTGTATACCGCTGAAGCTTGCGGCGATACCGGTGGTGACGATGGCGGTGAAGACGGTGGCGAAGATGGCGGCGAAGACGGCGGTGAGGATGGTGGCGACACAGGTCCAATCGAAGCCAACGCGCTATTAATCACTGAGATCATGCAAAACCCAAATACTATCAGTGATAGTAATGGCGAATGGTTTGAGATATTAAATACCAGCACTCGTATCGTTAATTTAAACGGCTGGACTGTTCGCGACGAAGACAATGATTCGTTTGTGATTGACCAAGACGTATTTGTTGGCGTTGGTGAATATGCTGTCATTGGTAACAATGGTGACACCTCTGAAAATGGTGGTGTAACACATGCTTATTCATATGGCGGTAGTATGTTCTTGGCTAATGGCTCTGATGAGCTAGTACTTGAAGATCCAGATGGCAACATTGTTGATGAAGTATTCTGGGACAATGGCGCGACTTTCCCTGATCCAAATGGGTCGTCAATGACGTTGGTAGATTATACCGGTGACAACAATGACGGCACTAAGTGGGCGGCTGATGACGTCAATCAATACGATACTAATAACACTGGAACGCCAGGTTCAGGTGACGCTAGTTTCAATCTAGTAATAACTGAAATCATGCAAAACCCTCGCGCCGTGAGTGACAGCAATGGTGAGTATTTTGAAGTACTCAATACCGGTGTTATTGCAGCTAACATGAATGGTTGGACATTACGTGACAATGGTTCAGATTCTCACACGATTAGTGAAGACGTGTTTGTACCTGCGGGTACCTACGCGGTATTTGCACGTAATGCAGACAGTTCACTAAATGGTGGATTTGACGCTGTGTATCAGTACTCAAGCATGTTCTTAGCAAATGGTGATGATGAACTAGCACTTGTGCAACCTGACGGCACAATTGAAGATATCGTTGAATATGATGGTGGCCCTGACTTCCCGGATCCAAACGGCGCGTCTATGACCTTAACCAGTGCTGCTCTTGACAATAATGTTGGTGCAAACTGGGTTGCTGAAGATACCGAAACTTTTGGTGACGGCGACAATGGCACACCGGGTTCTGGTCCTGACGGCAAGAGTGCTGGTGGTGATGATGACGACGGTGGCAATGACCTAGTGCTTGGTCAATGTAGTGATCCAGCAACGCTTATCAGCACGGTTCAAGGCAGTGGGTTTGAATCGCCTGCAGAAGCACTTGATGTGGTTGTTGAAGCGGTTGTAACGGCTAGTTACCCAGGATTGGGCGGGTTCTTTGTACAAGAAGAAGCGGCAGATCATGATGCGGATCTTATGACGTCTGAAGGTGTTTATGTCGAGTATTCTGGCGATACACTGCCAGCGGCAGGAAGTGTTTTACGTGTATTGGGTACCGTTGAAGAAAACTTCGGACGTACCCAGTTAGCGAGCTCTACAGCAACACTTGATTGTGGCGTTGAAGCAGTTGAGCCGATTGCTCTGGTATTGCCTTTTGCAAGCGCAGAAGACGCAGAAGCCCTTGAAGGTATGTTGGTGGTCAACCAAGATTCATTGACAGTAACAGACCATTTCAACCTAGCGCGTTTTGGTGAAGTTGTATTGTCAAATGGCCGCGTGTTCATTCCGACTAATGTATTTGCACCGCTTTCTCCTGAAGCGATTGCCCTTGCTGAAGAAAACGCTTTAAACCGCGTGGTAATGGATGATGGTTCAACTCAGCAAAACCCTGAGCCAGTGCCTTACCCAGCGGGGGGATTATCTGCTAGCAATACTTTGCGCACCGGTGACTTGGTAACGTCTGTAGTTGCACCCCTTGATTACAGCTTCGGTAACTACCGTATGCACCCATTGGTTGCACCGACGATTGTGGCTGACAATGCTCGTGAAAACACACCTACGTTAACGCGAGGCAATGTTACAGTTGCAAGTACCAATGTACTGAACCTGTATAATGGTGATGGTCAAGGTGGCGGTTTCCCAACAGATCGTGGTGCTGACAGTGTGTTTGAATACGATCGCCAAATCGCTAAAACGGTAACTGCATTGGTTGCTATGGATGCGGATATTGTTGGTCTTGTAGAGCTTGAAAACGATGGTCATGATGCACTAAGTACGATTGCTGAACTAACCACTCGTTTAAATACTGAGATGGGCGAAGGTACTTATGCTTATGTGGATGCAAACGGCCCACTTGGCACTGACTCTATCGCCGTTGGTTTGTTGTATAAGCCAGCAGCTGTGTCGCTAACTGGTGATGTTCAAGTTGACTTGAATGATGTATTTAATCGTCCAACGGTTGCACAAACCTTTGCTGCTCAAAACGGTGCAGAGATCACAGTGGTTGTAAATCACTTTAAATCTAAAAGTTGTGGCAGTGCGTCAGGTCTTAACCAAGACCAAGGTGACGGCCAAGCTTGCTGGAACGCTCTTCGTACTGAACAGTCACAAGCCGTGTTGACCTGGTTGTCTAGCAACGAAGCGTTAAGTAGCAAAGAGAATGTCCTTATCGTGGGTGATTTAAACGCCTATGCGAAAGAAGATCCTATTACGACTCTTGAGAATAGCGGTTATGTGAATATGATTGAGCAATTCCAAGGAGCCGAGGCGTATTCTTATGCGTTCCGTGGCGAGTCTGGATATCTTGACCATGCCCTTGCTTCATCAGCATTGGCGTCACAAGCGTTAGATTCAACTGAGTGGCATATTAATGCCGATGAGCCTCGTGTGCTTGATTACAACGTTGAATTTAAGTCTGACAATCAGGTCATCGACTTCTATGCGCCAGACGCTTTCAGAATGTCAGACCATGATCCTGTATTAGTTAGCTTCGAGCTTGAAGCACCGGCTATGCTTGGTGACTTTGATGGCGACCAAGATGTTGATTATTCAGATGTGCGCGCGTTCATTGTATTGATGCGTGCTCGGAACACCTCAGTTGAACTCCATGACTTCAACAGTGATGGTGTGGTGAATACTCGTGACATTTCTGCATTACGTCAGCTATGTACTCGAGACCGTTGCGCTACGCGCTAGGTCTTATTGAGACACAAAAAAACCGGTGAAGGTAACTTCACCGGTTTTTTTATATCTGCTTCAAATGGCTAAAAGCAGAGCATCACATCAGACTAGTGTGTCCGTCCGGTAAACCCCATCTAGCTTCAATTCTTTAGCAGTAGCAAAATCACGTTTTTAATTAAACGGAGATGTTGCCATGATCAAAAGAACCCGCGAACAATGGATGGAGCTGTTTAAAGAGTTTGAACAAAGCAAGCTGCTAGCCAGTGAGTTTTGCAAAGAGCACAATATTTGCCAGCGCTATTTCTCAAAACGCAAAATACAGTTAGGCTTTGGGGGTACGCAAAAGCCAGTTGCAAAGAATTTAGTCAAGCTCAAGCGTGCTGCTCCCAAAGAAATTGTCGAGCAATCGATAAATCTACATCACGGTGGTATAAAAATAGCGATACCTCCTATTCAATCGCCAGAATGGGTTGCCAGCCTTGTAAAGGCCCTTGCGCAATG
>JAOMVH010000104.1 GCA_028356795.1 Aliiglaciecola sp. | reverse complement strand
TCGGTATCTTGGTATGCTGCTTGATTCGCGCTATGTGATCCCAATAAGCGGGCGGTTTATATCCTTCAACTTTGGTACGGGCATGAATAGCAAGACTATCAGCACCTGCTGACTCAATGGCTAGGGCGTTCTCTACCGCCAGCATTTTATCTTCAAAACCCAATCGCATTTTTGCGGTGACTTGGTGCCCAACTGGCACGGCATCTCTCACCGCTGAAACGATACGATAAAGCGCATCAGGTTCACGCAATAACACCGCCCCGCCCTTGCTCTTATTCACGGTTTTAGCCGGACACCCAAAATTGAGGTCAACACCATGTGAGCCTAACTCAATAGCCCTAACGGCATTTTCTGCCAACCAATCAGGTTCTTGTCCTAGAAGCTGCACTTTGACTGGAATTCCTGAAGGCGTATAGCCACCGGTTTTCAGTTCAGGGCACAAACGATAATAAACCCTTTGCGGTAACAACTGATCAACCACACGCACAAACTCGGTGACACAGTGGTCGAAACCACCAACTTGTGTGAGCATATCACGCATCAAATGATCAACGACCCCTTCCATCGGGGCCAATACTATTTTCATGTCATTAATTCATTTTTAAAGCAGAGTTAAAACGCCGCGGATTGTAGCAAATAAATGGGCTATTGAGGGGTTATATTTGGCGTGTTTGTGAGTTGTATTTTACGGTTTTTTACGTTTTTCAGAATATCTGTCTTTTTTTCATCTGATGCGCTTCCCCACACTAAAATTTCGTCGAACTTGCGAAAGCACCCCACACACATATCTTGTTTATCCAGACAGCACTGGCGGATACAGGGCGAGGTAACGTCAAATTGCTCGGTCACGACGACACCTTGTTAATTGATTTAATCTTAAGCGAAAAGCGCGTATTTCTTGCTCTGAATATTTCGTGTGTACCCGTTTACTTGAGGCAGGTTGATGCTCAAGGCTCACTCCTGCGCGATTTGCAATGGCAGGCCTGATAGGACGTTTCTCGAACCCACCGCCACAATTAGAACACACATTCATCAAGACGTTCTCGACGCAGTTGATACAAAAAGTACACTCGTAAGCACAGATACGCGCTTCTTCACTATCTGGTGGTAAGTCTTTGTCACAAAGCTTAAAGTTTAGACGTATTTCTAACATAGCTATCTCCTATGCAAAAAATCATTGTTTATTTTCAATGGCGACTATCGTCCCATGTAATTTGGTACGGATCAAAATGATGCTCGATAGTCGGCTTTACGACCTGAAAATACGGAGACAAATCGAAATCTCTGGGCACAAATAAACTAGGATGTCGAGATAGAAAGACCGCCCTTTGTTGAGCGTGTTTTTGCTCTGGCAAGATGGGATACTGTATCGTTTGAAAGCACTGCGCAACCAATGAGGAGCATATGGCTTGAGTAGGGTCACCGCTTCCTAATGTCAGCATATTCCTTCGCCAGCCAACAGGTACAGGAGGCGTTTGAATTAAATAACGAGCCAAATCCCAAACGTTTTTGGTGTCATATTGGTGACCTATTTTCGTTTTTCCATACTCACACACTACTTCAATATCCTCTGGCTTTATTCCAACCGGCCTACAGATACGCGTACCTTGCTGCAAATAGTTGCTCAGAGGAATGACACGAACGCCTTCCACCACATCAGCTTCGAGCAACATGACTTCGTCACTGTTTGGGGTTGACTTGGCTTGCTGATCGGAAATACACAGTGCAGCGTGTGACCAGCTGGATTGAGAGAGGTATTTTATAGCGGCGCTAACTCGACTACTTCCGTCTACCAACAATACATCGCCTTTTTTCAGGGTAGTTATCAAAGATAATGGATCACTGGTTGTTTCGCTGCGATAAGTTGGACTTGGTTTTTGTAGAAAAAGCGCGAGCTTATTACCAAGCCAATTTAATGGATTCAATGTTACGACCGTTTTGAGTAAACAAAGCAGTAATATGCAACACAAACCGCATTTCGACAATATGCTTTGTGTTACGTTCGCGCCAGTTACTCTTTACTGTAGAGTTTCACAACGTCCAAAAAATATAGAAGCAAAACCGTAAATACCTATTGCGCTGCGAAAAACTAACCTTTTGCAGCGGTGTTGGGAATAATTTCGAGTGACTCCAAAAATCTCACTGGCAATTTTTGTGAATTGCTCAAGGCCGCTTTGTATTGCTTCATGGGCATAGCATCAAGCTGGTCTTGTGTCATAAACCCAGTCGGTGTTGAACTGATCAAAATTCTTTCCACTTCATTACCATTTGAGTCGATAGTGGTAATTTGAACCCATTCACCATAGCCTTTTGGCGCCCAAGCAGGTCGCTTCTTGTATTGTTTAGGGGGAGTTGGAATAGACACCCAATAATCCTCAAGCTGACCTACTTCCAAGTTAACAATGGTGTCAGGATTAATGTGGGTTGTGCCAATCATTTTGCTAGTCATTGTCGACGAACATGCGGTTATAAATGCAACGATGATAACAACAACGACAGTGTTTAATTTCATTCTTCTTCCTTGGATTATGCAGTGAATCAACAATTTAATGACAAATGTTGCGTATGTCAATAATCTCACTTTGGCGCCGACGCACAGTCTTTGCTTTGTAAAAGATACACTTGATAAGAAAAGAAACGAGTTGGTCTAACATGAACCGAGGTCCATCGAACGTCGATATATGAACTTTTTTGAAGACATAAAAAAACCGCACATGTGCGCGGTTTTTCTAATTGGCGTCCCCAAGGGGATTCGAACCCCTGTTACCGCCGTGAAAGGGCGGTGTCCTAGGCCTCTAGACGATGGGGACAGAAATTTTGTCACTAAAGCTGCGCTTTAGTAAATTTCTGTAAGGCTAAGTGAGCTTACTAACTGAACGACCTAATTAAGGTATTCAAAACACCAAACATCGACTCTATCTTACAGAACAAATTCTTGTCATATCTTAATGTTTACTGGCCTAGGTGGTAGTAAACAATCCGTGATATTGGTGGAGCTAGGCGGGATCGAACCGCCGACCTCTTGCATGCCATGCAAGCGCTCTCCCAGCTGAGCTATAGCCCCGTGCTTTTTGTCACTAGTTGCTAAGCTTTGTCGCTAGCTACCATTCCTTGACAGCGGGGCGCATTCTAGGCACACACCCGATTCTTGTCAACGGTTTTTTTACGAATTTTCTCTGTTTGCTATATAAATGAGCGCTTTGTCGATTCGTTGTGCAATTTGATCTTGTGATAACAAATTTAACGTCACATCTAGTGAGGGCGAATTTCCTGAGCCCGTTGCCGCTACACGCAACGGCATGCCGACTTTTCCCATACCGACTTCTAATTCTCCAGCAGTATCATTGATGGCTTGTTGAATCGACTCTGGACCCCAGGCTTCAATTGCTGCTAATTTTTGTTTCACCAACTCAAGTGGGCCTCTGGCAACAGGACGTAAATGTTTCTTCGCTGCTTTTTCATCTAGCTCGTCATATTCTTCATAAAAGTAGCAGCTTATTTCTGCTAATTCTTTTAGTGTTTTCACGCGATCGGCTTGCGCTTGGATGACGAGCTCAAGGTTAGGACCCTTGCTAGTATCAATCCCTTGTTGATCAAAATGCCACTTGGCATGTTCAGCCACCTCTTCAACAGGTAATGACTTTATATAATGCTGATTTAACCAGATAAGCTTGTCCGTATTAAATGCCGAAGCCGACTGCCCTATCCCATCCAAGTCAAATAACTCAATCATCTCATCAACAGAGAAAATCTCTTGATCACCATGTGACCACCCCAATCGCACGAGATAATTAAGTAGAGCTTGTGGCAAAAAGCCATCATCACGATATTGCATCACACTCACAGCACCGTGCCGTTTTGATAATTTCTTACCATCATCACCTAATATCATTGAAACGTGGGCATATTCAGGTACTGGCGCATTGAGTGCTTCCAAAATATTGATTTGGCGAGGCGTGTTATTGAGGTGGTCTTCACCACGCACAACATGAGTGATCCCCATATCCCAGTCATCCACAACTACACAAAAGTTATAGGTCGGCGCGCCATCACTGCGCTGAATAATCAAATCGTCTAATTCAGTATTACTAAATTCAACATTGCCACGAATATGATCTTTAACGATTACCGAGCCATCAAGGGGATTTTTAAAACGAATAGCATAAGGCTGGTCAGTAGGATGGTCCGTTCTGTCTCGCCAAGTACTCGGATAACGAGGTTTTTCACCGGCAGCCATTTGCTTCTCACGGATTTCATCCAGCTCGGCTGAGCTCATATAGCATTTATACGCTTTGCCTTCATCTAATAGTTGCTGAATGAGGGCTTTGTAGCGGTCAAATCGTTGGGTTTGATAATAAGGACCGTCGTCGTGATCAAGTCCCAGCCAACTCATACCTTCTAATATGGCGTCAATCGCCGCTTGAGTTGAACGTTCAATGTCGGTGTCCTCGATACGTAAAACAAACTTACCTCCCTTACTTTTGGCATAAAGCCACGAATAAAGTGCAGTTCGAGCTCCACCAACGTGTAGGTATCCTGTTGGGCTTGGCGCAAATCGAGTAGTAATAGACATTAACGTGTTTTCCTCTAAAAAATGATGTGCAGAGTTTACCAGCGTATTGGTTGGTTTAAAAAGGGAATATCGCACAATCTTAAATTGACGAATTAATCTATAAACGGCTTATAGATAGATGCGTTATAACGAATAAAGTAAATCTCATTCAGACACAACCGATGGAGAAAGGCATAAAGTGTGGTGTTTTTGGTGTTAATCTGAGCAAGCCGCTTAGAAAAGCGACATTCGTGAAATTATTCGCAATTTTCAGTTGACAGCTAAGTTCGCATATCTATAATAGCGCTCCACTTGCCAAGCACGGTAAGTGGATTTGAAGAAGGACGCTTAGCTCAGTTGGGAGAGCATCGCCCTTACAAGGCGAGGGTCACTGGTTCAAGCCCAGTAGCGTCCACCACTTCTTCACATCACAGATTGTTATATACGGACGCTTAGCTCAGTTGGGAGAGCATCGCCCTTACAAGGCGAGGGTCACTGGTTCAAGCCCAGTAGCGTCCACCATCTCCCCCATGTTTATCTTCGGTAGCGAGTGTCGCCGCTCAATAATAAATAACTCAAGTCTTTCAGACCGAGCCAACAGTAGCGTCCACCATCTCCCCCATGTTTATTTTCGGTAGCGAGTGTCGCCACTCAATAAAAAATAACTCAAGTCTTTCAGACCGAGGCCAACCTGCCGCAAATAGCTTAGCTGGCCATGTTTGATTGCTACTACAGATGCTCCATCCCGCTCTAGTAATATCGGTATTTTTTACCAGTTAATTTTTACATCAAAAGCTTTCCCAGTAATTGCTGTGCAAGGATTATACAGGGCATAATCTCCGGCTATTCTCATGTTTTTGGGACTACCATTGTTTGGCAATGCAGATAAATCTAATATCGTATTAAAAGCATAAGCAGAAGCCTCAGGCACAAATTCATCAGTAATTATTTCATTACTTTCATCGCCAAAAACACCGTTATCATTAAGATCAATCCATCTCATCCATCTTGTTGATCTTGGCGTTGAATCGCTACTTCCTTGAATATCTATTGCTACGATATTGGGGTTAGTGACTTCTACAGGCGTTTGTGCATAATCAGATTGTGTCGGATCAAAATTAATATCAACATCATCAATGACCACGTTTGTGATATGGTTTTCGGTACCAAAAGACTTGATTTCACAGTATTGATCGGTCACCGAAAGCGTTCGTACAAACGTATCTTGATCGTTTGATTGATCGGTTACGGTTAATGTAATTTCATAGGTACCAGATTCAGCAAACGTATATTCCGGATCGCTTTGCGTTGACGTTTGCCCGTCACCAAAATCCCAAAGCCACTGTGTCACTTGATTGGTTGTTTGACTGTTATCATTAAACTGAGTGCGTAATTTGAATTGCTCAGCGTTAAAGTGGCTAAGTACCCCCTCTTCAAATAGTTTGATTTTCACTTTTTTAAAGGCTTCCACAACATCTTCTTCTGGCAGTCCAGCAATACCGGCTTGCTGTTTAATGCATGCAGCGGCACTAGTGAGTGTCGAATTTGTATTCCAACACTGTTTAGCCGCACTTAGATACACTTTATAAGTAGGCTCTAATCCCCAGCTTTTTGATAGTGTATAAAATGGGTAGGTCAGCATACCAATACGCAAATAAAAATTGTCTCCAGCATCGTCATAATCTAAAACACTATCAATGGCGTCTGGTTCTGTCTTGATTTGATTCAATTGGCGCACTAACCCTTCACTTTCTGCACCATGGGTCCAATTATCGGTACTACCAGTGAATTCGTACTTTGCCATAACGCCCGAAATATCGCTAAAGGCTTCGTGGATAGTACGTATATCTGCACTTAGTTCGTTTTCAAATAAATTTAAATTAGCAATTCGGCTTAATACTCCATGAGCAACTTCATGAGCAATAGCGTCTAATGAAGCCATTGAATAAAATAAAGGATAAGCATCGCCAAAGTTTGCATAAGCACCATCCCAATATGCACTTGTGTTTGCTAAATCGCCATAGTGAACACGAAGTCTAACTTTCTCTGTTAATGGCGGTTCCCCGAGATATTTAACAAAGCTGTCGTATACAACCGTGCCGTAAAACATGGCATCGTTAAGTGTAGAATAGGTCCACACACCTATTTCATCTGCAATTTGGTCAGCATTATGTATGGGTTGTTCGTCACATAAAAAAGAATACGCAGGGAAGGCATTGTCGTCAGCGATATTACCTTGCATATTGCTACTATTGGTTTCCCAATTTTCATCTATGTTGTTGTTCATATTAGTAACACTAACCAAACCATTATCAAAAATGCACAAACCGCCGGCTTGATTGGAACGTTGAATGGCTATTTTAGGGCGCTCAACACCATATTCCCAAGATACCTTTTCATTACCGCCAGAGCCTGACAATGGTGTATTGCCAGAAAAGTCATGAAACGAAATCAGGGTTCCTTGGGATGCTTCTCCAATTGAGTTATGTGGGTAAAGTAATAATGATTGAATGTTCTCTGGTAAGTTTGTGCCAGCTGGGATAGTGACATTATAAATATCACGGCCTTGAGTTTTTAACCAAGCCTCGCCGTGTTTATTGCCCTGCGCATCAGCCCAATAAACCCAAATAGATTCAGCTCTAGCAGGGTCTGTATCAACTATGTTAGTGGCTTCAATGGTTACTGCCCCGGATAATTTGCCTACCGTACTATCTTGATCACGAAAAAATGCGTGAACTATTTGATTTAACGGAATCTGAGTGACCAAATCAG
>JAOMVH010000103.1 GCA_028356795.1 Aliiglaciecola sp. | reverse complement strand
AACATAGCCTTTTTTAAAGGTGAAAGGCCACACTTACCTATCGCCAGGGTGCATTATCAGCCTGCCAACAGTAGTAGTTTTGATTTGTCGGGAAGTTTAAAAGTGGGAGGTTCGAATGTCCTTGAGGATAAGGCTCGTGCAAATCGTAGCGCACCTCTTAGTAGCAAGCTACTAAGAGGTGCTTATTCAATTTTAGCCTTCGTACTTTTTAAGCACTAAGGTTGCATTGGTGCCGCCGAAACCGAAACTGTTAGACATCACGGTATTAAGTTTTGCTTCTCTGACCTCGGTGACCACATCAAGCCCTTGCGCAGCTTCATCTAACGTATCAATATTGATAGACGGAGCAATAAAGTCATTTTCCATCATCAAAATACTATAAATTGCTTCGTTTACGCCCGCAGCACCAAGAGCATGCCCCGTCATAGATTTGGTTGAACTAATGGCAGGACCATCTTCGCCAAATACTTCACTGATTGCAGCTAGTTCTTTTACATCCCCCACAGGGGTAGATGTGCCGTGGGTATTCAAGTAATCAATTTTTGAATCGACACCTTGCATTGCCATTTGCATACAACGAACAGCGCCCTCACCAGACGGAGCAACCATATCAACACCATCTGAAGTTGCGCCATAGCCAACGACTTCTGCATAAATTTTTGCGCCACGTGCTAAGGCATGTTCGAGTTCTTCAACCACTACCATACCCCCGCCCCCGGAGCTAACGAATCCGTCTCGATCAGCATCGTACGTGCGTGAGGCAACACTGGGATTATCATTGTATTTGGATGACAAGGCGCCCATGGCATCAAACTGTACCGACAGAGTCCAGTGCAATTCTTCACCACCACCAGCAAACACAACGTCTTGCTTGTTCAGTTGAATCAGTTCTAACGCATTACCAATACAGTGGGCACTGGTAGCACAGGCAGAAGCAATAGAGTAGTTAATGCCTTTAATTTTAAACGGCGTGGCAAGACACGCAGAGACAGTGCTGGCCATTGACTTGGTCACCATGTATGGGCCAACCCGTTTAACGCCTTTTTCTCTGAGGATATCAGCAGCATCCACTTGGCTTTTGGAGGACGCGCCACCAGAGCCTGCAATAATGCCGGTGCGAATGTTAGACACTTGGTCTTCGCTTAATCCAGAATCCTCTACCGCTTGTTGCATAGCAACATAAGCGTAAGCGGGTGCATCGCCCATAAAACGCAGTTGTTTGCGGTCTATATGTTCTTTGAAATCTATATCGACTTTTCCCCAAACTTGGCTTCGTAATCCCATTTCAGCAAATTCGTCTGAAAAAGTGATGCCTGAACGACCATGTTTTAATGAATCCAAAACCTCTTCTTGATTAGTACCAATGCTTGAAACAATACCGATACCTGTGATGACTGCTCTTCTCATTTTTCACCTTTAATTACGATTGGTCGAACAATTTTGCCGCATATAGTAATGATTTTGCAGACTGAACTGGTCTGCTCTTATTCAAAATGGAATAATACTCAACTCATTTGTGCGACTAAATAGAGGGATGATGCCTCGTTAGTTTGTACAAGTTCCATGCTAAACACAATGAAAAATTGACGGCAAAGTAAATACCAGATGAAGCTAAGCGCATATGGTCTAAGGCTTAACGTTAATAAAAACAAGGTCTCGACTTGACTATCAAACCGGCAAAAATTGAATTTAACCAAGATGGCACGCCAGTCGCCTGTGATTTTGATGATGTGTATTTTTCAAATCACAATGGCTTATTGGAAACCCGCTATGTATTTTTGGAAAATAATCATTTGCCACAGCGATGGTTAGATGAGTCTGCTCAGCCATTTCACATCGCAGAAACTGGCTTTGGGACTGGATTAAACTTTTTGGCTAGTTGGCAACTGTTTCAGCAAACTGCACAACCAAGCCGCCATTTGCACTTTACCTCCACCGAAAAGTTTCCTCTTGATAAAAAAGATTTGATCTTGGCGCTGACGCAGTGGCCGGAGTTGGCGGAGTTTTCCGAGCAGCTAATTCAACAATATCCGGATCTTGTGGATGGTTGTCACAGATTAACCTTTGACAAAGGACGTGTACTACTCGACCTGCATTTCGGCGATGTAAAACAAATATTTCCAACGATGCACAATAGCAAAGATGGCATTGTCGATGCGTGGTTTCTAGATGGCTTTGCACCGAGTAAAAATCCACAAATGTGGAATGATGAATTGTATGAACAACTCGCCAGATTAAGCAAACAAGGGGCAACGCTGGCAACGTTTACCGCCGCAGGCATTGTTAAACGTGGTTTAGCACAACAGGGTTTTACCATTAAAAAAGTCAAAGGGTTTGGTCGCAAACGTGACATGTTAACCGGCGTTTTTGATTGTCCTGACATCAATCGACATTCCCAGAGTTACTTTCAGCGTCAGTCGCTCAGAAAAAAAACGAGCGAGCCGATCCATGTAGGGATAATAGGTGGTGGCATAGCAGCCGCAAATTTGGCTATATCACTGGTTCAAAAAGGGTTGCGCGTTACCATTATGTGTAAAGACGCTGAGCTGGCAAAAGGTGCATCGGGCAACCCACAAGGTGGTTTTTACCCTCAGCTCAATGCCCAAGCCAATATTACCAGTCGTGTCCAAGCTTTGGCATTTGGCTTTGCCGCTCGGCGTTATCAACAAATTCTACAAGCTGGATTTAGCTATCGTCATGATTGGTGCGGTGTGTTGCAGCTAGCCTTCAACGATTCCGTTCTTGCCAGACAAAACGCTATGATTGAAAAATCTATCTGGCCATCTTCGCTGGTCGAAGCCTACACGACCCAACAGTGCACTGAACATGCAGGCATAGATGTGCCCTATTCCGGTTTTCATATACCTCAAGGTGGATGGATTTGTCCCCCAGATCTGGTAACTGCTAGCATCGCGTATGCCCAATCTATTGGTTGCTGTGAAGTTAAACTAAACCACTATATAAAAAGTGTAAAAAGCGTTTCAACAGGCTGGCAAGTGGAGTCATTCGAGCAATCTTTGGCTTTTGATAGTGTGATTATTGCCACGGGCTCGGAATTACATCATGTTGAGCAAAGCCAATGCTTGCCCATCAATCTTGTTAGAGGCCAAGTCGAAGCGATCCCCACACAAGCCCCCATTGACTCGCTAAAAACGGTGCTTTGTCACAAAGGTTATATGACGCCCGCTCTGGAAGGTAGACACGCATTGGGCTCGACCTATATCAAAGAAGACACTAGTCGAGCCTATCGGCAAGAAGAGCAAGCGACTAATTTACAAACCCATCAAAAAGCTATGTCTAATGCTTCATGGGTGCATGAGTTAAAAACAGACAATATGGGACGAGCGGCAATTCGTTGTTCTTTACCCGATCATTTGGCGGTGGTTGGTGCTTTATTTGATCCCAATCGCCAAACTGAGCAATTCCAGCATTTATACAAAGCATTACCCCAAACATCATACCCTGATGCGGAGGATTTAAACGGCTTATACGTCTTTGCTGGATTAGGTTCTAGAGGATTGACCACTGCACCATTGTTTGCTGAAGTGCTTGCTAGTCAACTCACTGGAGAGGCTTTACCAATGGATAATCAACTGCTTAGCGCATTAAGTCCGAACCGTTTTTTAGTCAAAAACCTAATTCGAACTCAACCGCAGAAGTAACTTAGACGTATATTATTCGCCAACGACCACATAGTTTGATTGCAATGAATCAACCACGAAGTGCGGAATAATCAGGGTTGCGGTTGATACAACCACCTTTGACTGCATGTCAACGATACGTGCATTTACCCGTACACCTTTGTCATTCCGAATCAAGGTACCAGACAAAACAAAATCAACCGCTAATGTATTGGCTAGCCGGTTTGCATTGCGGCTAAACACCATGTCCCCTTTTTCACCAACTAAAATAGCGCCAGTGGTTTTAAAGTCGATAACAGGTACACCAAAACTTTGCACTTCTGCGATTAACAGTTCTGAAAGCTGGTTGCCAAGTGCCCCCGCATGTTGCAATGCATGATCAAGATTCACAAAGGAGGCTATTCCCACTCGACTCTGAGTATTCAATTGTTGACCATTTTTCACCAGTTCCATGGTAAGTTGCTCTGCATAGTCTGCCAGTGACTTGTGGCTATATGCAGGCTGAAAACGCTTGGTTGAACGTCGGTAAAGTACGACTTGACTGTCTTTGGGTTGCTGCGCCATCTGCTGCGCACGGGCCTTAGCTTCAGTGCGATAAACTGCACCGGCATCAGGCTTTTCAACCATGACCTCTTTTACTTCTGGTTCAGCTTGCTTTTCTTCAGCTGGCGAAAACCATTGCGCCAAAGAAAAATCATTGCTTGCACATCCGGTCAGCACCGATAGGACAGCACATGAGAAAATAAGGTTGCCAATCGCTTTCATCGACATAGTTATTCCCCTTGCGTGAGTTTTACCCCATCAACCATACTGTGTTCGCTGGGCAATAAGGCGTCTACCACATAAAACGGCATTAACATCTGTGCGGTTGCAACAACCGCTTTGGATTGCAAACCCAGAATACGGGCATTCACCAGATAACCGCCTTGGTGCTTAGTGAGTGTGCCGGTTAAAATATATTCAATAGGTGCTTTGTCCGTCAACTCCAAGAAATCCCGACTCAAAAGGTAATCACCATGATCGGTTACACGAATATAGTCGGTAGCTTTAAAGTCTATTACGGGAATGCGGAACTTATGCAGCTCGTGCATAAAAGATTCTGATAGCTGATAACCTAATAAATTGGTGCGTTGAAGATCGCTGTCAATCAAAGCAAAATTGGTTACACCAACCGGGGTTTTATCCGTTAAGTACTCCATATTTGAAATCAAGTCTTGGGTCATGTTTTGCACATAATCACCCACATGTTTTGTCACCATTCGCGCATTGGTGCTTGAGCCATTGCCATACAATGCATCGGCCGGAGCACTACCGTACAAGCTGGCGCTTGATTCAGATCCAGAGTAATCCGCCGCTTGCACATTGGGATCAGACATAACATTGATCACTCGCAAATTAGGTTGACTGGATTGAGTCGCTACTTCAGGCTCTTTTTGCTCTCCCCAACCTGCCAGCATTGATGAGTTAGCACACCCCATCAGAAGCGCGGTTGAAAATATTGGTATAAGTAATTTAGTCACTAACTCACCTCGTTTATGTGTCGGTACGATAAATCAAACCACCACGCGTGGTCACTCTTTCTCGTTGCCAAAATAGTTGTGCCGGAAAAAACTTGGTTGCCGACGCAACTACATCTTTACTTTCAACATGGACAATTCTTGCATTCACGATCGCCCCTTCTTGTTGAGTCGTGATTGTGCCTGCAATATAAAAGTCGACATTTTGCAATGGTGATAACCTCGACACATCGCGACTGATGGCATATTCAGCAATGTTGGTTATTAATATATCGTTTGTAATTTTATAGTCTTGAGTAATAAATCCACGTCGACTTGCTTCTGTAACAAGCCCTTCTGAAAGTTGATGCCCTAAAAGCATTAAAGGATGTTGATGGTCATCATCAAATTTCAATGAATCAACTGGCACAAAATTAACCACTGCATATCGAAAGTCACGATCAGCTCGAACGCGGGCGAACAGCTCATCTGCCAACAATGATGTGTGGTATTCAATATTACCCAAAGCGGGTACAGCCAGCTCTGATTCCACTTCCTGTTGCGTGTATTCTGGCTCAGTGGTGTTTGCGCATCCGCCGACTGTTGCGAACAGGGCTGTTACCAACACACCGATGAAATATTGTTTAGTACGCATATTTGTACCTTTATTGGGACTGCATCATTACCCGACTTGTTTGGTGCAGTAACATTAACCGCAACTCAACAAATACATTATCCGGTATGATTACCGGCTTTGTTATTCTTTATCATTTGATTTGCAAAAAGCACGCCATTTGGCTGAATAGAGAAAAGAGATAAAGTTTGAGCTGAAAAACAAGCCCCCTAAGGCGCATGCTTAAGTGGATGCAGAAAAAACGTCAACAAACAAGCAAGTGGATATTTTGTTAGGCGGCAAGCCACTTCCTCCTTACGGCAATAAAAGACGCCTAACCGTCCTCGTTTTTCCATGAAAAGAAAGGCGTTACCATCACCTTAACTGTGTCACATTATCGACCAAAGCCCAAACATCTGACAAAGGCATACCTTTAATTAGCGCAGCATCATCATTACGAACATGTAATCGATAATCACCAACAACCATATAAACACCTGATTCATCTTGACCATCAGGATTAAACAGGGTTTGAGCATATTGTTTTATGAGGTTTTGCAATTTCATAGGGCACCACTCCATGGTTTGAGTCTAGTTTGATTGACTGACACACCATAAAACGAAAACAATAGGATTAAAAGGAAAATCTTGAACGTTATTTGACCACATTTCGATATGACCAATATCGAAAAAATTAAAATAATCAATATTTTCAATTAATTGCAGATCTTTAATCGACAACAACTTATTGTATATGAGGAATGATGAATTTTTTGTGACTATATAGCAAGCCTAATGCTAGACAATGCAAAGTAGATAGACGCAAAAAGGGCGTTATTGAGAGGTATTCACTATGCCGAGTTGGGGTTAGCCAATCAAACCAAACAACCGCTGCCACAAGGCATTCACCTGCTCTTGGTCATTTTCTTCCAGTTCATTGTTGGCAAATGCCTTATCCAGACTTGTCTGCATCTGCACATGTAAATCACTGAGTGCGGGGTCGCGGGTCAGTAATAGTTGACTTGCCACAACCGAAAAGTGGCCCTGTAAATAACTGGCATAAAACAAGTCGTCATCACTGCCCGAATCGACAACCCCATCTAATTTCTGCTCAATGACGTTAACTTTTTGCTCAAAGCCGCTTTGTGTCATAGCTTATCTGTCTTCCTCTGTGTTTAATGGATAAAGTACTTGGTCTTTGTATCCTGTGATAACAGGCATCAACCCAGCTAGATTGGTATCCGTTTGTGTATCGCCGGAGTCACTAATCAAGGGGCGTCCATCTAGGCTTTGTAATTTTGACTTGGTTGCCACTAGCAGGATATTTTCACGGCCAATGAGAGAAATAACACGGGGGCTTAATTGCTGATTACCGCGCCCTAGCACATGTCCTTGCCCGCCGATCAAAGTTATCACCAATTTGGCCTTGTCGTTATCTAGATACTCAAGGATATCTTGCTCAGTGGCGTCACTATGCAACAGCTGTTGATCCTTGACGATATCCACGCCTAATAGGGTGTTGTCTAAGCCTAGCTCTTGCATAATGGCGTCGACGGTTGAACCGGATCCCATCACGAATATGTCATCGGGGTTGTCTTGCATCACATCTATGACATGAGCGGCGATATCGGCCAATACTAGTTC
>JAOMVH010000102.1 GCA_028356795.1 Aliiglaciecola sp. | reverse complement strand
TCACCCATCTAAGTACGTTAACTGAAACCATTTCTGAAGACGAGCTTTTGGGGCTATCAGCGGCCGAAGTATTGCATCGTTTGTATCATCAAGAAGATATTCAGGTTTATGAGCCTCAAGTGGTTGAATTCAAGTGCACATGCAGCAAAGAACGCAGTGCAGCGGCTCTTTTAAATGTGGATAAACAGGAGTTGCTAGACATTGTTGCCCAAGAAGGTGCGGTAACGCTTAACTGTCAATATTGTCACACACAGTACAGCTTTGATGGTATTGATGTAGAGTCTATTCATGGCGGTGCCTACGCACAGCCTTCGACCACCCAATAGGGTCCTAAATAAGGGGCAATGTGACCGTTGCGATCAAGCCACCTTCTGGGTGGTTGTTTAGCTCAATGCTGCCGTGATGTAATCCCACTATCCGTTTTATGATTGCCAAACCTAGTCCAGAGCCCACACTGCCCCGGGCCTTGTCGCCTTGGGTAAAAGGCTGAAATAAGTTTTCTATTTGTTCTTCAGGGATACCCGGCCCAAAATCACGCACTTGCATACTCACGGTTTTGTGACGTTTGTGAAAATGACTGCTGATAACAATGTTGTTACTGCCGTAGCGGAATGCATTTTCAACTAAATTATCAAGTACCCGCTTAATTGCGATTTTGCGCAGCATGGTATGTGGCACGTCGCTTAGTTCGGTTGCAATATGATGGTGCTCTTCGATGTTGCGTGCTAGCACCACTTCTTCTACCAAATCGTTAACGGATAATTTCTCTCGCTGTTCTTGGGTATCTTGACGCACATAATCAATAAACTGGTCAATGATGTCGTTCATGTCTTCGATGTCATGCACGATGCCATCTTTGATCCAGTCTTGTTCTTCAGGCAGCATTTCTGAGGCTAAGCGAATGCGGGTTAAGGGCGTGCGTAGGTCATGAGAAATTCCGGCAGTTAATAACGCACGGTCATCTTCCAGTTGTTTAATCCCTTTGGACATTTGATTAAATGCGCTGGTCACTGAAATGATTTCGCTAGAGCCTTGCTCTTCCAACGACGCGGGCACTTTGCCTCGCCCCACTTCCAGCGCCGCCACTTGTAGCGCATGCAAAGGTTTGTTTAAGCGCCTAACAAAAATCCAGCCGCCTGCCACACTGAGTATCCCAATCACCAACAAGTAGATAGTGAGTGGAGAAATATCGCCTTCGCTTAAGCTAGCCATGGGAATGGTGACCCAAATATTTGGATCTTGTGGCGGGTTAACCCAGATTAAAAAGGGCTCGGTTGCAGAAATGCGCACGTCGGCGTCACCACCGAGCAAGTTAGATATTTGGTTAGAAAAAAACGAATAATAAACGGCTTGTTGTAAACCGTTTTCGATTGCTTCTGATTGGTTGTATATGCGGATGCTGGTGGCGTCAAAAATGTTCTTTTGGGTGTTGTCATCCAAATAATTAACTTCTTCAAGAAACACCATATTAATTTGTGTCGCAATCAGTGAGTTAATCTGCTGGTAATTGGGACGAATAAAGTAGTAAGTCACAGACAGATAAGAGACCACCTGATTGATGAGCAGCAGCACACCAATCAGCATGACCGTTTGTCCAAACGCACTTTTTGGAAAAATTCTCACTTACTTATGCAAATTCATTAACTACTGAGCTTCACCGTCGGGAACAAACACATAGCCAAGTCCCCATACCGTTTGAATATACCTTGGATTGGCCGGGTCAACTTCAAGCATACGACGCAAGCGAGATACCTGAACATCGATGCTTCGCTCCAACGCACTATAATCACGTCCTCGCGCTAGATTCATGAGCTTGTCACGAGATAATGGCTCTCTGGGGTGGGTTACCAATGATTTTAGTACGGCAAATTCGCCACTGGTTAGTGTGAGTGGCTCGCCATCTGCGGTCATTTCACGAGTCGCAAGGTTCAATTTATACTGACCAAACGCGATCACCTGTTCTTCCATTGATGGGGCGCCCGGCGCTTCGTTGGTTTTGCGTCTTAACACTGCTTTAGCACGAGCGAGTAATTCACGAGGATTGAACGGTTTAGGAAGGTAGTCATCGGCGCCCATTTCAAGGCCGATTATGCGGTCCACTTCATCGCCTTTAGCGGTGAGCATAATAATAGGTATTTCATTTTCTTTTTGACGTAAGCGGCGACAAATCGATAAACCATCTTCACCAGGTAGCATCAAGTCGAGCACAATTAAATGGAAGTTTTCACGTTCCAGTAAACGATCCATCTGCTCAGAATTTGCCGCCGTTCTAACTTGATATCCTTGCTCAACTAAATAACGTTCAAGCAAGCTACGTAGCCGCATATCATCGTCGACAACGAGCACTTTTTGTGTTTCTTGACCCATGGTGTTCCCCAGTAAATAGGTATTTCTGATTTCACTATAAATGAATCCGATACAATTCAAAAGTTTAGCAGTACTTTAGCACCAACTTGAGTGTTACAAATTGTTTGTAGAGTAATATTTTATACAGCGCCTGCTTGAAGTTCACTCAATGCCCAGATTGTTTCTGGAATTCAATTGTGAATCCGTTGCCATCTGGGCCGCTCACATGAACATTGAGTAAGCCATTGTTACTTAGTTGGTATCGCAGCTGTGTAGGAAAGTCATGTTGTGGATTTGCAAAGGTTGCTTGATTGGATGAGCATGCCACTAATTTAAACGGCACTGGCAAGGGGTTACTTGCTACTTTGGCAAAATAAAAAATATGGTCTGACATTTGGACTATTCGCAGTGTTTCTTGATTAGTTTTGTTGTCAGAGATGCTTAAGCCTTCGCCCTCAAAAGTGCTATCGCTCACTTGCCACCAGGTTTCTGTGGTTTTTTGATTGCTAGAATGGGATACCCAGGTCCCCAACATCCAGTTCAATTGTTGTAACGATTGGCAACCATGGGCATTCGCTGGCAGGCTGGTTGAGACAAGGCACAGTATGATTGCGGTTATCAAGGCAGGGTTGTCCAAAGGTAACTTTTTGCTACTGATTAACATTTTAAAATTTCATCCATCACCCAGCTAGTATGCAAGGCGCTATTTCCTTGGCTTGGGTGAGAAACCTTATTAAGTAGATGGTTGGACAGATCTGCTACGAAGTGACTTTGTATTGGTGTCGGTTTAGGCATGGCGATTGTTGTTATGCCGGATTCATTGGTGATGGTGACGTGTTCATCGCTAAACACACTGAGCTTGGCGGTTCCATGAGAGCCATGAACAATAAGACTATCTTGGTATTCATATGAGCCAAAGTTCCAACTCATACTGGCCGTCGCACCCGATTCAAAGCCGGCCGTCGCTGTAATGCCGTCATATGCAGAATATAAGCCTTGTTGGTTGCTGCAAAGACCTTTGGCTTGAGCAATATTTCCCGCTAAGAAGGTGATGATATCGATACCATGACTGGCAAGGTCGTCAAAATACCCCCCTGGCGCAATAGTTTTATCGGTTCGCCAATTGTACTTTTCAGATAAGTCTAGCGCCGAGGGCGGGCGATTATAATGCCACTGAACATGCCGTATTGAACCAATTTCATTGGCTTCTAAGCTTTGTTTGACGGCAATAAAACCGGGTAAGCTTCGACGATAGTAGGCGATAAATAAAGGTAGTTGTCGCGCTAAAAATGCGTCATGGATCTGTTGAGATTGCGCAAAATTAACTGCCATTGGTTTTTCGATACAACAAACTTTGTTGGCTTTGGCAACTTTCAGAGCTAGCTCAAGGTGACTGTCTGGCGGTGTGGCAATATAGACTGCGTCAACGTGTGGGTCGTTTATCATCGCATCTGCATCGGTATACCATCGGGGGACACCATGACGCTTTGCGTAGTCTTGGGCTTTGCCGGGTGTGCGAGCACTTACGGCCAACAATTCAAAATGTTCGGTTTGTTGATAGGCCGGAGCGCTTTTGTGCTCAGTGACATCGCCGCAGCCAATCATTCCCCAGCGGATCATATTGGCGACGACTATTTTTCTGTCACCCAATCCATTTGGAAGCCTGCTTTTCGTTTACGTTCCAGTAGCTCTTCAATTAGTGGTGATAAAATCAGCTCCATGGCTAAACCCATTTTGCCGCCCGGTACCACCAAGGTATTAATTCTAGACATAAACGCACCATCAATCATTTTCAACAAGAATGGGAAATCAACGTTTTTCATTTCACGGCGAAAACGCACCACAACAAAACTCTCGTCTTGAGTTGGAATTTCCCGTGCACTGAAGGGGTTGGAGGTATCGACCGTGGGAACCCGTTGAAAATTAACGTGAGTATTGGAAAATTGCGGAGTGATATAGTGAAAATAATCTTCCAAACTGCGCACTATGCTGCTCATCACCGCTTCTCGAGTGTGCCCTCTATCTGTCGTGTCACGAATAATTTTTTGGATCCACTCCAGATTAACAATGGGAACCATGCCCACCAATAAATCAACGTGTTTGGCCACATCAACTTCGGTTGTAGATACACCGCCATGTAATCCCTCGTAAAACAGCAAATCGGTTCCTTGTGGTAAATCTTGCCAAGGCGTAAACGTACCAGGCATCTGATTAAAGGGAACCGCTTCATCAAAGGTATGTAGGTATTGTCTGTGTTGACCTGTGCCGGTTTCACCATATTGGGAGAACAGCTTTTCAAGCATTAAAAAGTCATTAGCTTTGGGGCCAAAATAGCTTATGTGGCGACCTTGCTCTTGGGCTTTACGGATCTCAACTTCCATTTCAGGACGGGTAAACCGGTGAAAGCTATCTCCAGCAACAGATGCTGCATTGACACTTAGATTGCGAAAAATATGTCTTATCGCATTCGTTGTTGTTGTTGTGCCCGCACCGGATGAACCTGTGATGGCAATAATAGGGTGTTTAACAGACATAGATAGCGCTTTGAAGATTAAGGACCACTCTTTATAAGCAAGCCAGCAGCAATGGTCAAGTGATTTGAAGTTCTAGCGTTATACCTTATTTCTTGTTTTTCCCCAGGTCGCGATCATTAATTCCACCAGAAAAGCAGTATTAAGCCCAAATACAATTAAACCATTAACGGCACTTAGCGAGCCAAAAATACGCCATTGCTCAGAGAGTAGAATGTCGCCATAACCAAGAGTCGTAAAGGTTGTAATAGCAAAATAAAGTGCTTTTTCAATGGTCTCAAACTCGCCAATAAGGTAAAACGAAACTGCCCAAATCCAGGTGTTAATGGTAATGCCTAGTACTAACCACAACACCGAGATCACCATTACGATGACGTTTTTCACCATCTTGTGGCCAATGTTAACCCACCGTTTCACGCTACCAAAAAACGTAGCCAAAACACCAAGTATTACTACCTGAACAATAACGGTTAGGGTGATGATTGCCGCACCCAGAGCAAGTTGTATCAGCATATTTAACCTCAATCCTGGATAAGAAATGTCGACTACTTTATCTTTTTCTTCATTGTTTCAACAATATATAGTGAAGAATAGCTTTTTATCTGTTTTTTGTAGATAGAGGACTAAATAGCGTTGCTTACAGGCATTGCTAATCCGGAATTGGGGTTAATTAGTCCACTTATCGCGCTAACTTGATTGACTTTGTCAGTCACTCAGACATTATGACATTATTATCCATTCACCATATGCGTTCTGATATTTGATGCAAGCCTTTGATTGTGTTCTGTTTGACACTGAGTTCACCGCATGGGAGGGCTCCAATCAACGAAAGTGGTCGTTAGACTGGGAACATCGCGAGTTGATTCAGTTAGCCGCAGTGCGCGTGCATGTTGGTGCACAAGGTGTTGAGATTATTAGTACCTTCAATGAATTAATCAAACCACAACTAAATCCCACCTTGAGTGACTATATTTGCCAGCTCACAGGTATTCAACAGCCGGTGATTGATGATATGGGAATTGACTTTGAATCGGCTTTAAAACAGTTCTATGATTTTTGTCAGCGAGGAGAACTAAGTGCCTATTCATGGGGTAATGACTTTCGTGTGTTAGCTGAGAACTGCAACCTTTATAATACCCCCAAACCGCCGTTTGAAGCAGGTTTTAGCAACCTTCAACAACTTGCTAGCAAACTAGAGCTACCCGGCTCACATGTTGCGAGTGGAGAGTTGGCTCAAGCAAATGGTGTATCGTTGGAAGGGCACAAACACAATGCACTATATGATGTTAGAAGCCTAGTTGTGGCATTAAATGTGTGGATCCAAACTGGCAAACTAGATTTATCAGAACTACTGCTTAGCGAACGTTTGTATATATAGCGCCTCTACCTTTGCGCGAGCCCAAGGGGTTTTGCGTAAAAACTTCAAACTAGATTGAATACTGGGGTTATCAGTAAAGCATTTAATTTTTATCCGCCAACCTAGCCCTTCAAATCCATAGTGGGCATGCAAGTCTTCAAGGATCTTTTTTAACGTCAGTCCATGCAATGGGTCGTTAGGGTGTTCCAAGCGTTGTTCCTCAATCAAATAAACAGGGCCTAAACTTTGTAACTTTGTAATCGGTTTTGCATCTCTCTTGCGACTGCAGACAATTGTGTGCTGGCGGCAGCAACCTCCTCTGCGCCGGCAACTGTCTCATGCGCTTGCCTATCAATATTAGTGACATTTTCATTGATATACTCAATCAGAGTGCTTTGTTCTTTTGTCGCTGTAGCAACTGAATTAGAAGATTCATCAACGTATTTTATTTCTTTTACTATCTTGCCAAGCACGTCCGTTACATCATTCGCTTTTAATACTGCTTCTTGGGCTTTTTCGTCGCTTGCAGCGATATTGTCAAAGGCGGTTTTAGAACTGGATTGCAACACATCGACGACATCTGAAATTTCTTTTGTTGAAGTTTGGGTACGTTGTGCCAATGATCTTACTTCGTCTGCAACTACAGCGAACCCGCGACCTTGTTCGCCAGCTCTTGCCGCTTCAATGGCAGCATTAAGCGCAAGCAAATTAGTTTGCTCAGCAACCGATTTAATCACATCAACCATCGATAGAATGTCACCGACTTTGCTGTTTAGCTCTTCTATGGTGGAACCCACACTTGCAATTTCTGACGCTGTATCTTTAATGCCTGTTACAGCAATATCAACCGCATTTGATCCTTGGTTAGACAGGCCATTGGACCTAGTGGCACTTTCTGAAACCGCGCTGACACTATCAACGACTAACGCAACACTCTTACTCATTTCCACCATGGATTCAGCTATACCAACAATGTCCTTTTCAAGCTGCACTAAATTAGCTTTGCTTTGCTGTGTGGCTGTGGCTGTCTGCATAGCAGCTGAGGCAATTTCAGAGGCATTGCCTTGAAACTGTGCAAAGTCACTTTTGACATGCTCAAAAGTGAGATTAATAAGTTTGGCAATGTCACCCAGCTCATCTTCTGATTTTACGGCCGCCACTTGGGTTAAGTC
>JAOMVH010000101.1 GCA_028356795.1 Aliiglaciecola sp. | reverse complement strand
CGAGCAATTCATCAGTTTTCTTTTTCATTAACTCGATATCACCACGAGATTCAACATTGAGTCTAATAACAGGCTCAGTGTTAGATTTGCGCAAATTGAAGCGCCAATTTTCAAACTCAAATCCAACACCATCAGTATCATCAATCACAATCGCATCAGGTTGGTAACGCTCAATAACTCGCGCTAACGCTGCATCAGCATCTTCGAGCAAACTGTTTATTTCACCACTTGATGGGAATGCAGCAATACGCTCTTTGACCAATGCTGAAAGAGGCGAACCAGATGTACACAATAATTCTGCGACTAACAGCCAAGGGATCATGCCAGAATCACAATAAGCAAAATCTCTAAAGTAGTGGTGTGCACTCATCTCACCGCCATAAACGGCATCATCAGCGCGCATACGCTCTTTAATAAATGCATGGCCTGTTTTACTTTTTATCGGTGTGCCACCGGACTGTTTTACGATATCCTCTGTATTCCAATACACTCGTGGATCGTAGATGATTTTGCTGTCTGAGTTTTTATCCAAGAATGCTTTAGCAAGCAAGCCAACGATGTAATAACCCTCGACAAAATCGCCTTTTTCGTCAAACAAGAAACATCTATCAAAGTCACCGTCCCATGCAATCCCCATGTCAGCTCCTGACTCCAAAACACACGTAGCCGTGTCTGCTCGGCTTTCAGGTAATAGAGGGTTGGGAATACCGTTTGGAAAGTCTCCATCTGCTTGATGATGAACTTTAATAAATTGTACCGGCACGTCCAAGGACTTAAATTTTGCTTCAATGCTATCTAATGCATCACCCGCTGCGCCGTTTCCTGCATTTACAACAAGTTTTAAAGGTTTAAAATTAGACACATTAATGTAGCTCATCATGTGATCTACGTAGGCTTCCATGCAGGATTTAACCTGATATTGCGATGTGTTGGTAAGGATTGATACGCTTATTCGCCCGTCCCCTTTTATAAATGCAGCATTATCGGCATCTTTATCAGAGTAAAACGTCAGCCTTTCTTCAACTTCAGTATCGTTATAACCTTCAGCAATTTTCTGAATCGCAAACAATCCCGTATCACCGCTTATCGGGCGAGAGTCTCGTTTGACTAACTTCATACCATTATAATCAATAGGGTTGTGACTTGCTGTCACCTCAATGCCACCATCAACACCTAAGTGTTTGGTCGCAAAATAAATCTCTTCCGTTCCGGTCATCCCTAAATCAATGACATTTGCACCGCCATCAATTAATCCTGCCGACAATGCTAGTTTTAGAGGATGGGAAGTATGCCTGACATCACCACCAACAACGACTTGCTCTACACCTAAGTATTCTGCAAATGCCCGCCCGACTCTATAGGCAACGTTTTCATCTAACTGCTCTATCAATTTGCCTCGAATATCGTAGGCTTTAAAACAACTAATCTTCATTGTTCTTCCTATTTACTCTCGGTGCGACCGTAGCGGTCAGAGAAACGAACAATATCATCTTCACCAAGATAACTACCAGATTGCACTTCGATAAGCTCTAACGGCACTTTTCCTGGATTTTCAAGGGCATGCACTACACCAATAGGAATATAAGTAGATTCATTTTCAGTCACCAAGAAAGTATCGTCACCATTGGTCACTTTTGCCGTACCTGAAACCACGATCCAATGCTCTGCGCGATGGTGATGCATTTGAACAGACAGTTTTTCACCTGGATTAACACTAATTCGTTTGACCTGGAAACGTTCGCCATTGTCGATGGAATCATAACTCCCCCACGGACGGAAGACTTCTCGATGGAATTCAAACTCTGGCCGATGTTTGGCTTTCAATTCATTAACTATCGTTTTGATATTTTGCACTTTGTTCTTGTTAGCCACTAGTATGGCATCTTTTGTTTCGACAACCACAACATCATCTAATCCTACAACCGCGATGAGACGTTCTTCTGAATTCACATAGCTGTTGTTAACATCTGTTAACATGACATCACCAACGGTCACATTACCGCTGTCATCTTTCTTATCTGCTGTTTCCCATAAAGAAGACCAACTCCCCACATCATTCCAGCCTGCATCAAGAGGCACCATGGCGGCATCATCTGTTTTTTCCATCACCGCATAGTCCACAGAATCATCAGGACATGACGCGAAGATTTCCCCATCGATACGCACAAAATCTAAATCTTTCGACTCAGTTGATATTGCTTTTTTACATATTTCGAGCATTTCAGGCGCAAACTTAGCTAGTTCTTGTAAATAACGGCTTGCTTTAAACATGAACATGCCGCTGTTCCAAAAATAGTCGCCATTATCAAGGTATTTTTGCGCCGTTGCTGCGTCTGGCTTCTCAACAAATTGTGATACGGCAAATCCTGTCTCGGCCTGATTTAACTGCTCACCTTTACGGATATAGCCATATCCAGTGTGGGCACTGTCAGGCACGATTCCAAAGGTGACAAGTTTGTCTTGGTTTGCCAAATCCTGAGCATTAGCTATGGCTTTATGAAAGGCGTTGGTGTTTTTAATTAAATGATCAGCAGCCAAGACTAATAAAAGAGGATCGTCGCCCGATTGGATAGCATGCAAAGCAGCCAACGCAATTGCCGGAGCGGTATTTCGCCCAACGGGTTCTAACAAAATGCCACCGTTATCTATATTTTGTTGTCTTAGTTGCTCAGCAACCAAAAACCGATGAGCCTCATTACAAATAATGATCGAAGGAGAAGTCGTTAAACCATCTAATCGAGAGATGGTGTTTTGCAACATAGTGTTGCCATCAGTTAGTGCCAAAAATTGTTTTGGCATAGCCGCCCGTGATTTTGGCCACAAGCGACTGCCTGATCCTCCGGCCATGATTACTGGTATCATAAAGTTTCCTTGTTTGGTTACATGACAAAATAGAAGCCCAATTCGCCTGTGTGCATGCTATTAAAGTCAGTCAAATAGGTCAATAAAAGGCTGCGTATTATAGTTAAAAACTCGTTATTTAAAGAGATGTTAAATTTAATTTAACATTATTCACTATTTCTCGTGCTATGGGTAATGCAGAAGTGGCTGCAGGCGATGGCGCATTACAAACGTGCAGGCTCGTATCAGACGCTAAAAATTTGAAGTCATGAATAAGAGTGCCATTGTTATCAACTGCTTGCGCACGTATGCCACTTCTGTAGGGTAACAATTCAGATAGTTGGATTTGAGGACAGTATTTTTGAACGCTAGTTAAATATTTAGTTTTAAATAGTGACTGTGTTAATTCATCCCAAACACTTCTCTTGTGCTGTTTTATCATCTGCCAAAAACCTGCAAACCCAAAAGTTTCAAACAAATCAAAAATATTCACGTCATATTTGCCATACCCTTCCCGAGCGCCAGCTAAAACCGCGTTGGGCCCTACTGAAACGCGACCATCAATCATTTTGGTTAGATGAACACCCAAAAACGGCAAACTAGGATCGGGAACGGGATAAATAAGTTGGTCAATTAAATTATTGTATTTTGAGGGTAAAACAAAGTATTCCCCTTTAAACGGAATGATCCGAAAATCAAGAGTCATATCAAAGCTTTTGGCAACCCGATCAGACATAACACCAGTGCAATTAACAACATACTTCGCGCTTACTTTATCTACATCTGAAAACAAACAAACCTTGCCGTTGGATTGCTCAACCTCATTAAAACAAAAACCATATCGAACTTTACCTCCTAACGCCACGAACTCATCGAGCAATGCGTGGGTCACTTGTTGATAGTCGACAATCCCGGTTTGTTTTATAAAAACGGCTTCTTTTCCCACAATATTCGGAGACATTTCTTGCAATTGCTTTTGAGATAACAACTGTGGTGATAAATCATTTTGCAAGCAGCGTTCATGCAAGTCTTGCAGTCTTTGCTGCTCCAACTCACTAGTTGCTACAATTAGTTTTCCACACTGTTCGTAATTGATACTGTTACATTGACAAAAATTGATTGTATCGACTAAACCTTGTTGGCAAAACTTTGCTTTAAGACTGCCCGGCGGGTAATAGACACCAGCATGAATTACCCCTGAGTTTCGTCCAGTTTGGTGTAACGCCGCTGCGGGTTCTTTTTCTAAAAGGCATATATTGAGGCTGGGAAACTGTTTTTTTAGCTCTCTGGCTGTCGCGGCTCCCACAATTCCAGCGCCGAGCACAATCAAATCAACATTTTGCATACATATCAGCCGTGGTTCTGTGGATTTATCATTATCTTTAGCTATGTATATTGATATAATTCTGTTTTTTTTATAAGCATTAATTACAAATGTCTGAAAATAAACAACGGTTTGGCGGTACAGAGCGAGTTTACGGCCATGAACAAACAACGAAATTACGCCAAGCACATTTTTGTGTGGTGGGATTAGGTGGTGTAGGAACATGGGCTGCCGAGGCACTCGCTCGTTCAGCCATAGGAAAACTTACGCTGATCGATCTCGATGATATTTGTACAACCAATACCAATCGTCAAATCCATGCATTAACAGACACGATTGGAGAACCCAAAGTCGATGCAATGGCGCAAAGAATTATCAACATTAACCCAGAGTGCCAAGTAGCTTGTATCGAGGATTTTGTTACCACAGATAATGTATCAGAGCTCATTACCTCTGATATGGATTATGTAATAGATGCAATTGACAGCATTCCTGCAAAAGCAGCATTAATTGCCTATTGCAAACGCCATAAAATACGCATTATCACCACCGGAGGCGCTGGCGGACAAATAGATCCTACACAGGTTACTATTGGTGATTTGAGCAAGACGATTCAAGATCCACTTGCCGCAAAATTGCGCAATCAATTACGTCGTTTCCATAATTTTAGCAAAAACACTAAAAGACGCTTCGCTATCGACTGCGTATATTCCACCGAGCAGCTAAGATACCCTCAAGCGAATGGTTCAGTAAGTTTCAATAAACCAGACATCGCAAACGCACGTTTAGATTGTTCAAATGGATTTGGAGCTGCAGTTGTGGTCACTGCAACGTTTGGTATGTTTGCCGCATCACGCGCCATTGCTAAATTTTTAAACAAACCGCATTAGTCACGGGTTACCTGTCTCAATTTGTATTGGCGCACATCAAAAAATATTGAAACAATTAACCACACACTAATCAAAATTGCCAACAACCAAGTACTTTCGGCAACGTGCATTATTTCTTCACTGAGACTCGCAGTCACCACAATTAACACCAGGTAATATGGGAGATTAATTATCCCCGCCAACCATACAATGTTAAACGGTTTAGCACGAGCTCCAGCATTGAACATGAAAAATGCTAAGGAGTTCATATGGATCATTGCTAGAAGCAATGATCTAATTGAAAACGTAGCATCGATGCTATCCTCATTTCGAGTGGTTTTTCCTAACATATAATTGATGCTTGAGCCCAATGTTGCCGCTGACACCATACAAATGGTTAAAAGTGTTATATCACCGAATGAAGGTCCTGAGAGGATCACTAAAACAACAGCGAAAAACTGTCCAGGAAAATAAAAGCCCACATAGACAATTGACTCTAAAAGAATAATGATAAAGATTAATGCAAAAAAGTATGCGCCAAACAGTCCCTTTAGCTGTTCGAGTATAGTCATACCGGACGGGATAATTTCATACTGCACAAGCCCGGTTAGCAACAAAACAGCAAATAACGCGGATGCGGGTAACGTTGACGTATATTTCATAAATAACTTAGTTGGAATAATAATGGGTTTTACGTATTGATGTTCATTGCAGATCAGCCCTATGTATCGCAAAAAACAAATTTCTGCGCACTAAGCAAAAAGCTATGGCACCTATAATTTAGGTTTAACTGCCAATTGCCGATAGGATCTATTCGACAAATAGCGTGAATACGACGACAATATAAAAGAAAATCAAATTAGGTGATGCTTCATGAGAATGACACAAGAAGAACTAGACCAATTAATGGCTGACAGCGCGCAAAACGCCATTGAAACCACAAAAGACGAATTTGATATCGAATTAGACGGATCTGTTAATAGTATTGCCTTGGTTGATGATGTAATTCTCAATTGGATTGGAAAATATAAGGATCAAGCGTTAGAAGATAACGCCGTGTTTACGATCTGCAACATCTATGGTGCTTATGTTGGCGAAATATTTAAAGCCGCAATAGGCGGGAGTTGGCGATACGACGAATCAGATCAAGATGCACCCTATGTTGTCGTCGAATATGCGGGTAAATCTTATGCCTTTGCCGGTGTTTGTTACCAGCGTCTTGTAAATGATAGTCAAATACATGTTGCTGATTACTTTAATCAAGCAGTGGGCAATAGTGCCCAATAAGTTTGATTATGTCTGTCTTTGCCAGTCTTTTAGCATGTACTTGAGATGACGACTTTTTAAAATCCAATACAACAACACACTATCCAACACTACAGAAAAGGCCACGGCCCACGAAAACATCCAGTGATGTTCAAGCAATAACTGAATCTGGTGTGAAATATCCATGATTACGGCGAGCAAGAGAAGCGGCTTAATCAAGTGGCACAGCATTGCCCACGATGATCCCCACCACTTTTCGCGATATGCAACAATTGCAATGGCTAACACGGCAGACAGACCTATTCCCAATCCAATATACAACTCAGATGGACGTGGATAAAACACTTCCAAGAGCGCATCGGCATCGCGAAAATTACTCAGTGATAAAATAAAAATAAAGTAACTTTTAGCCAATAACAAGCCACACCACCAAAAAAAACGCGGTGGTTTTATCCGTCCTGCCTCATCATAATACTGCAGTGGTAACAGTAACTTAGCCATACTATAAACGCGCTAACAAGACGAAAACTTTGTATTGAATACCCCGTGCATATCACGCAGTCTCCGTCTGCAAACCAAGAGAAAATTGCATATCGTCTAGAATTTCGTCTAAATCGTCAAAGGTATCACTGGCAATATAAATACTCATACTTGAACGAACGCTGACTTGCCGTGATTGTTGTTCGCCAATAGCGGTGTTTTCCAATGCGTAGCGTATTCGCTCGAAAAATGACTTAGCAGAATCCTCTTCAATATCGATCAAACAGACAATAAATTGCTCAGGAGCAAATCGACCAAGGATATCTCTTTGCCTTGTTATCTGACTCAGGGTTTTGGCGATTTGTTGCAATGCGACATCACTTTTCGATGCTCCAACTTGCCTATTTACATCTCGGAAATTCCCCAAGTCAAACAAAGCCAATGCATTTGTTCTGCCGGCTGATGGCGCAGCTACTTGGCGGATCTTATTAATCGCTGTTTTACTATTTAATAAAGAAGTAACGGGATCATACGCTAAGCTATTCATATAACGCTTTCGCGCAAAGAAAAGCAGTGCGGACAGAAGTAAAAACGAAACGCCAACCACTAAAATTATTGACCGCTGACGTTCAGCTTCGGCAGCCTCTAAACTCGTTTCCAAATTAATGA
>JAOMVH010000100.1 GCA_028356795.1 Aliiglaciecola sp. | reverse complement strand
AGCTGACGAGCTACGCTATCGCCAATTAATACGCTATTTTATTTGAAAGTGGTATTCAGCTTGTTCCACATTGATACCTGAAGAGTCAAAACTGTGTTCTAACCAGCTAACTTGCTTGTCATTATCAATCATCAATAGTGTTGCTGAGCGAGTTCCATAGTCATCGGATTGAATAAAGATTGAAGACAACTTACGTTCCCATTCAATAGGAACGCCCGTCTTTGGAAGCAGGTCATCAGTGGATTGTTGCTGATCAAGTAATATATCAAACAACTTTTGAGTATCAATCGGTCCTGCTTGCTGACAGTGGGATTTTAACTTTCCAACGCCTTGATTGATTTTCGGCCATGGACTGTCGAGGTCAGCGTTTGACAGGCCAAATACGCCAGCTTCAAGACGTTGAGCTTTGTCAGTGTGATTGTTGTACACCCATAGATCATTCCATTGTCCAAAAAGTAAGTTGTATCCATTGTAATTATCCTTGGTTTGCCTCAACGCTCCCAAATAACTCTTGGGTGATGAATGTTGAGTGAGATAATTACTCACCAGCTCACCACGTGAAGTGGCATCTGGCATGATTTTTTGCGGATCTCTAACATTGGTTAGGGCTGATAGCCGTCCATTCTTATTGATACCCATCCAGGTACCGCCAGCTTGAAGATCACGGCCGGCAAGAACGTTATCTTGATGTTCCCAAAATTGAGATTGCAGCGTGGGTCGATTGTGAAACTCGTCTCGATTGGCTGCAATAATAAGTGGGTAGTTTGGGTGTTGGTTAACCGCGATAAAAAGAATGCACATCCTATGTTATTCCTGAGCGCGGACTAAATCTCTATTGAGATCTGCAAAAATGTTGTCACTTTCAGCTACAAAGGTTTGTGTATTGCTAGATGAGGCAATTCGAAACGTGGGTGATAGTACCTTGGCGTTGTAGCTGGGGTTTGGACTAAAATCTGTTTTTCCGAAAAAATGTGGCATAACAGTATATAAACTGATCACGATTGTGCCCGCGATTGCTATGCCATTACGAACCATTTTCGATTGATGGAAAGCGATAAAAAGCGTGAACCAAAGTAAAGCAAAAAATAGCGTTGCTTTTAATATCAGTCCTATCCAATAAATAGACGCTGCTTTGCTGGTATTAAATTGAATGAAAACCTGAATATAGTCTAGTAATTCAGTTGAAATCATAAACAACCAGATCATACTTAATTGGCTGATGATACGGGGGTCTTTTTTAGCGAGCTTGGACAACAAAGCAAAAAACAATGGCCAAATTGCGGCAGTCAGTGTGCCAGCCATTACTACCTTAATCAGTACTGATAGATCAAACTCACCAATATTGTTAGTAAAATATTTTATCGCTACAAGACCGCTGAGAATCGTTAAAAATGCAATGCAAACTCTGCGTAAACTAAGCCACTCCATATTTTCTTCAAGTTCGCTTAGTACCAATGTCGGCGCAACTTTTTGACAGGGCTTGAATACCCGAATTCGGCTGCGACCTATGGTGATAATATCGCCATAACCCAGAGCCTCATTTTGACCTGATTGACCGTTTACTTTTAAACCGTTAAGGGATTCTAAATCACTAGCAAGCAACAACTTGCTATCAGTTTGAGTATGAAAAGTGACGTGGTGAGGACAAATATAAGGGTCGTCAATACGCACGTCATTGTCGTACGCTCTACCCACCGTAATATGTGGCTTTTCGACAAAAAAGTGTTGTAGCACTTTTCCATCTTTCGAGAGTAATTCAACCACTATTGCCATGATATCGTATCCATAAATTGTTCTGAAAACTGTTGAATTGACGCTTTGCTCACTCCTGATAGGGTAAAGTGGCTAATCAAACTGCCCGTGTGCTTGTCGTTCGTTGCTGCAATAAACAAGGCGTCATATATTTGCGGAAAGTCTTTATAGATCCGCGCACACAGAACCGTTTTCATATTTACAGCATGTTTGTTCTGCACTATGTCTTGCTGACATCGATAGTTTGTAACGTCATTTTTACCGGCCTGATTACCTGGGCGGGTGAAGGCAATTCGGTTGCTCAGTAGATTGTGAAATTGAAGTGAATTTAAACTATCGCTGGTTAACCATTCATACTCAATTTCAACTTCACCAGTTTGTAGTTTGCCATTAAGATATACGGCTTCGCCGATACGACAGCGGTTTGATACAGATAAAAATTTTACGTCTTCATCATTGGCGTTTGAACCGCCCCAGCAAGAAATGAAATCCGACAATTTTTCCGGAATATTTGTTTCTCCCAAGGTAGTGTATTGCCATTGGTGAGAAAGTATTTTGCCGATCATGATTTCTTGATTGTCGAGTAATTGGCTTTGTAAATGTTGTTTAAAAGCCGAAGGCTCAATAACATCATTTTTTTCAGCCAGTGCTTGTATTTTAGACAAAGGGATTAAAAAACCAATTTGGTTGCCTGCAGTCGCTACATTAACACCAACAATATGGCCTAGATGATTGACCGCTGGTCCACCGCTCATTCCTGGGTTGATTGAACCGGTAAAATGAATACGTTGATAAAAACTGTTCTTTTTTAATCCATTGTAGGTGCCTGGCACCACAATCATCCCCAAGTCATGGGGATTACCGAGTGAATAAACGGTAGCGCCTTGTTCGGGAAGGGTATTGGCAAGAACAAAGGGTATGCCTTTAGCATTTGCAGGGTCAATAGAAAGCAAAGATAAATCATTGATGACGTCGAAGTTTTTAAGGGTGAGATCCCCTGTATTTCCTTGTGCATCCATATATTGAATTTGATATTTGTCGGGGTAATCGGCAAAGTCAGAGATGACGTGGTAATTGGAAATAATATCGCCAGACGCGTTAATTCTAAAACCGGAACCAATGGAAGACTTATTGCCCGATTTTTTATCGATCATTTGGATCTGATATAGGGCATCACGATATTGACTAAAGAGATCTTTTGCTGTTTGTTGAGAAAAAGCGAATTGACTAATAAACAGGGCTGTTAAAGCGAATATTCTAAACACATACATCCTAGGTAAGATTAAATTAACTCAGCAAGCATAAGTTTTGTTGCTCGACAAAACCCACATGATAAGAGAATATCTTAACAATTAACATTTAATTAAATAGTTTTTACATGTCAGAAGTAGTAAACCTGCCAAAATTATCTGAAAATATTCCCCGACTCGGCAACAGATTCAGCCAATGGGTTGGTAAAACGGTCCTCGCTACTTTGGGGTGGCAATTTGAAGGTCAGTTTCCAGACCATAAAAAAATGGTCATTATTGTCGGTCCTCATACATCTAACTGGGATTTTGTTATTGGTTTAGCGGTCGTATTTTCGGTTAGGTTAAAGATTTCTTTTTTTGGCAAACACAGCATTTTTATTCCACCTTTTCGCTCACTACTGGTTAGATGGGGTGGCATTCCTATAGAGCGTTCAAAATCACATGGCGTTGTATCGCAAATGGCCGAACAGGTGAAGCAAGCCGACAAGATTTTACTGTGTGGCGCTCCTGAAGGTACAAGAAGTAAAATATTTCCTTGGAAAACGGGATTCATTCAAATTGCAGCTAACGCGAACGTGCCAGTTTTTATGATTGGTTTCGATTATAAAGCTAAAATAATTAAGCTTGGTCCGATTTTTTTACCATCTAGTGATATTCAGTCGGAAATGCTAAAAGTTTATGATTTTTATGCTAAAGTGCACGCAAAATATCCCTCTCAAGTAGCCTTTCCCGCGGAGACTTCGATTGAAAAATAAAGGTTTTACAACTCGGCTTGTGCATAGTGACCGCACGTTAAACAAACCCGTTGACGGATCTGTACATTCACCTACTAGCAATTCAGTTTTGTTCGAGTATCAAGATGTAAATGACTTGGTGGACGTATTTCAAGGCCGCAAAGTCGGTCACGTTTATTCACGTTCATCATCATCTTCAAATACCGCCTTGCAAAATCAACTTAGTGACATTGAAGGTGGAATAGGGGCGATTACTTTTTCAACAGGTATGGCCGCAATTTCCTCAGCGCTATTTGCCTTACTAAAACAAAATGACCATATCGTTGTGAGTCGATATTTGTTTGGCAATACCCGAAGCTTTATGGATACCCTTTGCAATCTAGGCATTGATGTAAGCTTTGTTGATGTCACCAATGTCAATGACGTTGCACAGGCATTGAAACCAAATACTAGAGTGGTTTTTTCAGAAACTATTGCTAACCCGGTAACACAGGTTGCCGATTTAGAAGCAATTGGTAATTTGTGCGCAGAAAAAAACGTCATATTTATGGTAGATAGCACCATGACCCCTGGTTATGTGTTTGATGCCAAACGCGTACAAGCGTCTATGACAGTGTGTTCGTTGACCAAATATATTGCTGGTCATGGCAGTGTGTTGGGTGGGGCTCTGATCGATACCGGATGCTATGACTGGTCGAGCTACCCAAATATATTCGAATTATACAAAACCGGTGATTCTTCACAGTGGGGCCTGACGCAGGTGCGTAAAAAGGGACTCAGAGATCTCGGTGCAACGTTAGCGCCTGATGCCGCTAGTGAAATTGCTATAGGATTAGAAACATTGGCATTGAGAATGGATCGCTGTTGTCAAAATGCATTGCGTTTAGCTACCTATTTACACGGCCACGACAAAGTTGAAAATGTCTACTATCCTGGTTTGGCTGATCACCCTCAACATTTTATTGCTAGAGAGTTGTTCAACGGCAATTACGGCGGCATTTTTAGTTTAGATTTAGCCGATGGTGTGGATGTTCACGCATTCTTAAATCAACTGAAAACGGTTATTACTGCTACCCATTTAGGCGACACTCGTACTTTGGGCCTACCTGTTGCTTCGACTATTTTTTACGAAAGCGGCGCACAACAAAGAGCAGAAATGGGAATAGGGGACAAGATGATCCGCTTCTCTGTGGGCATTGAAGATATTGACGATATCGTTGCCGACTTTGAACAAGCGTTTCAATCATTGAAGTAGAGGTACTAGTTATTTATTCGTAGCTAATAGATAATTGCTTATTAACCAGACAATTATTCTAACTAAAAATGGACTTTTCGTGACCAAATTAAAAATGTACGCAACGTTTCTTCTCGTGTTTTTTTCGTTATATTCTTTCGCTAAAACCCCTGAGGTGAACTTCGCTGAGCCCAATGAATGGATTTCTGCTTTCAATCCAGAGCAAACTACCTTAGAAGAAATCCAAGGTAGTGTGACTTATGTGTTATTCGAGACACAAATCAATTTACTCAAACCTAAAAAAGAGCAGTTTATTAGGTATATTAGCAGAGCTAATTCCGAACAGGGATTAACGTCTATTTCACAAGTTGAAATTCAATTTTCTCCTAATTTTGAAAATCTATCTATCCACAATGTTGAAATCATACGAGATGGCAAGAGGCTCAATAGACTGCAGCACTCTGAACTAAAAGTATTTCAGCAAGAAAACCAATTAAATAATAATATTTATAGTGAAGATTGGACTGCTCTTCTTATTTTGAAAGATATTAGGGTCGGAGATCTCATTGAGTACAGTTACACCATCGAAGGGTCAAATCCCGTGTTCGGTGATAAGTACTTTGGAACAAGTATGTTGAGTTGGTCTGCGCCTATAGATAACACTTATTTTCGTCTGGTTGCCCCCAAAGACAGTGAACTTAACTTTAAACTCTTCAAATCCCCAAAAGAAATCAAAAAGAAAACGCTCTCACATTTTGACGAATATACCCTGGCACAATCTAAAGTAGACGCCATAAGGGTTGAAGACTATTCTCCTTCTTGGTTTGTACCCTATGCGTATCTCTCTTATTCTCAATATCGAGATTGGCAAGACGTGAACATGTGGGCACATGAGTTGTATCAAGTGGATGCTAAACTTCCCAAAGAACTGTCAGATATCATTGATTCTCTACAGACCACCAATAAGCATACGTCTGTCGCTCAGAGCATCCAATGGGTGCAAGATAATATTCGTTATTTTGGCGTTGAAATGGGAATGAATTCGCACATGCCAAGTAATCCTTTTGAGACTTTTGAACGTCGATACGGGGATTGCAAAGATAAGGCAGTATTAATGATTGCGGTACTGAAGTACTTGAATATTAATGCGAATCCAGTGTTAGTTTCTACCGATAGCCTACAAGCGGTTAAAAATGAGCTAGCTTCACCGAATGCGTTTAATCATGTGATAGTCACATTTGAGCTAGATGGGATAAGTTATTGGGTTGATGCTACTGTCACCGGCCAGCGCGGTGATCTGCAGTCTATGACCTTTCCTCACTTTGGACAAGGGTTAGTCGTAAAGTCTCAAACTCAGGGTTTCACTGCAATTAAGCCGGCCAACGAAAAACAAATTAGGGGAGGGATCTTTGTTGAGCAAGAGCTTGAGATTGCCTCAAAAAGCGCTCAAAGTCGTTTACATATCAAAACTACCTACACCGGATGGCAAGCTGAATTTACCCGGAATTACATTGATTCTTATGGTGTAAAATCCAGTTCTAAAGACCACCTTGATTATATCGCCAAGTATTATCCTAATGTCGAGGCTGATGGCCAATTAACGCTGCAAGATGACGAAGAAAAAAATGAAATCACAATACAAGAATCTTATTTGTTAGAGGACTTTACTGATAATTTTAATGATACTGACCGTTTGTATGTTTATGCACACCAAATTTTAGATAACTTATGGTTACCTGAAATTCGTAATCGCCAGTCTCCTTTTGTCCTTCCATATTACCTAGATATCGAAATAGAAAATCGAATAAAGGCTGAACATGCTGATGACCTACTTTGGTTTGATGATTCAAAAGTAAATATAAGCGACAACAAGTGGATATTTTATAATAAGTCCGTGGATAAAAATGAAAATGTCGTCACAGCAAAATACAAATTTAACTCTTTGTTATCTGAAGTAACCGCTGAAGGTTTTGAAGGGTATGCAAAATTACTAGGTGAGATTGAGGACTCCTTTACACAAACGTTGTTGCTCAAAAAAGAAAAAGTATTCGTTGATAATCAAACAAGAGCTAAAAATCTTGTAAAAGATCTACTGAAAAAAAGAAATAGAAAGGACTAAGAAACTGATGAAATTGATTTCAATATTACTATTTTCATTAATCCTATTTGGGTGCAAATCGACAAAAAACGAACCCTTAGCGCCAGTAAACATCGACTACAATCAAAAGTTTGAAGAATTGTTAGGTCAATTTAAAGCCGATGGTAATTCCGTGTCATATGAGGAAATGTGGCATGTATATCTGAAATCTGATCAAATTCAAAACTCAGCAGTTAAACAAGACGATTATTTAGACATATTGAATCAACTTGAAAGCGGCCAAAAAAACTGTGATGAAATAGATTGGCTATTTATTACAAGCCAAAATTTTTGGTCTATAAAACCGCATATATCAGCTGCTACTTGCTATGAGATGATAGGTGACGGGTTAAAAAGCAATTACCACAACAGTGCAGTTGAGTTTCTGTTGACGGGCATTTTGTCTAGCGGTGACGGCACTAATTATTATTCCGCCTATGAAGTTGCAACATGGGGTGATGCTTCGGATTTTATTGAGCTCACAGATTATGAGGTGGTT
>JAOMVH010000010.1 GCA_028356795.1 Aliiglaciecola sp. | reverse complement strand
CCGCGACCGATATCGCAGAATAAAATGTCATTAAAACTACAAAACCTTTGGGCCGGTCATCATAAATTTTATAATAGAAAACTTCTGGATTTGCTCCAAAACTATTGGTTTCGCTTAAGAACGATGTTACGCGCTCGATAGTATCGTCAGTCAACCTATTTACTTCATCAGAGTTTGTAGAGCTAAAATCACGTAATTCATTGCTCATAACAAGCGTGGCACCTTCCCACTTACTTTGAGTGTGATGGTAATATAATCCACATGCTATGTGCGATAACACGCTGTCAAAACGTCTTAGATCGATTGAATACGCCGCAGTGTGTTCCACTTTTCCATCCGGATGTTTCAACATTACACGTTGATAGTTATTTAAAAAGTTCGAGTATGTGTCTGGCCGCCGGTCGATTGCTCGCATAATCTTGGTATTAAACAGCTGCTCTTTTACGTCATTTCCATGAAAGCACGTAGATAGACAAAACACTAAATACTCATCGTCTTTACTCTTACTATTATTGTGTTCCTCGCACGATGGCACCGTAATCAATTCTTTGCGTAAACTGACTTCCCTAAGCACATCTTTTTGTTTCGGAAACAATGCTTTCGGAGGAATATGCTCCTTCGTTGTCGCCAAGGCATCGCACATGTAGCACGTTCTCTTTCGCATTAGCTATTCGACTTTTCTATCTTTACCAGATGATGCGCGTCGTTTTCGTTCAACCTGGACATAAACTGTATCGGTCGTTGCACTGCTAGAATGCCCCAAATCTTCAGATAAATCTTTCAAAGGTCTGTCACGTTCAATCTCCATACTGGCACCGGTGTGACGAAGATAATGCGTTGTCGCTTCATTGAGTTTTTGTGCGGATTCCAAACCTTGTTCTGACTTCATTTTGTCAAATGCAGCATCGAAGACTTGTTGAACCAGTCTTGAAATTTGACGACTGGTTAAGCCTCCGCGACCGCGAATTTTTTCGACCAAAACGGTTTGTTCACCTTTGGATGGTAACGGTGACAGTCCACGCCATTCTCTATATCGTTTCAAAAACGTAAGATAACCCGGTGGTACCGTGATATCCCTAATCTTCTTGCCTTTTCCATAGGCTTTAAACCACCAGTTGTTGTCCTCATCTGTCCAAAAATGACTCATCAATGGTGTCCAATCTTGGCGTTCTGAGAGCTCTGAAAGCCTCAGAAATAGGGTTTTCATGGTAGCAATAACGAATAAATTGCGTTCCACAAGTGGATCGTTATCAGCCATTTCAACTGCGGTATCTAGGAGATATTGCCATTGCTGTTCTGTTAATCGACTGATCGTTTTCACCTGACTGTCTTTTATCATATATTTACAGTCACGTTTTGCTAATGGAATAGGATTGCCGAAACAAATTTCTTCATCGATGAGATGACGGTAAAAAGAGCTTAATGCCACAAAGGTAGATTCGAGGGTTTGCAATGATGGTTGATACTTTTTCGGATCGAGCACTCTATTCTTATCGTATTTAGGCGGCGTTTGCCTGAACGGCGTCCACTTAAGGTTTGAAGCAAAGTAACCGTTATTGAGGCTAAATCGATCATGGAGCTGCGTACTTATCCATTTAACCGGTGGCGCTACACAGAAATCTATGTATCGCAAAATATCTGCTTTGCGTAAATCGTCCACTGGCTGCTTATCCACCATGAAGACCCACAGTAGAAACTTTTCGATGTCATTTCGAAATCGCACATACGTGTGCTGTGATTTGTTGCGTCCGATATATGAAAGATATTCTTTCGCCCAGTCCCAGTGCTGTCTCATCCATGTTGGTTGCTTATCTAAGAATGAACTTAGTTGTGGATAGTCAGAAAGACTGAGCTCTGCCAGCTCAGAATACGTGGGAAACAACGGTGTGGGTTTTGTGATGGCCAAGAGTGTTTTGATTGTTAGTTAAGATGCAAACACTATAACTTACTCCCACCCCCTATGTCTAATACTAAAGCGTATTAGACATAACGGTGGTTGCATGTAGAAGGGGTACTAGCCACTTCCTATCATTTTATTCCGTGAACTGGGTTTAAACCGAAAAATTCATGGTTTGAAGTTTTGCTCCTCATAGGCTTCTCCTAAACAAAACCCTAAATCCCTGCATAGCAAATCAGAACCCTTCAACATTTGTTGCTCTAGAACGGCTTTTCTCCTAATGTTTCATTACATTGAAATGTTTTACAATCCAAAACGTCGACATACTAACAATGGACGGTTGTCACCATCAAAGTATGATCGAATGTATTTCAAGGACATAGAAAGTGTCTAGAAAACTCAGGCCTTACCACATTTATCACCATTATAGCGGATCTAAAGAATGGTTAATTAACATAAAAACTCCCCAACGCAGCCTTCTGCTCAGAACTTGAGGCCTTCAAATCAGAGGCATGCTATGTGGCATCCTTACCATCGAAATACCATTCTTTTAGCTCTCGCCATGGGATTCTAAACAAGGAGTTTCACAAACTTTGTTGCAAGCTCATGTTTAATGCTAAGCCCCAACAATTACTGCTACGAGTAATTTATAACGCGTAAATAAATTAATCTTCCTAATTCCTCGTCGGCCAATTTTTCAGTGTTCGCAATCGCACTGTTAACCCGGCTTATTGCGGGTAAGCTGTTTAGATCAAGCGGGTGGAAATATACATATTCATTCTTTTCAGAAACATTTTAGTCCGACTTAAACAAGGTATAAACGATGGTATTGTCAGAACAAGCAAAACGAGAAGGAAACCGATTTTATTTTGCGCTAGTGGTCACCTGCATTATTTTTGTTGTCATTTTAATAGGTGGCTGCGCAGCGAGCCAACCTTCCCCACTCAAATCTATATGGGCGGCTGAAGCCACGATTGCTCGCGCTGAGAGAGCACGGGTTAATTTACACGCCCCTTCTGAGCTGAATCAAGCCAGACAAATCCTTAGCAGAGCGAGACTAGCAATGTCAAAAGAACGGAATAAAGATGCAGAGCAAATGGCACAGCAGTCTTTGGCAACAGCTCAACTTGCTTTCATTAAAGCCGAGTTGAGAAAAGCTGAAAAAATCAATGAAGACTTACGCAATGACATTGAACAGCTAAATCATTCGATAAAGACGATACCGGATGGGAATAAATGAACAATATTTCCAAAATTATAGTGACGACATTGACTGCGGCCATTTTCCTGAATGCCTGTACTCACACGCCCTTAAAGTTTGAAGGAGCGGCAGAAGTCAGAACACGACTGACTAAGTTACAGAATAATCCAACATTGGCACATCAGTCTCCCATGGCAATGCAAGATGCTAGTGTTACAGTGCTAGCTGCAGAACAATTCCGAAAAGATCCAACCGATTCTGACCATTTTTTATACTTAGCTGAGCGCAGAGTTGATATCGCCGAGGCGGATTCACTTCGGCATTATTTACAGCAAGAATACCAAAGATTGCATGCGGAATTAGTAGCAAAGCAGATTCTTATCGCGGCAAATAAGCAATTAACGAAAGCAGATTCGTTCGATTGGAAAACTGCGTCAACAAGGGTAAGTGGGAAGAAATCAGACCAGATGCCTTTTATCGAAACTGAGCCACTACATGGGATAAATTTCCAACAGGAGGATCGTGGATTAGTACTGACATTCAACAACATTTTTCTCGAAGGTGGTCAAACGGTAATTTCTGACAATGCAATTACTCGATTATCTGGTCTCGTAGCATTTCTTATCACTCATTCGGACTACCTAGCCCTTATCGAGGGTCACACCGATAACCTTGATACTGATGAAGTAAACAGTGCGCTATCACTTAAACGTGCTGAGGCGGTCAAAAACTATTTACAAAGTCAGGGAGTATCTGAAAACCGCATAACGGTAGAGGGGAAAGTTGGCCTTGTACCTTTCGAACATTCCGGTGGCAAGGAGCAACGACAGAAAAACAATCGAATTGAGGTAATTATTAACGAACGGACTCATTAAAAATCACGTACCAGTAACCTCAATTATCAATGCATTAAACGCTGCTTCGCTATACAAACCCAGAGCTTCTGCTGCTTCTGCAAGTGCCAAATGTTCTTCGTTTGCTTTTTGAACAATTTTCGCAGCAACATCGTACCCCAAAGTGTCTGTCAGCAACGTAACCACTGACAAATTGTTATGCATATTTTTCGCTATCTGTGAGTGATTGAGTGTCATGTCACGAACACAATTCTCTGCAAATGAAAGCATTGCATCACTTAATAAATCTATACTTTCCATCAGGTTGTGAATAATCACCGGACGATTTGCGTTGAGCTGTAATTGTCCATTTGCCGCTGCCAGTGATATGGTTAAATCGTTACCAAAAACCTGCAAACACACCATGCTTAACGCCTCACATTGGGTGGGGTTGACTTTACCAGGCATAATCGAACTGCCGGGTTCATTCGCTGGCAGATGCCACTCGTTTATTCCACATCGAGGTCCACTTCCGAGTAACCGAAAATCATTTGCGATTTTAAGCAATACGGCGGCTAATTGTTTCAAGGCTCCACTAAAACACAAAAGTGCATCGTCACCGGAAACTGCAGCGTATAAGTTGGGATGAGGTTTTAATGGCAGCTGAAAGTGTTCAGCCAGAATGGCAATGGTCTGAGGGCCAAAATTAGCAGGTGCATTTGCTCCTGAGCCCACCGCTGTGCCCCCTAAAGCCAAAAGGTAAACACTCTCCAGGCTTTTTTGTATAGCGATACCACCTGTCGTTAATTGGCTTTGATAAGCAGAAAGAGCTGCATCAACACTGATGGGTAATGCATCCATTAAATGAGTGCGGCCGACCATTTGTGTGCCTTCAAACTCGCTCCTTTTTTGAAGAATGACTTGGTTGAGCAAATTGAGAGCTGGAAACAGAGTATGCGTTGCCTGCAGCGCAACAACAATATGCATAGCCGTGGGAAAGACGTCATTTGATGATTGTGAAAGATTAACGTGGTCGTTTGGATGAATAATATTTCTAACATCCTTTTCTACGCTAAATTTCGGTTCTTGACAACGCGCTTTTAAATTCGCATTGGCAAGAGAACATATGACCTCATTCACATTCATATTAGTCTGAGTTCCTGACCCTGTTTGCCAAATACTTAGCGGAAACTGGTCATAATACTTGCCACTCAGAATTTCCTTGCAAGCTTGTTGAATTGCTTCTTGATGTTCTTCTAATAGCAGCTTGTTTTGATAATTAACTTGGGCACAGGCGCATTTGATTATGACCAAGACATCAATGAACCGACTATTAAACTTATGAATACCAATGTTGAAGTACTTCAATGACAACTGAGTTTGCTTGCCCCATAATACGTTGGGGGTATTCTCAACCTGTGCGAGCCCAGAGCTGTCTCGAATCTCATTTTCGCTTAGGTCAGTATCTACTGTTTTTGGTGTTACTTTCTTTTTCAACTTCCCATACTCCACCCAATTGCCAAATTGGTTGAACAATGTCGGGTTTGCCTGGATTTATTCACGGCGAAAACCTTCATATTTAAGTTGTAGGCTCCCGACTAATTCTTTGGGATTTTGCTCTTTCTTCCTGGAAAATGATGTTGCAGACAGGTCGAGTGGTTGATTGTCGTTAGGCTTGTAGATGATGTGGTTACCTTTTGGTTTTGCATCGGTGAAATACCGGATAAAAACCATGCCTAGCAAAGCACTGACAATAGATGCACAAAAAATCCCTAATTTAGCAGACTCAAATTGCCCGGGAACAAATGCCAGATTGGCAATAAACAACGCCATAGTAAAGCCTATTCCAGCCAACATACCTCCACCCAATACCATTGGCCATTTGAGATCATTTGGCAGTGCTGCAATACCCATTTTTACTGCTGCATAAGTGAACAACAAGATACCCAATGGCTTGCCCAGGACAAAACCAAGGAAAATGGCAAGGGTTAGCGATGGTTCGATGTTTTGCCATGAAAAAGATACACCTGCATTGGCAAATGCAAACACCGGCAGAACAACAAATCCAACCCAGGGATGCAATAACATTTCCAGGCGCTCAACAGGAGACAGGGCTTCGCGAGCTGCTGCTTCAGCAGTTTTTAAAGCGTGACGAGCAACGAGGTTAGCATCTTGATGCCCGCCTGGTGTTGCAGTGATCACCACATCCATTATGGCGTGCAGGCGGTTTTCATTGACCCATTTTTGGGTGGGTGTCATTAATCCAAGAATAACCCCTGCCAGCGTTGCGTGAATACCCGAGGCATCAACAGCCAACCAGATCATCGCCCCTACCATAATAAATAAGGTGATACTGCGGATACCAACAAATGACATTACTTTTATCACTGCAAAACCCAACAGTGCGTAAAAAACAGCAAACCAGTTCAGGCCTTCACTGTAACCTATCGCCACCACCATAATTGCACCAACATCATCTACAATGGCCAGAGTCAGCATAAAGATCCTTAAACTCTTTGGAACGCCTTTGCCAAGCAGCGCAAGACAACCCATTACAAAAGCGGTATCAGTTGCCATCACAGTCCCCCAACCCTGCTCTGAGGGTTCACCCATCTGCAAGAACAAATAGATGGCGGCGGGCACAACCATTCCCCCTAATGCAGCAAACACCGAAAGCATAGCTTGCTTGGGTTCCCGTAACTCCCCTAAAATCAGCTCGCGCTTAAGTTCAAGCGATATCAGAAAGAAGAACAATGTCATCGCGGCATCATTAATCCATCCGTGTAAAGAACGCTCCAGGCGAAGATCGCCCAAACTGATACCGAAAGAAATATCCCATAGCCGTGCAAATGTATCACTGAGCGGTGAATTAGCTAAGGCTATCGCCACCACTGCCGTGATAAATAATACGACTCCGGCAGCGGATTCTATTTTAACAAAGTGCGTGACCGGGTTAACTATCCAGTCAATATGTTCCTCTGGTAATTGATTTGCGCGGCCCCGTGAAAACCAACCTTTTTTTTTACTCACCTGACTTGCAATCGTTACTTTCAAGGCTGTAATTCGAAGCACTGCTGTCTAATCTGGCAAAATTAATGGCGTCTTCGATTTTTTGGTAGCGATGCTGCTTATAGTGATAAACCAATTTCTGTTCACAGGTTATGCCGTAATGCGCCATCAAGGCTATTTCTTCTTTTGCACTTGTCATTGCTTGTTCTCCTTTCTAATACTTTCAAAATCAAGTCAGTTAAGACCGTTTTGTTTGCACTAATTTGAGCTGCCTATTTTACTACCAGTTCTGAATCTTTCAGGAACTTAAGCAAATCACTCTGAGTAGACAACACCAATGTCGTATTCCCAGAAATAATGCTCGGGTAGGACTGCATCGTGCGGGTAAACTCGTATAGCTGTATGGATTGTTGGTTCTGGTTGTAAGCAAGCGCATAAATTTCAGCCGCTTTTGCATCTGCGAGCCCTCGGATCTCTTCAACCTGCTGGTAAGCCTCAGACTGAATTTTGTTTAGATCCCGTTCTCTATCTCCGCGTATCCTGGCAGCCTCCCCATTCCCTTCAGATAAAAATCGTTCTGCAATTTGTCTACGTTCACTTACCATACGCTCGTAAATTTTGGGGCGAACGCTCTGATTGTAATTAATACGTTTAAAGCGAATGTCGAGTAGTTCAATGCCAAATACTCTCACCTTTTCAGCTGCTGCTGAAAATATTTCCTGCTCTACCAGTTTTCTGCCTTTTTGGATGGGCACCAGCGCACCTATTTTAAGATCAGATTCAGCATCGCTAAGAAAACCTTCTTGCGTTGGTATTCGATTTTTTGTGGTACGGATAATTTCGATAAGTTCGTGCTTAGCGACCGCATTACGTGTTTCACTACCCAAAATGTCGTCTAGCCTCGACTGCGCGCTGCGTTCATCTCGCAGACGCAGAAAGTATTGCAAAGGGTCAACAATTCGCCAGCGAGCAAACAAGTCAACCGAAATATACAACTTATCTTTAGTCGGCATATCAGACGGATCGCCATCCCATTCCAAGACGCGCTTATCAATGGCATTCACTTCCTGTACTAATGGAATTTTGACGTTCAGTCCAGCATCAACAACGGGCTCACCTATGGGTTTACCGAATTGTGTGATGATGACCTGCTCAACTTCGCTGACAGTATAAAGCGCATCTCTTACCAGCAATCCCAGTACGACGATAAATACAAATATAACTAGACTCTTAATGGTACTCATGGCTTATCTCCCTGGTTCGCATCAAGGTTAAGTAACGGCAATATGTTTGTCGTTTGCTCGTCAATGATTATCTTGGTTCGAACATAGGGTAAAACGGCCTGCATGGTTTCAATGTAAATTCGCCGTTTAGTGACTTCAGGTGCTTTAACGTATTCTGCAAACAAGGCATTAAATCTGGCGGAGTCTCCCTCTGCTTCATTAATCCGTTTAATCCGATATCCATCAGCTTCTCTGATCCGCTGATCCTTTTCTCCCATCGCAAGAGGAATGACTTTGTTGTAGTCCCGGCGAGCTTCGTTGATCAGTTTTTCTTTTTCTTGCTGAGCCTGATTTACCTCATTGAAAGATTCCTGAACGGGCTTCGGAGGGTTGATATTTTTTAACTGGACCTGATCAATACTGATACCCATTACATATTTACTCGAAAGTGCCTGCATTTTAAGTAATGCTTCTGATTCAATTTCCTGTCGACCAATAGTGATGACCTCATCGACTGTGCGGTCTCCTACCACTTCCCGCATCACAGATTCAGACACATAGCGCAACGTATCGCGAGGCTCTCGTACCTCAAACAAATATTTAACGGGGTCAGAAACACGATACTGAACCACCCACTCAACTAATGCTGCATTCAAATCGCCGGTTACCATTTGCGTTTCTCTTAACGGGTCATAGTTTAGAGAAGACTGAAATTCATCTGTGGCACCGGGTGTACTGAAGCCGAACTCCTGCTTGAGTTGTCGTTTGACGGGAACGATTTTTGCCGTATCAATTCCAAAAGGAAATTTAAAGTGGAGGCCGGGTGGAAGTTCGTGTACGTATTTACCAAAGCGTTGCACAACCGCAACTGAATCACTTGGCACGGTAAAAATTGAAGTCCATGCCATTGCCAATACTACAAAAAAGAAAAGTATGAAGAAGAACTGTGTTGGCCCGCCACCAGGCAAAAAAGGCTTTATGCGCTTAGTCATTTGTTCGATTATTTCATTAGGATCAGGCGGACCTTTGTTTTTAATTCGCCACGGGTCTTTGGGTGGATCGTTATCTGGTACCATGTTGATTTCCTCTTGTCGTTTTCAGATGCGGGAGATTGTTTGTCCAACGTCATTATTCAGGTATTACTCGTACTTGAGCATGCTCGGAAACTTGCAGAGAATTTAGTCAGGTAAGTAAGCTTCCAACCTGTCTGTTTCGTGCTTAACTACGGCGTAACATTCACAACAGAGCTCTTCGAGTAATTCTCGATTAGTCACCGTAATATGACCTCGCTTGTAAGTGATCACGCCAAGTTTTTGTAGTTTGCCTGCTGCTTCCGTCACACCTTCCCGCCTGACGCCGAGCATATTGGCGATTAACTCCTGTGTCATAGTCAGACTATTTGTTGAAAGCCTGTCGAGTGATAAAAGCAACCAACGGCAAAGTTGCTGGTCAATTGAATGATGTCGGTTACACACGGCCGTTTGCGCCATCTGCGCGATTAATGCTTGTGTGTAACGTAATAACAGCGTGCGTACTACTAGTGTATTGTTGAATTCGTATCGGAGTGCTGCTGCTGGTAATTGGTAAGCTAAACCAGCACTTTGCACTATGGCGCGATTAGGAGTGCTTTCTCCTCCCATAAATACCGCAATACCGACGAGGCCTTCGTTGCCAATCACTGATATTTCTGCAGACGCTCCGTTTTCTGTCACATGTAACAGCGAAACAATACTGTCAGCTGGGAAGTACACGGTTGTGACATTCTGCCCTGATTCATATAAAGCTCGGCCCAGGACTAAGTCTACGGGTTTAAGTTTGGAAAATAGTCTTTCTTTGCTTTCATCCGGAAAAGCATTCAACAACTTATTTTGGGTCGGATTATTCATGTTTTGTTCCGTATCATATTAGAACTTATCTTGTCCCAGATAATGGCTTAAAGCCATCCTGTATCGGAAAGAACTCAGAGGTTGTCTAAGGCTCCACTGACTTTCCCGTAGTGCGCCTAATATCCTAAATAGTCGCACAGGCTCCCTTTTCAATTTCCACCCAAACCTTACTTGTTGGCCAGTGTGGATTTATCACCGTTTTTATCGTTTTTGACTTCAAAACCAGACAGTGGCACAGGCTTACCATGCAATCAGTTGTATGGACTGTTGGCAATTGGCAGGCGAAACAATGTTTTCTCTCCACGACCAACGTTTTAGGCCAATACGGGCTGGGCGCATTCACAATTTCTCATCAAACATTTGAACGCTATTCCTCATCAATTTTAACCAATTTCAACACCAACATTTCAATCAATTTCTTTTGATTGCCACGGCTAAGAAGTATAGAAGAAAAAGCAATAAAGCTATGTTCGCCAGCAAACATAGCGAGTAAAAAAAGTACATTTCATAGTCTTCCCGATCCGAAAACAAATAACAAAAATTTTGTCAGCTCAGGGAGTTGAACGTAGAGTCAAAATATAAGTTAATGAAAGAAGTGACATGACAATCGTTATTGTCAGAGACAATCCGATTTACGTTTATTTGATTTTGATACCGATCTGTCAGGTCTAGAACATAACTGTAGAGCTGCACAATTTGACGTCGAAGTTAAAGAGCTATTAATTTACGGAGTATTGAATAGGATCATTTGGGGCTTGGTCCCAAAAGCAGTCTGAGAGATCTTCTATCACACGTACATGTCCATGCAAACCAGAGCCATCTAATATAAAAGAACCAGTCATGTGCGCCTGGCAAATACTTTCGTCGTGGCGAATCAGCCGAAGATTTGAATGGAAAACCTTTTGAATCTGCATTGCTTCGCGCCATTCTTTTTCTAAACGCAATCGGTCTAGCTGATGGATTTGTGTCGCCCAATGTTGGCCCAAAAGCGTTTCACCATCTGTACCCAATAGGGTCTGATAGGCGTGGTTAGTATAAGTGATATTGCCAAACACGTCGGACACCAAAATACCCAGGGTCGACACCTTACAAACAGCATTAAACTTAGCTTGACTGACCGCTTGTAATTTATTGGCTTTGGCTAGCAAGTGATTGAACGAAATGACTTGTCCCAACCAACTTTCTTCTAAATGACTTGTTTCTACAAATGCACTAGCACCTACCGCCAGGCATTGCTGAATGAGCATGTTGTCGTCTTTGTTTCCAAGCATTATGACTATGAGTGAAGGTACCAATTCAAGCATATTGCGCACAACATCTGAACTCTCTGTTTTTGAGACCGACAAATCTAACAACACTACATCGACACTAGCATTGTCAATAACATTTATAGCCAGCTCTACGGTTCTTGCCACAGTGATTTTTGCTACTAGTTTGGGTTCGTTATTGAGGGACACACAAATTTGATTAATTAATACCCTATCATTTTCTATCAGCAAAATATCTATATTCTCTTTATTCATATTTATCTGACCTTCAATAAGCCTTCCCGGCACTTTTATCTATCAAATTTGTACCAAGTCTAATCTTTCATATGAATTCATAATGCCCTCTTAATAAACAGAAGTGCTAACCGTCGAGTCAACACTTCACTCATTGCGTAAAAGCACAAAACTTTTAACTTTTGCTCATTTTTAATCAATGTAACCGAAGGCAAATTGTTAGCTATTTAATGTTCTTTTAAACTGATGCTTAATATTTAAATAAGTCGTTGTAAACAATGTGTATTAATAAATCTCAATTGTATTAATTTTTATCCTTTTCCGTTTTCTCTTCCTGCTTAGGAAGGTCAGACGTTGGTGAAGCCTTTTTTTCAGTTTCGACTGTTTTGGGTTTGTCACCCACTTTTTTGTCGCTGCCGGGGTTTTGCATAATAACCTCAATGTTTTTCGTTCTCGCATTCGCGGAAGTGCGATTTGCTGAGATACACAGCTTATCAGGGTTAGAATCGCTTACCGTTCGCTGACACACATTATATAGGGGAAATTTCTAAGATAAATCAGCTTTGGCAAAGTGGTCCAACGCACAGACAGGAAATTGACGTCATTTAGAATGAATTCGATTGACTACCGTCGCAACGTTTTGACGCTGCCTATGGCATCAACATAAAAACAGTCTTGCCCTTTTACTTACAAACTTTTGGAGAGTTTCATGACTATTTCTGCTAATGATGAAAACATAAAAATCAATAATTGCGATGGTCAGCAACTGCTCACTACAAAAAAGTTAATCTTTACTGAAGTTAGAAACTTGAATGATGTCAAACTTGGTCATTTAAAAGAACTGGTTATAGAAACTAGTCGTGGTGAAATAAGCTATGCCATTATATCTTACGGCGGATTCTGGGGTATGGGCGAACATTTCGCAGCGGTACCATATGAAGCACTAAGATTAACGAATCAGAATAAGAATTTTATTCTTGATGTCGAGTTGATGAGCTTAGATTCAGTGCCTTCCTTTGACAATGACAGTTGGCCCGATATGAATGATTCACATTGGGTGTCTAAAATCAGAGGTTATTACGGTAGCGGATTTGCCCATGAAAACAATTCTTAGATAGTCTCCTTCACCGCCATGCTTTGAGCATTCACTGTAAAATGCATGTTGAATTCAACGCTTAAACTCAGTTGTGTCAAGCGTTCTCCAACAATTTACCTGAAACGAGTGGTTAACTATATGCCCATCAAATCGATCCCAGACGAAAATTCGAATGGCAAGTCAATAGCTGTCATTGGGAATTATCTTCCAAGGCTTTGTGGTATCGCGACATTTACTACCGATGTGGTGGAGTCTCTTAATGAACAAACAGCTGTAAAAACCTGTTGGGCCGTTGCCATCAATGACCGAGCTGATGGTTATGATTATCCAGATGACGTACGTTTTGAAATTAGCCAAAAACGTATTGAAGACTATAGACTCGCAGCCGAATTCATCAATATTAATCAACCTGACATAGTTTGCCTAGAGCATGAATATGGAATATTTGGCGGTTCAGAAGGCAGCTATATACTAAATTTGTTGGCCGATTTGACGATACCGGTCGTAACCACAATGCACACTGTACTGGCTAATCCCAGTGAGCAACAACAAATTGTGACAAAACGATTGGTTGAATATTCAGATCAGATAATCGTAATGAGTAATAAAGCGGTGGATCTGTTGGAAGCCGTTTACGCGGTAGACCGAAGTAAAATAGCCTATATCCCACATGGTATTCCTGATGTTCCCTTTCTGGATCCCAACTATTTCAAAGACAAATTTGGCGTTGCAGGTAAAAAAGTCTTGTTGACATTCGGCTTGCTTTCGCAAAATAAGGGAATTGAATACGCAATCAAAGCATTGCCTTCGGTGGTAAAAAAACATCCTGAGCTCGTGTACATAGTGCTTGGCGCGACTCATCCAAATGTAATTGCCTCAGATGGTGATGCTTATAGATTGTATTTACAGCAACTGGTTTTGTCTTTGAAGCTGGAGAAACACGTGCTGTTTCACAATCGTTTTGTGTCAATTGAAGAGTTGTGTGAATACCTCACCGCTGCCGATGTTTATATCACACCCTACTGCAACGAAGATCAGATTTGTTCAGGTACCCTAGCCTATGCAATGGGAGCCGGTAAACCCGTTATTTCAACGGCCTATTGGTATGCCCAGGAATTGCTTGGCCAGGGACGCGGCGTGTTAGTGCCATTCAAAGAATCCGAAGCCATTCAAGAGGCATTGTTGCAATTACTTGGCGACGATAACAAGCGTCATGACATTCGAAAACGTGCTTACGACTTTTCTCGCAATGCTACCTGGAATAACGTCGCGCAAAGCTACTTGTCACTATTCGATAAGGTCAACCAAAATCGGTCCACGCATCCTAAACCTTATCGAACTGTTCTAAAGTCATTAGAACACAGCATTTTTAATCAAGAACTACCCGACATAAACTTGAATCATATGTTGGCGATGACCGATGACACCGGTTTATTGCAGCATGCAAAATACGTAGTACCTGACCGGACACACGGATATTGTGTTGATGATAACGCGCGCGCGCTTATCGTCATCGCTGAGGCGCTCCCCCACTACACCGACAATTCAGACGAGTTATTGACCTACTTTGATCGTTATCTTTCATTTCTTTTGCACGCCTTTAACCCAGAGCTGGGGTACTTCAGGAATTTCATGAGCTACCAGCGTGTGTGGTTAGACCAAAAAGGCACGGAAGATTCGCACGGACGAGCAATCTGGGGGCTTGGTGTGGCAATAAACAAGCTAAAGGACCATCGCCGAATACCCCTGATGAGTAATTTATTCAGACACGCTTTACCGGTTTGCAATGATTTTACCTATCCACGCGCCATCGCTTATTGCTTACTCGGCATGGCACACTACTTAAAATCGTTTGCTGGTGATAGCGAAACCAAGCGGGTTGCCGAGGCCCTAGCAGAAAAACTTTATCGTGGGTTTAAAAATTCCGCTTCAGCAAATTGGATCTGGCCAGAACGCACGCTCACTTATGCTAATGCCACACTTCCCCATGCACTGATCTTGATTGGTGAAGAGTTGGAAAGAAATGAAATCAAGGATATGGGATTGAGTGCCCTGGAATGGTTGATGGACGTGCAAACCGAATCAGAGCACTTCAGCGCAATTGGCAATCAACAATGGTTTGAAAAAGGTAAACAAAAAAGTCGTTTCGACCAACAACCCATTGAGGCTCAAGCGAGTGTAGATGCCTGTGCCGCAGCGTATATGGTAACCCGTGACGAAAAATGGCTAAATAAAGCATTCAACGCCTTTAGTTGGTTTCTTGGACGCAACGACCTTAATCTGCCCCTCTATGATGCCAAATCAGGGGGCTGTTTTGATGGTTTACATAGTAGCAGTGTTAATCAGAATCAGGGGGCTGAATCTACCTTATCCTGGTTGCTCTCACTCACTCGGCTTTACAGTCTTTCTTCAGAAAAATCTCTGCTCAACCTGCAAAAGCAATCCTTATTATCATCAGGTTCGAGTAAATAGGTTATGCGAGTTGCTATGCTGTCTCCCGTTGCCTGGCGCACCCCCCCGCGCAAGTATGGGCCTTGGGAGAATATTGTCTCACTGCTCACTGAAGGACTGATAAAAAAAGGTGTGGAAATTACCTTATTCGCGACGGGTGATTCAATAACTAAGGGAAGTCTACGTTCTGTTTGCCAAAGCGGGTATGAAGAAGACAAATCAATCAATCCGAAAGTACTTGAATGCTTGCATATCTCGTCTTTGTTTGAATCAGGAGATGAATTCGATTTGATCCATAATCATTTTGATTTTTTACCGCTGACTTATTCCCAAATGACTACCACACCGTTGCTTACTACTATTCACGGTTTTTCTTCGCCCAGTATTCTCCCCGTTTACGAAAAATACAATAAGCGAAGCAATTATATCTCGATTAGTGATGCGGATCGCACCCCTTCACTGGATTATCTGGCGACAGTTCATCATGGCATTGACCTCGACCAATTTTCTTACAGTGGTAACGGGCAGGAATACCTGTTGTTTTTCGGGCGCATACATAATGACAAAGGGACAAGAGAAGCGATTGAAATAGCGTTGGCTGCTAAGAAGAAGCTACTTATTGTCGGCTTGGTACAAGACCAAGATTACTTTGATCAGTTTGTTAAACCCAAGCTGCAAAAACGCAAAATTGAATTTATGGATAACGTGGGACCAGCACAACGGGACATTTTACTTGGTGGAGCCTTAGCACTTCTGCACCCAATTCAATTTGATGAACCTTTCGGGTTATCTGTAATAGAAGCAATGGCTTGTGGAACCCCGGTTATTGCCTATAACCGGGGCAGTATGCCTGAGCTTATAAAACATGGCGAAAATGGATTTCTCGTCAATGATGTCAATGCTGCAGTTGAGGCCGTGGGTAAAATCAGTGATATCGATCGTATTGCCTGCAGAGAGCATGTAGAGGCACATTTCAGCGTAGATCGCATGGTCGAAAACTACTTAAAAGTCTACCAACAATTAACCACCCAAAGAACGACAGAATCCCACCGACCATGGGGGTATTACAAAATACTTGCTGATAGGCCAGATTACAAAGCAAAAGAAATCGTCGTATTTGAAGGCAAACGTCTAAGCCTGCAACGACATACACGGCGAGATGAACACTGGTTAGTGATTGATGGGACAGCCGACGTCTCATTAGGGACTAAACATCTATTATTACAGCCTGGGCAATCGATAGATATCCCTCGCAATATGCTTCATCGGGTAGCCAATCCGTCTGCGAGTAGGCGTCTTACATTCGTGGAAATACAAACCGGTGAATACTTTGGCGAAGACGACATTGAGCGATTAGAAGACGATTACGGACGAGTCAACTAATGTGTGAAATTGTGTTGAGGAGATCATTTGGATGAATACTGGCATTGATACAAACCTTGATGAGATTGTGCAGCGTTATCAGGGTAACCCGATTCTCACAAAACAGAATGTCCCCTACCCAGTCGCTACGGTACACAATGCCGGCGTGGTCAAATACAAAAACAAGTACATCATGCTTTTCAGATCACATCTGGCTAACGGAAGGTCAATTATCGGCCGTGCAGACAGTAAGGATGGTTTTAATTTCAATGTCTCACCCGAGCCTTTTATGACACCTGAAACATCCGGAGATTTCGCTAAATATGAAAATTTTGGTATCGAAGATATGCGAATTTGCCCGTGCGAAGATCAGTTCTTACTTTGCTACAGTGCCTATTCGAGGCATGGAGTACGCATTGGTTTAGCCACCACTAAAGATTTTATCGAGGTGCAACGACTGGCATTCATCAGTCAGGCTGATATGCGCAATGTGGTGATATTCCCACACAGAATCAATGGCCAGTATGTACGATTCGACCGGCCCCATACAGAGTCGGTTGATTGGTCGATTTGGGTGTCTTATTCGCCTGATCTGATTCATTGGGGTCAATCCCAACGTGTTATCCAACCATTGCAATATCATTGGGATGAAATGAAGGTAGGTCCTGGCGCACCTCCGATTAAAACGCAACAGGGTTGGCTCAATATCTACCATGGTGTCTTTAACACTATGTCTGGTGCAGTCTATCGTCTGGGGGTTGCATTGCATGATCTTGAAGATCCTTCACAGGTCATTGCTGTAGCAGATGACTGGATTTTACAACCTGAAGCGCCGCACGAAATAACCGGCTATGTGCCGAATGTAGTATTCAGTTGCGCCGCTGTAGTTGAACCGGATGGGACTATCAAGCTTTATTGGGGCGCTGCTGATAGCGTCATGTGTGTTGGCACCACATCGATTAGGAAATTGTTAGATCATTGTTCTAATCGTTCTCGTCCAGCGCTATGACGACCATACGACGTCAGCTGACCACTATTTACACAGACGGAAATAAAGTTTGAAAACTGTATCCGAAGTCAATTCAGCATTAAAGATACGCCGTCGTAAATGGAGACTTCAACCTGATCCCAAACAGGTTATTTGCCGTCCTCATATACCGGGAGGTGACCCACAACATATTGAAAACATCATTCAACGTATTTTGGCGATCTCTGGCACTGAATCACAACAATTATTGAAATGGGTGAAGTCACGTTTTTCAGTTCGCCACCGACATTTAACCCGTACGTTGAAACAACATTACAAATTGGTTGAGTGCTACATCACAGATTCAGATATCTTGTCGGAACAGCAAAAACTACTTATTGGCGCCTATTTTACAATGGAATATGCGGTTGCCTCAGCAGCGTTGTTCAATCCCTCAATTGTTCCTCATCCGGATCAGAGTAAAACCCCACCAAATACTTTGCGTTTTATCATGAGTCTGCGTGCAACCGGAGAAGGTCATGTTTCTTCCATTGTGTTTCGCACCGGAATTATTGGTATTCGCAATAAAATCGAATTTGATCAATCCAGTCATTATGTCGAAACTGCAGTGCGCAAGTTAAACCCTGACTATGACAAACACCTTTTTATACGAAAACTTAACGAACTTAATGCAACCAATGACATTACCGAGCAACTGTTTAATCAACTGCCTGAGCATTTTAACTTTGATCAGTTACAAGTGCAGATAGATAAAATGTTCCATCAACCATCGTTCGATGTAGATCAAATGCATGAGGCAATTACACCAATTAACTGGTTAGCTAACTCAAACTATAAACTTAAATTTGACTGCAAGCATTCGGTCAGTGAAAGAGTTATTTTCCCCACCTCTGAAGTGGAGCGCGGTGGAATTGAAGATGCGCGATTTGTGCAGTTTTATGACGAAAATGGTGCTGTAACCTATTATGCCACCTATACCGCTTACAACGGTTTGAGTATATTGCCGCAGCTTATTGAGACAACAGATTTTGATAACTTCAAGATAGTTACCCTAAATGGTAAAGCCGCGCGCAACAAAGGAATGGCACTTTTCCCACGCAAAATTAATGGGCATTACGCTATGCTTTCCCGACAAGATGGTGAAAGCAATTACATTATGTTTTCCGACCATCTGCATTTTTGGCATGATGCTCAGTTGTTACAAATGCCAAACGAACCCTGGGAATTTGTGCAAATTGGCAATTGCGGTTCACCAATTGAAACCAATGAAGGCTGGATAGTGCTAACCCATGGCGTTGGACCCATGCGCCAGTATTCAATGGGTGCAATACTACTTGATTTAGAAAACCCTGCCCGTGTAAAAGCCAGGCTAATTCAACCTCTACTGAGTCCGTTAGAAACAGAAAGAGAGGGCTATGTACCCAATGTTGTGTACAGTTGTGGTGGGTTAATTAACAACAACGAACTGCTGATCCCTTACGCCATGTCGGATATGCGAAGTGGCATGGTAAGCGTGAACGTCAACGAGCTAATCAAAGCGATGACGCCAATTTAATACCATTCTGAATGTGAAGTCGCTGACCAGCGCCAGTACAAAGTTTGACTTTTTAAGGGATCCTGCTTGTCCTTCAAAAGCCACAACGCCATTCGATTGCATCATGCATTGCCTGTTACACACGGCTGTTTCGCAGCGGTTCCATATGATGCACTAAGATTAACGAATCAGAATCAGCACTTTATACTTGATGTCGAGTTGGTGAGCTTAGATTCAGTGCCTTCGTTTGACAATGAAAGTTGGCCCAATATGAATGATTCGCATTGGGTGACCAAAATCAGAGAGTATTACGGTAGCGGATTTGCGCCTGAAAACGAATCCTAGCTATCCCCCTTCATCGCAACAGTTTAAATCAACACTTCACAATGCGTATTAAGTGCATCATTTATACTCAAGGTGTGTTGAGCGTTTTCTGGTAGATATTAATTGCGCTGAGATAACATGAACAAGACGCCTTCATCAGCCCTTGCCTGGATGTTACTTGAATGTGCCCTCTGTTGTATCTGATAAAACCTTTCTGTTGCAAAGCAGAAGCAGAAATAGTTACAGCACTTCGACGAACGCCTAACATAGTTGCCAAAAGTCGATGAGTACAATAAAAGTGGTTTGATTGGACTCGATCCTGAATCAGCAATAGTAAACGAGGTAATCTTTTTTGCACTTCATGAAAATTGTTGCAAGCACCGGTTTGCAAAGATTGTAGCATTATGAAGTAAAGATAATTGTGGATTAATTTTTCGAAAACAGGACTGTTGACCATACATTGCTGGAACACAATTGATTCCATGCTTAAAGCGCTACCAGCCCCCTTCACTACATATTCTATTGGTGCATTTTTATGTCCAAGTGCCAATGTAGCTCCCAACATACCTTCATTCCCTATTAAGCCCATTTCTAAAGGCCTCTCATCACAAATTGTTGCGAATAATGAAATGAAGCCTGAGGTAGGAAAGTAAACATATTTTATTGGCTTGTTTGATTGGATTAACGTTTTACCAACATCTAATGTAAATGGTTGGCACAATTTCAGGATTGTTTGCCTTTGATTGGGTGGCAAAAATTGAAGTAATTGGTTGGTAGAATGAACGGAGGGGAAGATAGTCAATATTTCCTTACGTCACTAAGCTTATCTTGGTTGTTAACTTTTAATATAGCCAAAATAATCTGTATTTCCGTGCGCTGCGCCACGGAAAAAAGTCATGGGAAATGTATGGAGATTTGTCACCCCCATCCTCATACAGCAGTTGTTTTAATAAATTGATCTAATCTTGGGAGGAAGACTGTTAGCCCCAGTAAACAGCATATTTAAAGGGTAATGAAATTTCAGTAAGCAGATTCCAAACTTGATATTGAAAACCCACTTCATTCTGAATCGGAGCGGGAGGTTAACGAGGTCATTAATTCCTAAGTTTCGATGTGTCGACTTGCTCCCAAAAAGAAGTCGATACCCTGCACTCTTATTTAATGTCACGAGAAATGCGATAGAAAAGAACTACAAAAACAAGATGGCGTTGGTTTTCAGGTCAAGCAAACCACAGTCTCGTACCATTACGTGATGTTTATATGGGTATGTCCAATAATACAAAGAGGTTCACCAAGATGTATTTGCAGTGTATTTAAAAGGTGCTGAATCCAACGCCCACTAAAAACACAGGTATACGCCAGTACACGGCGTTTCATGTTAACTAAATTCACTTTATCAAAAAATGCCAAATTTGCGGGGTTTTCACTATCCGAGATAAAACAGCTAAACACGTTCGGCGTGGTGACTGATAGGACAAAGATTTTGGCTCTTTCGGAACAAAAGAAGATGGCGCTAAAACTAAAGATTCAGGAGCGCATCTAAGAAAAACGATCCCAGGCATTTGCGCTTTGGAATTTTTGCATTGCTATCAGTCCATTCGACAAAATTCATGGTTGTCGTTAGCACATTATTCGTATCATCCTGGCGATTCGATATTTATGTGTGTAAATCTATCAATAAGACTCTGTTGCGCCTGACTTTGGCCTTCCAAACGACTTTTCGCCTCCCGTAATGCGTCATTTTCACGCTCAAGTTCTCGATTAACAGAATCAAGTTCATCACAACGCGCTTGCGCATGCTGACTTTCGGATTGAAAGGTAGCGCATTCTTTAGCTAATTCACCAATATTGTCTCGATAAAACCGAATTTGTTTCTCGTATTCACGCCCAGCATTTCGACTCGAGGCCAGCTCACTACTAACGACGGCTAGCGTTTTTTCAAGGTTTTTAATGCGTTGCTGAGCTTCACGCAATGTAGTTTGCTTTGCTGTTAACGTTTGATTGGTTGCATTGCATGCTTGGCGAAGTTGAGCACATTCTTGCTCATATTTTGCGCTTTCTTGTTCGCGTTGTTGCGCCATCGACTCGCGATAATGGGTTAGTGCATGACGTGCATCTTGATGCTTTGCTTCGAGCGATGCGTTGTGCTTGTCCGCTATCGCGACTTGCTGTTCAAGTGCATTGATCTGCTGCGATTTGAATGTTTTGTCTATATCAGCCTTTTCCTGTATTACTTTGAGCGCTAAGTTTTCGTCTTTAGCTGCTTTTACTTCATCCTGTAGCGCCTCGCATTGGGTTATTAAGTCGCTGGTTTGCTCACTCAATGCAGCAAGCTGAGCACCTTTGTCTCGAATGTGTTGCTCGTATACCTCAGTTTTTTCTTCCAAGGTAGCGTGAGCCTCTTTTTTTAGTCGCGCAGCCACATGGCTTACCTGTTGTTGTAATTCTTCAGATAATAGGACCTCAGTCGAGGCGTTTTCTTCATCTTCGTTCAAGCGTTTTAGATGTTTATGGATAGTGCTTTTCGAGCCAGTATGCCCAAGCTCTGCACGCACAACATCGATCGACACACTTTCTCCCCGTGCAAGAATGGCCTCTCTGGCATGTTTAACATTTTCGAGTGTGACCCCAATTCGCGCCATCGCAATGTACTGTAATACGTATTATGTAATTACAGTATATAATCGTTAACATTAAAAGCAAAAATAAACAATTTTTAACACGTGATAATCGTGGGTTATGTCACCTATAAACGCTGAAACCCTTGATTAACCGTTACGTTAATACATACTATCGTTATCACTAAATATTGAGGTGTCAAAATCGCCCTATGTCTGCCCTCCCCCGAAACGTACAAACACATTCGGTAGATGACTATATTCAGGCCGCCACACGTGACAACACGAGACGCACTTACCAAGGTGCGGTAGAGCATTTTGAAGTGGATTGGGGCGGTATGCTGCCCACTACCAGTGAGGCGCTATGTCGGTATTTGGCTCACTATGCGGATAACCTTGCCTACAATACGCTCAAAACCCGATTGGCAGCCCTTTCCCAGTGGCATCAAAGCCAAGGATTTGTTGATCCCACCAAAGCCATCCAGGTGAAAAAGGTGCTTAAAGGTATACGGGCGTTGCACCCTGCCCCGGTGAAAAAAGCCACGCCTTTGGCGATGTCCATGCTTGAACAGTTAGACAGCCATCTCAATTCCGAATGTCGCAGTGACTCACGAGGTGTCGCATTGCGGGCCGCGCGCGACCGGGCGTTAATTTGGGTCGGATTTTGGCGAGGGTTTCGAAGTGATGAATTAACGCGTTTACGACTCCAGGATATCGAGGAATCACCTAATCATGGCCTATCGCTTTACCTGTCACAGTCAAAAGGCGACCGGCAATACGCAGGCAAACGTCACCGGCTACCAGCGTTAAATAAGCTATGCCCGTGTGCAGCGTTAGATGCCTGGCGAGAGATGTTGAGCGACCACGAGGGGCCTGTGTTTCGAAAAATAGATCGCTGGGGTGTCATTGCTGAACACACCTTAAATCCACGGAGTATTAGTCGTATACTCAGACAACGATTTGAGAAAGCCGGCATCAATAACGCACAGACGTTTAGCAGCCACTCTCTTCGTCGCGGGTTCGCTTATTGGGCGGCAGAGCAGCGTTGGAGCTTAAGCGATCTGATGACACACGTAGGATGGAAAGACACACGTACCGCCATGGCGTATTTAGAAACACTGCATCCTACATTCCAACAACCAACATAACGTCAGTTTACTTATCAATGTTATCTGGTTTAGGCAATAACGCGTCCGGCGTAACACCAATAACGTCGGCTAATTGATAAAGCAACTCGACCGTAATATTCGATTCACCACGCTCTATGCGACCCACATAACTTCTGTCGACTTTCGCCTGCAGTGCTAACGCTTCTTGCGACAATCCTGCTGACTTGCGCGATGTTCGAATGACGCGCCCTAACGCGACGGATAACTGTGACATAAACTGACCTGCTTAAAAGTCAGTAATATCTCTACTTGCGGCTTAATTAACCACGGACTATAATCCGCATCTTTAAAATTCCCTTTGCAGTAAAAAGGTATATTATGCGGCAATTTACGCCACACCCTGGCCTTATTCAGGCCATTGTCTCTCTCGATAGCCCGCGTTTTCGCGTCACCGACATCCGTGATCGTTACATGACATTATATCCAGGCAAACAAAACAAAAATGACGTGAGACGTTGGATACACAGTTTTATGCGGACGTTTATAAAGCATGGTTTATTAGTTGATGTCACAGAAAATGACGACAAAGCGGCGCACTACCGCCAAACGAATAAATTACATTCGATAGTCGGATCATCGGCAAGTAACAGCATCAACGATCAAGACACGTTGGAAAAAAATCTTACTGAAATACAAAAACGGCTCCATGCACGACAACATGATATTTTGATCAGCTTAGGTGCAACTGAGGAACTGGAAAGTTTAAAGACCGAATTCCCAGACATGGCCCTGCGCATTGATAAAAAATTAAACGAATTTAAAGATCAAAATGTACGAACGCTTGGAAAAATAAAAGCGCTCGAATTATTGCTCTCTGCTACTTCATGAAACTTAGACATTGGCAAGCCCAATGCCTCGACGCTGCCATGAAACACTATCAAAGTGGTCATCGGCAATTTGGTTGTTTAGCTACACCAGGTGCTGGTAAATCCGTTTTTGCAGCAGTGACGGTTAAAGCCATGCTCAACGCAGGTTTAGTGGATTTTGTGTTATGCATTGCGCCCTCTGTCACAGTAAGAAATGGACTTAAGTCGACCTTTGAGCAGGTGCTTGAGCGCCCTATGGATGGTTTTTTAGGCTCGGTCGGATTAACACTGACCTACCAAGGGTTGTCATCAATGGCACCTGGGATGATAGATAGGCTCTTACAGCAACGGCTTGTCATCGTGCTTGACGAAATCCATCATTGTGGTGGTCATGATAGAGACAATGCCACCTTTTGGGGTGCTTCACTGATGGCGTTAATGCAACACAAGACGCCTCCTTATACGTTATCTTTATCTGGGACACCATGGCGAACGGATGAAAATTATGTTACCTCATTGCTTTACGATCACGACCTACGTCCCAATATGCAGTTTAGTTATGGGCTAGATGAAGCTGTTAAAGAAGGTGTGTGCCGCACGCCTTCAGTACATTTGATCGACAATTCGAAATGGCGAGTGATTGAGCCAGACCACACCACTCGCACGCATAACAGTCTGAAGCAACTCCTTAAAGATGAAAACCTGGCTTATCAACACGTCCTAGAGGAATCATTGTTTCTCTCGAACATCCTGCACTACGCGAATGAGAAATTAGTCACACTGAGACAAGATTGCAGTGATGTAGGCGGGTTGATTGTGGCTTCAAGTATAAAACATGCCACACAAATACAGCGACTGTTAAGAACCATTACACAGCAAGAGCCATGGCTCGTTACGAGTGACACAGATAAAAGCCATGCGGTCATCCAACGATTCAAAGACTCATCTGCGCCTTGGCTAATTTCAGTTGGTATGGTCAGTGAGGGAACCGATATTCCAAGACTACAAGTGTGCTGTCATCTTAGTCGGATCTGCACTGAACTGCACTTTAGACAAGTGCTTGGACGGATCTTGAGGAAGCGCCCAAAAGATACTCATCTACAAGCAATATTGATTGTGCCTGCGCACCCAGAGTTAAGTGAGTTTGCCGCGATCCTCAAAGCAGAAATTCCTGAACATGTTTCGGTGGTCTGGCGGAAGAAAAAAGGCGGCAGTTTAATAACCTCAGTAAGCCCATCCGATGACACACTAAAGCCTGATCCTGAAATACGTCTAACAAGTCAAGTCACAGAAGGCTTGGGCCTTGCAGAACCCCAGACTGCAACGAATAAGGGGGCAACTTCTAGCGCGTTGGTCGCGCTAACGTCATACGGAAAATTTGAAAAAGAGGTACTACGTTTCACATAAATCGGAAAAGATAAAAAAACAGTCCAAATGAAACAAAGGCAGTTAGCTTGCTTGGATTAAACAATGCGTACCTTATTGCTTGTTTTATTCTCGCTCAAAAGGTAATTCGCAATCCCCACAAATGACATTAAGAATGGCTTTGCCGTAAATCTTTGTATCACATCCAGGACACACATGTTTACTGCGCGTTTGACGTTTAGCGACCTCTGGTATGTAAAATGTGTCTGGCATAGCGTTGAAATCTTCATTCGTAGACGGTAATGCGCCAGATGCTGCCTCATCATCCAATGACACAACGTTGGCATTTAATACATCACTTGCATGAGCACAGTGTTCAACTAATGCATCCTGCGCCAACGTGGGTGTGTCGACAATCACAGGCTCATGAAGCTTGGGCAGCGCCAATCTATCTACCCAGTTTAGTCTAAAATCTATATCTTGCGTCAAGGCATTCGCCGCCTTCATAAAAGGACCTTGTTTCATGATAAAGTCACTCATATGACGGCCTACGATCGCACCTCCTGGCTCGCCTGTATCGGAGGGCATCAAACCGACTTCCATCATCTTTTGTGCCCATTGTCTATTGTGGTAATGGCCCTCGCTAGGCTGTCCAAAATGAAACTGCCATGCATGGACCATTTCATGCACGAGCGTTTGAAAGATTTCAATCATTCTTGATGAGGCAAAATAGGCGGGATTGATGCTGATTTCACTACACAGTTTACCTTGTGCGTTACCCCATCGCTTAGCCGCGAAGAACCCCATGACATTCTTTTTTCGTTGTAAGGTGAAAATCACGGGAGGCAACGCATTATCAAATAAGCATGCATTAAAATGGTCGTATGCAGTCACGAGCGGTGCGTAAAGTTCATCTGTAGGCGACATGACGTAATTACTATTATTCTGACAATCGTTACAATGTACATTACATTAGTGATGACAGTTTTGTTAGAAGATACGGTTATTAAAAAGAGAAGAGTGATTCCAAAATACTTTATTTTGTACAGTGTACACTGCACAAATTTATCGATAATGTTATTAAAAAGTCGATATTAATATCGAAAAGGAATGAACATGGCACAAATGAAGGTGCTCTCTGCTGCAAGAAAACAAGCCTTTAATAGCGTACCAAAATTGACCAAAGAAGCAACGCTTGGCTATTTTACTTTGGATCTAGAAACAAAAAAAATCTTACGTAAAATGCAATCGGATGTGGCGAAAGTGGGCTTTCTCGTTTCAAAGGCTTATTTTCAAGCGAAAGGACGGTTTTTTGAATCGAGTCGTTTCTTTGCTGCTGATATTAAACGAGCTTCGCGTGTACTGGCGCTCAGTCACGCTGTCGATATGGACAAATACACCCCAGAAATGGCAACTCGTCATAGGAAACAAATCCTCGCTCAATATAACTGGCAGGCATACAGCAATGAGACCGCAGCACTGTTAGCCTTGCACACAGACAGTTTGGTCTCTATTCGCATGAATAAAGAAGACATCTTATTTGCACTGGTGTCATTTTGTTGGATGCGACGTGTGGAAATCCCCTCATACAACCAGTTCGTGGACATTATCTCTATCGGATTTCAATCTTATGAAACACGTATACTTGAGCGGGTCGAGACATCATTATCCACAAAGAAGAAAACCGCATTAATTCAATTTTTTCCACAGCATTCACATCTCCACACCGTAGGCGAGTTGAAAAGGGTTGACCAAGGGCTTGGGCAACGAAGCCTCAATCAGAACGCTTCTATCTTAACACTGTTTAATGAACATTTTAGTGAGTTAGCCAGAGTGTATAAAAAGGTGAACTTGACAGATGAAGCCATTACACATTTTTCTGATGCTATATATTTGGGAAACAATGACGAAATCAGGCGCCTGAAAAATGACAATAAACAATCGCTTTATTATCTTTCTTTTATTTATGATCAGGTTCACAAACGCAATGACTTTGCCGCTGATGCACTTCTCAAAGTCGTTAAACAATTTACGAATCGCGCAAAAGGTGATGAACGAAGCAAACGAGATGAACAAAGGTTAAGCACATTAGAAGCAAATAGAACCGTACTCAATAGTGCGAAAGACGCCAAACGCGTCTTAGAGCTGGTATTTTCAATTACCAAAGATCCAAATCTATCATTTGAAGAGCGTAACGAACGTTCCCAACAGTTGATAAGCGCTTTTTTTAGTGCGCAAAATCCGGAATTTGATAAGCATATTGAGCGTGTAGGAAACAGCATAATCAAACAAGCAACACACGCTGATTACTACAGCTCTCTTTTTGAAAACAGTCTTAAACTTCAACGTTTACTTGGTTCACTTATTAAAGCGATGAGTTTTGATAAACAGAGTAAAAATAAAGCGCTGCTAGATGCAATTGACTTTTACCTTTCGCAGCCCAAAGCGATTGACGAAGATTCTCCCACTGCGTTTCTAACGAAAACCGAAGCTAATCTTCTGTTTGAGGAAGACGATTTGAACCCGCTTAATAAGTATCGTGTATTTCTTTTCAATGCAGTAGCAAAAGGACTCAAAGACAAATCACTCTCCCTAGAATATTCGTACCGCTACAAGCAAACTCCCAGCTACATGATTGGAGTCGAAGAGTGGCGTAATCATAAGAAGCGATTATTGGCGGCTGCTTCCCTGGATAAATTTATTGATGGTCGTTCGGTACTCGATGGTATAGGTATGAGTGTCACCCAGCGATTTGAAGACGTGAGTCGTCGTATTGCTCAAGATGAAAACCCTCATTTCTCTGTCAAAGACGACGGAACCTGGCGTATTCGATACCCTGATCCAGAATTCTCTATTGCTAAATACATCCCAACCTTACTAGGATCATCGCGTTCAGTCACACTTCAAGATGTCATGTTCGAAATTGACCGACATACAAATTTTTCAAGCTGCTTTCGCAATCGGCTTCCTCGCGGCGGTAAAACAGAGGTTGATATTCGTTTACTTTTTGCAACGGTATTAAGTTTGGGAACGAACCTTGGGCACACTGAGCTGGCCAGAGCCAGTAAGCTATTTTCTGAAAAAGCATTGAAAGATACTGAAAATTCTTGGGTATCGATTACCAATTTACAACGAGCGAATGACTGTCTTGTTAAGACTATTCAATCTCTCTCGCTGCCGACAATCTATAACGAAAATAATGGCAGGCTGCACACAAGTAGCGACGGTAAGAAGGTTGTCGTAAACGTCAATTCGTTGTTGGCGAATTACTCATACAAATACTACGGAAAAGAACAAGGCATAAGCGTGAATAGCTTCTTGGACGAAAAACAGTCTTTCTTCCATGTTAACGTTTTGACATCATCAGATCGTGAAGCGCCTTATGTGCTAGAAGGATTGGTATCTTCTAAACACACACTGATGCAAGACGACATTGAAGAGCATATTCACAGCACAGACACCCACGGGTATACAGAGGCCGTATTTGCCGGTCTTTATCTCATGGATGTTTCATTTGCCCCTCGCATTAAGAACGTTCATCACCAAACGCTTTATGCTTATCATTCCAAATCAACACAGAAGTATTCTGATTCACCACTTGCACCAAAATCCCAAATCAATAAAAAACTTATATTGGATAATTGGGACGACATTTTACGATTGATGGCATCGATGAAATTAAAACGCTGTAGTTCATCTCAGATGCTCAAAATGCTATCCAGTAGTGAGCGTGATAATACTTTGTATAAGGCATTTAAAGAATTCGGTAGGTTGCTAAAAACCCACTTTATTCTCAATTATGTAGACGACGAAGAACTAAGACAAAATATTCAAAAGCAGCTCAATAGAGTAGAGCTGGGGCAAAAACTTGCTGATAAAGTACTTTTCGGTAGAAATGGCAAGCTTCAGGTTGGTTTGCACGATGAAGTTCAGTTGGTGATGGCTAGCAATACTTTACTGCGCAACATGATAATTCTATGGAACTACCTTTTCCTCTCTGACTACTGCTTAACACTCGATTCTGAAGAACAACGCGCAAAAGTAATAGAGTCAATTTCAACTGGCTCAGTCATTGCTTGGGCCCATATTAACTTTATGGGTATTTACGAATTTAACCCAGTAGGTAAAAGCAGGTTTAATGCGACTTTGAACCAGATGCGCAATGTTTCCATCTAGATAGTTTATTATTATCAATGGGTTAGCTCTTTATGTCGTAATCTAGTGACCTATACGGTGGTTCAGCCTATGGTTAATTTATTTGAATGGTCGCTAAATCTGGATATCAGTTACGAGCGGAAGATGGTCAGAAGCGGTTCTAGATAGTTTACTTCTGGGCACGTCACAATACAAAATCTTAGTGGTTTCATCGACAAATATATGATCAATTCGTACTGTAGGGAATCGTCCAAAAAACGTATTTCTTGGGAGTTGGCTTGCTTGAGCCATTTGTACATCTTGAAGTTTACTTAAAATGCTTTTGTGAACGGATGAATGTGGAAAAGCATTGAAATCGCCACATAAAATCACAGGGCCCCTTTCCTTGGCTGAACTTATCCACTTAGAACCTAAAAGTGTTGCAACTTGAAGTTGACGTTCAGACCGGGTCAATCCTAAGTGAGTATTTAAAACTTGAATCCTTTTTCCATTTAATATTATTTCCACCCATATCACACCACGCGGTTCTTGATTTGGTTTAGTCGGCTGATAAGGGTAATTCCCTGCTCTAACCAATTTAACGGGTAAATGAGTGAGTATTGCATTGCCATATTGCTCTTCCTCAACGTGCATCACAGGATGAAAATGAAATGTCATTTGTAAATATTTACTAATTGCATAGGCTTGGTCGATTTTGCCACTGCGTGATTTACCTACATCAAGTTCCTGTAAAGATATGACATCAGGTTGGTATTGTGAAATCACTCTTGCAATGCGATGAGGTGACAATTTTCCATCCATACCAATACAACTATGAACATTGTATGTCATCACTCTAAGCTTGTGGCCAACTGTCTTAGCAATTGGTTTTCTTACAGTTATTGGTACTTCCAAATTTTGCCTGTTTAGCAGGTGCAGCGCACCCAAGTAAAGGCATTTTGGACGGAGGTAGTTTGTTATTCGTTTTGGAAGGACTGTATCTTGTGGAAGCATGGCAAAAGCATGAGTCTCTTCAAAACCTGGACCGCCATGTGAACCATTTTCCAGCGCAAACGTTAGATAAGGCTTTAGGGGGTGCCAACCACAAATGACGATGTCACCGGCATCAGGGTGATGACACAATCGCAATATATCAGCTATTAAGTTAGTTAAAAAAGGGTGGTTTTCTCCAAACACAGCTTTGGCGTCATTGGGAAGCAGATGAATCCCTTCCTTTGTCCATACTTTTACTTTATTCGCTGTTGTCGCTATAAAAACCATCGGTATTTGTACTTCATCAACTAAATTCAAAGCGAATTCTGGTAACTTTTTTCGTTCAAATGATCGTGGAAAGTAGATATGGCCTAAACTACCCATTGCCGAGACAACTAGATGTTGTTGGTTGCTGTTACCAAAAGGTTCTGAATAGCCATTGCAAGCATTTTGATTAGACGTAGAAGTCGTTAGTTTTTCTGTTTGATTTGCGTAGGTTCTAAGTAGTTTTTGTAGTATTTTGCCACCCAATAACGTTAATCTTTGATACTGAATACCAAAAACACCATTAGCTTTGCAAACAAATGGACTTGTCTGGGCAGATTGCTCAATTACTTGATTTATTGCATCTACAACATTTATCCCATATTTTTTTTCATAGGATAGTGTTTCTTCTTGGCCGTGGTCTGAGTGGATCCAGATATCATATTCGTGGCTTTTAGCCCCTTTTGCTTCTTGCCAAATTCGACTAATAGCATCGTCAATTCCTTTGAGACTCCAATGAGCAAACTTAGAGCCCGGGCCACGTCGATGAGCTTGTTCATCGTAGCCAAGAAAATTGGCATGAATGATGGGCAAACCTTTTACTAAATCTAATTTCACGCCAATTACAATGAGTTCTCGTAATAATATGCAAATTGCTACACGAGTTGGTACAAATAATAGCTCCCTTACCAAATCACGTCCGTTAATTATACCCCTGAAAAAATCAAAAATCGCTAATATGAACTCTAGCAAAACCAGAGTTGCAACACGTATGAAACTGATCAGGTTTAAAATAATTATTAATAAACCTGTTAGCGGATTAGCTTTATCAATGAACTTTTTCCAACCTAAGGATGAGGGACAAAAGTTCGCTTCTGTTGCGCCGCCTTCAAAATTATTAGAATAGGAGCTTCCACCAGTTAACAGTGCTTTGCCTTTTTTCTTCAATCCTTGTTCTACATGAATGACTGCGGGTTGTTCATACATTCTGACTACTCGATTTAGCATTTGAGGTTTGTAGCTAAAAGCAGGAACAGCCGTTTTTATCCCATAAAAAAGTTCACCTTGCACAGCTGGAGTCGTAGATGGGAGTCCAGAATATAAATGATGTAATTGATAATGTTCTTCCTGTAACAACTTTTTCAAACATGGCATGCGTCCATTTTTAATGGCTTTGTTTAATTGAGAGTAAGATAATCCATCAATTTGAATGATGACTAATCCTGGGGTAGTGCTTGGTTTGGTAATATTCTGATGACCTAACGAACGCAACAGCCACTCGCTTCTGCTAAACCATCGGCGTATTTTTCTGAATGTTGATTCTATCCGATAAATCATTGTTTTGAATCGGAATCAGGTTCTGAGACTGCATCAGCTGCGGCAGAGGCAATATTGGCGAACAGCTCCCATTCAATCTTTATTAAGTGCGATAACTCGGCCAATAACTGATGCTCTTTAGGTCGGTGAGCATAATTTTTACCAAGAATGTTGGCATATCCGTTTAGAGCTAACACTGCACTTTGCTCAATAGAAAATTTTTTCGCCGTATCGTAGGCTGAGCTTTTGAAGTTAGTCTTTATTTTATTAGGTTGATTCAGATAGTCTGCAATCGCATCGGCAAAGTGCTTCTTGTCTGAGTTCGCAGGCAGTAATCTGCCATTAGAATTATCTTTAACCACTTCTCTAGCACCTGGTGCATCCAATGCAATAACAGGAACACCTGCTGCAAAGGCTTCTGTGAGTACCATTCCTTGAGTTTCACTATGAGAACTAAATACAAAAACATCCATTGCTTTGTAGGCACTACTAAGTAAAGGTTGATGTAAAGTAGGCACATAATGAAGGCGTGCAGAAAGACCGCCCAGTTTAAAAGTATTTTGTATTTGTTTTGTAGCATTCCCTTTGCCGATTAACAAAAAATGTGCTTGAGGCGTTACGTGTAAAAAATCAATCAGAGCTTCGCTAAGAAACGTTAGATTTTTTTCAGGAGCCAATCGTCCGAGATGACCGACTACAAAAGCGTCAATAGGAATATTCATGGCTTTTCGAAAACTTTTACCATCTCCTTTAGCAAAAGAAGTTAAATCTACACCTGTAGGCAGAACCTTGATAGGAGACGTTACTTGTCTTTTAAGTAATAAGGTTTCGATGCTTTCACTTGGAGCAAAAACCAAATCGCAAAGGTTCGCATAGCTTGTCGCCAGTTTAATCACAAAGCGTTTTAACGTATCCGAATCACCGGGAACATAATGTGTATATCGTTCGTACATGGTGTGATGAGTAAATACGAGCGGCAATTCATAGGTGCTTGCTATTCTTGCGGCTATGGATCCGACCAAAAAAGGATGATGTGAATGGACAATATCTGGTTCAAACTCTTCCACAGCGGCCCCTAAAAAGTGAGGAACCGGTAATACCACAGAGAAATCCGTGCCATTGAATCGCTGAATAGCGGGTATCCTAATGACGTGCTCTTCTCGTTCTGGCATGTTAGGAAATTCAGGCGCCACAACTAATACATTGTGACCTAGTTTGCGATACATATTTGAAAAAGCTGAAACCGAACGTGCTACACCGCCAACGTGTGGCAAATAAGTATTTGTCATCATTAAAATGTTCATTGGGCAGGATCTATCGTGATTTGCGTTATTCCAGACACAACCGTTACACTGGGATGTTCCGGCAGATGAACTTCTATTTTGGGTTCTTTTTTATACCAGTTAGCCTGCCATTGAATGACGCTTTTCCCGCCCATCGCAGGTTTAATGTAAATTTCTACTGTACCAAATGAAGTTAGTGCTGGTCCAAACTGAATCTCTTCTGAGGTGCTCAACCAATCAGGGTGGATACCCGACCCAAATACCAGACAATCATTTTCTTCGCGTATAAAGCAGTTGCGGATCATTAAAATCCATTCTGCAGCTGCCCAAGCATGTTGCCCGTCTCCCATGCAGCCGCCTCCAGTATGAGGGTGAATAGCTTCTGGCCATTGTCCAGTATCAGAGGCTAATTCTACCGTGCGTTGAATGAGTGCTAGAAAACGTTTATCCCCTGCCCTCATTAAAACCTGAGCTATATGTAATGTTAGATATGGGTTAACACCCGAGTGGGTCATATCCTGAAAGAATCCGTTCTGAACACAACAGTTGTTTAGCAAGAATTCTACCGTGTTTAATAGTCGTTCATCTTTAGGCTCACATATTCTAGTTGGATACCCTATTGCTAAAGAGCCAATAGCACCAGCGTCTAATCGACGATTAGGAGATGCGGGCATCGCTTTTTGACCTAATTTTTTGGCACATAAGGCAAGGCTTTCATCGATACATTTTAAAAGTGTCTTAGCGGCTAGTTTGAATTTATTCTTGCGCGGTAATTCATTAAAAAGAGCAAATAGCTCTGATGAAGCGTTTAAGCCCGCAACAGCCCAAAAGTCATCCCAATAATAATAATCGTTAGGACCAAGATGCTCTGCGCTAAATCCTGCTGGGAGTAGTCCTTTTACCTTAATGTTTTGATTATCATACTGACACTTATTTATGATCCATTGACTGCCTTTTAAAATCATTTCGTGCCAACTTGGCTTTGGTTGTGTGTTCGTTAATTTGCAGAGTTGTTGTATCAGCCACAGTACTTCCCCATTTGAATCCCATTCACCTTCTTGAGAATGAAAATATCCATTTCGGTCTTGCCTAAGCGAAAACCCGTCAATCGTTTTTTTTACGCGTTCGGATAAACCAACGCACAACAACGCATGCGAAATAAATACCGCATCGCGAAACCAGAAACGTTTATAAGTGTACGGACCTGGATAAATTTCTTCCGAGGAATGCAATAACAATGTGCGAATGGCTGATTCAAATAAAAATTGCATGCGTTTATCTGGAATTTGAATTTTGCAAACATCACATAAATGGTGATCCCACGTATTGGTAGTCGAAGATGTAAGCTTTTCAGTAATGTCATTTCCTAGAGGAATACTGACAGTTAATTGTCGACGGCCATGTTTACTATCTAATTCAAACAGTGCAGCAGCCGTTAACATCCCTAGATCACAGCTACCCTGATATTGGTTGTCACTATCTTGCAAATGGATAAAAACATCACCTTTTTGATAGTGAGACACATGATGCCGCTCTGCTGGCTTGCTAAATGACACACATTCTTTGCCATCGATAGTCCAGCAAGTACTCTTTTCGTTTAAACTTACATTATAAACAAAGCTTATTCCTTCAGGGTTATAGGGTCGTAGAGCAACGACTACCCATCCCGGTTCATCGCTAGATGCATCTATCTCTATCACACACTCAGGCGATGCTTTGTCGGACATAACTGAGACATGACTTGTCAGGACTTTTTTAGCATCAGCGACTTCTGTTATGACCGTCAAATTTTGATTAAGCATTAAGCGTTGTTTTGCGGCTCTAACTTTTGAAGGTGCCAAAACCTTCCCTTGTTGATCTATAAGCCAAAAATCTAATGACCACTTATCAAGAAAAGGCGTGACAAGTCCTCTCGGATCGACTATCGGCAGTTCAGGATAGTCAGGTAATCCAACAGCAGTCCAATTCCTATGGGTTAAATTTATGTGTGTAATAGAAAAGGCACGTGGAATAAATGCTACATCATTGGGGTCAAATTGACGTTCGACCCAATATGGCCAAACCCAGTCTAGATTATGCTGAATCACCCGGCTATTTATTAATCCTCTAGCATGCAACACCGCTCCTGCCCGCAATAATTCGATTGGTACATTTACTTCAGAAGGTTGAATGAATCGTTGCAACTGGCCCAATAATGCAATGGGGTCTAAAAAACCTTGTGCTCGGGCTGCGCGTTTGACTATAAACTTCCAGGGAAACCAATTAAAACGCATGTTATTTCCCCGATTCTGAGGATTGCACTTGGTACCTTGATAGCGCTCGTTGTGCATGAATGTTTATGTAGCGAATCGCCACAATAAGTACAATCACTCCAAGAATATTAAACACCCACATTTTAGGAGTACGAATGATATCGCCAGACATCAACATATGAATATCCAACGCAAGTGAACCTAGATAAACGACAAAAACTGAATTTGGGATGATGCCAAAGAAGGTACCCAAAATAAAATGTAATGCCTTAAAATTTGTCACACCAAAGAAGTAGTTGGTCAGTTTTAACGGAAAAAAAGGAATTAATCGTATTAGAATAATAACTTTCCACCCCTCATGCACAAACTCGTCGGTGATAAATTTTAATTTTTTGTTTTGACGCAGATAATTAGCGACGGATTCGCCAAATAGATAGCGGGCTATGAAAAAAGCGATGGTTGCGCCAACGGTCGTTCCAACCACTACGCACACACAACCTAAAAAAACCCCAAACAAATACCCTGCCCCTAAAGTGAACAGTATGCTTGGTAAGATAAAAACGACAAGCGTCATAATAATTGACATTAACGCTGGGATTGACCAATCACCAATCGTGTCAAGCCAATAAAATATGGCGACAACGTACTGTTCCAAATCAAAATAAAACAACAGCACAAGAAGACCGATGGCAACTAAAGTGCCAATAATAATC
>JAOMVH010000001.1 GCA_028356795.1 Aliiglaciecola sp. | reverse complement strand
TTTTTTACTTTGCCACGTGGAATTGCTTCCTTGACAGTAACTTTGATGATGTCACCGATATGTGCATAACGGCGATGCGAGCCACCAAGAACCTTAATACACTGAACCCTGCGAGCGCCGGAGTTGTCGGCAACATCCAGGTTAGTTTGCATTTGGATCATGTTAGTGCTCCGCTGTTAAATTAAGACTCTCACGAGTCGTTTAAGCTGCAAAAAGACAGTATAAATTGCTGACTTTTTATACATGCCCCGATAAAAAGGGCGCGAAATGATAACAGAAAAGAAACCACTGCGGTAGCGCAATTTGAAAATAAATTACATAAAGAGTGTTCATCTCTCTTACCCAACTGATATGGGGGGCTTTGTATATAACAAAACCCCTAATCCACACTTTATTTAAGGTTTTGAAATTAAGAGATAAATAATAAATTTCACGCAAAAAAAAGTCGGCCATATAGCCGACTTCTTCAGTGTTAAAAACTTAGAATAAAACTGAAATTTTATATCCAGTGGGTGATGTTTCAGACTCTTCTATCGAAATGATATAGTTTTGCTCTTCATTAAGACCAATTAACTCAGTTCGGTCGAGTAGAATCTGAGTATCTTCATTGTCGTCAAACACAGCCACTAACTCATAAAAATCACTAGGCAAAGTCACACCTTTAAATTCACCTGGGTCGATACTGGCAATCAAGAATTGTGCAGATTCAACGGTTTCATCTTTACGTACAAAGTAAAGATCAACATCAGCAAAATCACTCACTAGGTTGACTGCGGCAACTTGCTTATCAAACACTTGTGGTTGAGTGCTCTCGTTAAATGACAGAGATGTCAACGCATCAGTCTCGTCTTGGTAAATAATAATGGCTTTACTTTCACCTTGGTTCAATGTCACCAAGCGATTATTGAAAGCTAGCGCGCCGTCTGTTGTAGACTCTGCAGATAATCGATAATCACCAAACTCGACTTCAGTGAAGTCAGTTTTTGCATTAGCCGCTAATTCAACAGAAGGGTTTGTGTCACCGTTTCCGTCCAAGCTCACTGTCACTGCGTCATTATCTAAACTGTTATATATACGATACTGTGCACTTGCATTGATATCATCGAAGTTGGAAACAGACGATGAATTCAAGACTAAATCAACTTCAACACCGCTTTGTAATGCACCCGTGCTGCCACGAATAACCAATACATATTCAGTATCAAACTGGAATGAAATTGTGTCACTTTCGAAGATAACATCCTGAGACCCTGGAGCAGTCAAATAAACCGTATAGCTTCCTTCGTCAAAATCTTCACTGTCATTATCAGGCGCCCAAAAGGTTTGCTCTTCAAAGCTTTCGTAATTGACTGTACCAAGCAAATTAGCCGCGCTAAATGGTGCACCTGAGTCACTCATGTACAAATCGTAGCTTGTTTGATCGTCTGTCACAGAAACTGCAAATAAACGGAAGTGATCTTCTAGCTCTTCACGATTAAAACGGAATTCGTTAAACGTTGGGTTTGCAAAGTCACCCGTTAACATTACTAACGTTTTTTGACCCGTCGGCAAATCGATTTCACGTGTTTCAATGATAACTTCTTCATCATCAGAGTCGGTACGATAAAACTCAATCTCAGTAAAACCACCTTCAGCGGAAAACAAGCTGGTTGAATCGCCATAAGATGCGCCACCAAGTACTTGAGTCTCTTCAGTTCCACGCATGATAGTTTGCGCACTGTTTGAAGAGCCATTATAAAACTGCACATAGGCTGCATTTGAAAACTGTTGATTATCATCATCGGAGCTACTGCAGGCGGTCAACCCCGTGGCCAACACTACACCCATCAGGGCCAAACTAACTTTACTTCGCATTAAAACACTATCCTTAAAAAACAAGCTCAAAACTAAATTGCGGGGGATTCTATAACGAAGTTACGATTCATACACTAAGTAAAAGTTCAAACCTTTGTAAAATCTTTACAAAAAACCCGCAAAATTGCTTAATTATCGCCCTATGATAACCAAACCACCTTTTCTTTGTAAGGTGCATTGATGACATCCTGGTACTTTTTCTCAAGAATATGGCGTTTTATTTTCAATGTAGGTGTAAGAAGGTCATTTTCGATAGTCCATTCTTCTTCAACGACCACTAAGCGGTCGAGTAACATATGACTTTCTAGCGTTGCATTAACCGCTTCAAGTGTCTGTGCAAGCGCTGCTAGATGCTCTTCTTTAGGTTGTTGTTTTGCTTCGGGAGACAATACTAATAATGCGATAGGTTGTTTTAAATCACTTCCAGTTACACAGACTTGTTCAATCGCCGCGTTTTCCATTAACTTAGCTTCAATTGGCACAGGCGTGATGTACTTCCCTTTGGCGGTTTTAAATATATCTTTTAAACGGCCGGTTATTTTCACATAACCTTCAGCATCTATTTCGCCTTTGTCTCCGGTTCTTAAATAGCCGTCTTCGGTAAATACCTCAGCGGTTTTTTCAGGTTCAAGGTAATACTCATGCATATTACATGGTCCTTTAACCTGAATTTCACCGTCTTCAGCGATACGAATATCGACGCCATCATAGGCCTTACCGATGCAGCCCACTTTATCCATTCTAAAAGGGACACTACTGGTACCATAGGCGCAGTTTTCAGTCATCCCCCACCCTTCAGATATGTTGATACCGATTTTCGCAAACCATTTGATTGTGGCTGGAGAGATAGGTGCAGATCCACTTGCCCAAAGACGGGAGTGATTGAGCCCCAAACCATTGCGGATCTTCTTCGCCACAATGCCGCCTAAGATAGGAATTTTCAGCATAAAGTCTAATTTCTTCTGGGGCATCTGGGCCAAAATCCCCATTTGGAATCGAGTCCATAATCGAGGTACAGAAATAAATAGCGTTGGTTGGCATCGTTGAATATCAGTTTTAAAGGTATCCAGTGATTCAATAAAATAGATTTGCATGCCTGAAAATAAACTCGCCATTTCGACCAAGATTCGTTCTGTTATGTGAGCAAGGGGTAAATAACTTAGAATTCTGTCTTGATCATTGACTGATAAGGCATCTAATGAGCTATTCGCTGTCCAACTGATCGATGAATATTTGTGTAGCACCCCTTTAGGGCTGCCAGTACTACCTGATGTATAAATAATCGTCATGGTTTCATCCATAGACGGTACTGGGTAACCTTCAAACGGTTCAACATTAGTAAAGGTATCCCAGTCCACATCACAATCAGCTCCTGGGTATGGAAAGCCAATACTTTTAACAGACTCAGGAACCGCTTTAATTTGTTCTTCTGAGTTTTCAAGCTTACCAACAAAAACTACTGGGCATTTGGCGTGATCCAACACGTAAGAAATAGTTTCTTGGCCTGCCGTAGGGAAGATAGGAACCGAAACATGTCCTGCCATCATGATGGCTAGGTCAGCAACAAACCATTCTGCGCAGTTCTTAGAAATTAACGCAATATGACTTCCTTTGGGCAAATCTAAATTGACAATACCTTGCGCTGTTTTTCTAACTAGGGTATCGAATTGCTTCCACGTATACTCGGTCACTTGACCATTATGTGGCTGCGTTAAATATAGCTGATCGGGTCGAGTTTTGACCTGATCATAGAGCAACTCCAAAGGTGTTTTAATTGTCATTTTTACCAACCTTAATTTGTCGAATTCGAGAATGTTTGTCCACTCATTAGAATGAAGTTAATCATAGTGTAACCAGATTAATATTCTAATTAACAAAAAGCTAACACTATTGAGTGATTCCATACATAAGATTCAGTGATGTATTTAGATCAGCGCTAAAATCGACGTTTTAGAACAAACCTCTTGCGGGTTCAAACACCTTTCGCCGAATTCTTTTCGCCAACAAAGATTTGTTGAACCAAACGCAGCAAAATTGGAATTCCAGATTGATAGCGCTTATAGATGCTTTTTAAACCAGTTTGAGAGCTCAGAAAGTGCTTTTACTTTTGCGTTGGTTTTAAAGCTGTGACCTTCACCGGGGTAAATGCTGAGCTGGTGAGGATGGGAACGTTTTTTCAACCCGTTTGATAACCACAACGCATTATCAACTGAAACCTTTTTATCCTGATCGCCATGTTGGATCAAAATGGGAATAGCAATATCTATCGAGTCAAGCCAATGCAAAACCGAGCGTTTACTTAACTCCGCTTCCTTATTTTCTTCATAATTGGGGATTCGCTTTTTATACACATTTTCCATTGCAGGTCTAAATGCCAGCTCTTTAAGCAAATCTGAAGCACCAGCAATGACTGCAACTGCTTTAATATTGGTTAATCGCTTCAGCACTAAAAAGGTCTGCATACCACCTCTGCTCGAGCCAAACATTCCTATTTTTTGAGGGTTTACACTTTCGATATTTGGAATTAACTCGGCTAATTTAACAACATCGTCAACATCCACGCCGCCAAACTCATCGTATTGTCCCTTCACAACTTTGTTAAATGCGCCACGATATTGGCTACCAATAATCGCGAAGTTTTCATCAGTAAGGGGAAATAGAGTCCTCATCATAGAGGCGAAATTAACTGCTCCATAACGGCCATTGCCACCGCGGTTGTATATCAAAATGGGTAAGTCTTGTTTTCCTTTGGGTTGGATGAAATAGCCATCAACCATTATGTTATCAACTTTGTATTTGAAAATAATGCAATCAACTGATGCTTGGTAACGTGCAAAATTTTCTTGACTGAAAATATCCTTAAACTTCTGCAAGCGAACTTGAAGTTCTTCTTCGGTTTTGGCTTTGCGCTTATTGCTCTTTGTTATCATGGCTAACCAACTCTCGTAACTAGTAAAATGACCACTAAAACAAGATCGTTGGTTGGTTATATCTGAATGGTTAATTTGGTATTGTGCAGAAGCGGCTGAGCTGGCCAAGATAAACATAAACACGAATGAGGTTGCAGAAATAATTTTTTTCATACTAATTCCATTTAGTTAGCTGGAGTTTACAGCTCTGGTTTAAGACTTTATATTTTTTTGAACAATATTTGTGGGTTTGCCGTCTAACGATTTTTGATTTTTCAACTGCCAATATTCTTCAATGCCGGTTTGCCCTTTTTGCTCGGCCCAGTCTTTTAAACCGTTTCGCGGTGCTTGATAGTCGAAAAACGGGACGGCAGTGCCGCACGAGCCTTGTACTAAATCGATTTCTAGATCAAATATCTGCCTTGAACCCGGTAGCTCATCAAACAAACTTATCAATTCCGGCCACTGAGCATCATTCTTGTGGATAACCCTTGCATTGCCGTAAAGGCGCAAAATGAGGGGGTCTGCTTCAAATGCGCAAAACTTAAAGTCATTCGAGACATTTCTTGCACGTGCGCTGCGGTCTCGTTACCGCTGCCTGTGATGTTCAGCCATACAACTCGGTTGGGGCCCAATACTCGCAAAGAGTCCATCCCTTTGGGTGAAATATTAACAGTCGTATCGCTACCCGCAGTGCCGACAAAAAACAGTTTTTGTTTTTCGATGAATTGAATAAGGGTACTGTTGAGTCGTTTTGATCTTTGTCCCATGTAACGTCCTTATTATTTTCTACTCATTTGAGATTAGATAGCTCGCTGTCTAACAATTTCGAACATGCACACACCGGTAGCAACAGATACGTTCAAACTCGTTACCGTGCCCGCCATAGGTAATTTAATTAGCTCATCGCAGTGTTCTCTGGTGAGCCTTCGCATGCCCTTCCCTTCTGCTCCCATCACAAGTGCAATGGGGCCTCTAAGTTTACAGTCATACAAATTTTGTTTGGCTTCGCCTGCAGTACCTATAATCCAAACACCAGCCTGTTGTATGTCGCGCAGCGTACGAGCCAAGTTTGTTACTTGTACCAAGGGAATAACATCAGCAGCGCCACTAGCCACCTTTCTAACCGTCGGTGTCAATGCCGCAGATTTGTCCTTAGGAACTACTACTGCATGGGCGCCAGCAGCTTCTGCGGTGCGCAAACAGGCACCTAAATTGTGAGGATCCGTTACACCATCTAAAATTAATAAAAATGGATGTTCTTGACTTTCAACAATCTGATCCAAGTCATTTTCATTATATTGTTTACCTGGCTTAGCACGTGCTACCACGCCTTGATGCTGTTCACCGTTAACCTTGTCGTCGAGGGTTTTACGCTGACAAAACTGCACCGCAATGCCAAAACGTCTTGCTTGATTGATAATATTAAGCAGGCGATCATCATCACGACCTTTTAATACGAATAATTCAATCAAACGCTCAGGTTCACGCTGCACGACTGATTCAAGTGCATGAATGCCATAAAGCCATTCTTGTTGTGCCATTAAGATTTTTTCCTTTTTGAAGTGCGACTCGTCGACTTTCTCGCTTTGCTTGAAGGTTTTGCACGACGAGGAGACTTACTATTTGTTTTTTTGGGCTTAGCGCCTGTGCTTTGTTCATTGCTGCTTGATTTACTTGCAGGTGACGGCTCAGTTTCAACGCCTTTGCGCTTGCCTTGCTTTTGGCCAGCCTGCTTGCGTGCCCCTCTTCCCTTGGGCTCATCAAGAATAAAATCAATTTTGCGTTCGTCCAAATTAACGCCTGCTACTTTTACCTTGAGTGGGTCACCAAGTCGGTAACGCTTACCCATGGCTTCGCCGACCAAACACTGTTTAACTTCATCAAAATGATAATAGTCATTTTCCAATGATGAAATATGCACCAATCCATCAATGTGGAACTCACCAAGGCGCACAAAAAAGCCAAAACCGGTGACAGAAGCAATGACCCCATCAAATACGTCACCAACGTGGTCCTGCATAAATTCGCATTTTAACCAGTCAGCTACGTCACGGGTTGCATCATCGGCACGGCGTTCAGTCATTGAACATTGCTCACCGAGTGCTTCAGCTTCATCAACCGAATAAGACTTGCCGCCACTTTTGCTCTTGCGACTAGCTTGCTTGTCTAGTACCGCTTTTATTGCTCGATGCACCACTAAATCAGGATAACGGCGAATAGGAGAGGTAAAATGCGCATACGCTTCAAGTGCCAATCCAAAGTGACCAATGTTATCGCAGTCGTATACAGCCTGTTTCATAGATCGCAGCAGCATCGTCTGGATTAACTCTTGATCAGGTCGACCATGGATTTTACCAATTAGATCGGTAAAATCTTGCGGCTTCGCCTGACTACCAATTCGGTGCTCAATACCCACTTCTTTTAAAAAAGAGGTAAAACTAGTTAATCGGTCTTCATTTGGCTCATCGTGGATACGATACAAAGCGGGTGCTTTATTTAGCTCCAAGAATTGGGCGGCAGAAACGTTTGCCAGGATCATGCACTCTTCGATGAGTTTATGGGCATCATTGCGCACCACAGGAATGATATGGTCAATTTTGCGCTGCGCATTAAACACGAATTTACTTTCTTGAGTTTCAAACTCCACGGCACCACGTTTGTTGCGGCTTCGCTTTAGTGTTCGATACATGTCGTGCAAATTTCTCAGGTGAGGAACATGCTCTTCATAGCGTTTATGTAATTCTGGATTTCCGTCTAAAATTTCGCCCACTTTGGTATAAGTGAGTCGCGCCTTAGAGTTCATAACCGCTTCATAAAATTGATAATCGCTCAAACTACCATTTGCGCCAACAGTCATTTCGCACACCATACACAAGCGATCGACCTCAGGGTTTAGCGAGCATAAGCCATTGCTGAGGACTTCGGGCAACATGGGTACAACTTGTTCAGGAAAATATACCGAATTGCCTCGTTGCTGGGCTTCTTGGTCAAGTGCGGTGCCAGTGCGCACATAATAGCTAACGTCGGCAATTGCTACCCACAATTGCCAACCGCCTTCGTCTAAAGGCTCACAGAAAACTGCGTCATCAAAATCGCGGGCATCCTCGCCATCAATAGTGACCAGCGGCAGTTGCCTCAAGTCGATTCGATTTTGTTTCGCTTCTTCTGGTACATCCTCAGTTAAGTGACTAACTTGTTTGCTCACCGCTTTTGGCCAATCATGAGGAATATCAAAAGTGCGCAGTGCCATTTCAATTTCCATCCCCGGAGCCATATGCTCACCAAGGACTTCGACCACTTTGCCAATAGGGTTAACACGTTTGCGCGGTCGTTGGGCAATTTCCACTACCACTACATTGCCTTGACGAGCACCATTGACATGTTCGGCGGGTATCATGATTTCATGACATATCCGGCTATCATCGGGGATCACTAAGCTCACACCGTGCTCGACAAAGTAACGTCCAACAATGGGTTCCGTTCTTGGCTCAATAACTTTTGCAATTCTCGCTTCTGTTCTGCCGCGATTATCTGAACCACTTTCTTTAACTAGCACTATGTCGTCGTGCAATAAAGCCTGCATTTGTGCCTGGTGGATAAACAGATCTTTTTCTCCGTCATCACGCTTCAAGAAGCCAAATCCATCTCGGTGACCAATGACACGTCCTTTGACCAACTCCATTTTCTCGGCAAGGCCATATTTTTTCTGGCGATTAAAAACCACTTGCCCTTCACGCTCCATAGCACGCAAACGGCGTTGGATACCAACTCGGCTATCTTCATTATTGGCATTCACTTGCTGGCAAATTTCTAGGAAGGTAAGCGGCGTCTTCTTGCGTTCAAGTATTTGTAGTAAATACTCTCGGCTCGCTACAGGGTTTTCGTATTTGTCTTTTTCGCGTTGGAAATGTGGGTCGTCTTTTTCTAAATGTTTTTTATTTTTTGTATTCATGGGGGGCATTATACCAGCCGATTGTGACGAAACTATGTTTTTTTGATTTTTTGATCGCTTTTTAATCACTTGCACGCGTTTTCAGTCCATAGACGCAGAAATGAAAGCTAAACTATTTTCCCTAGTTACCTTAAATGCTTTAATTAATTGTGATTCATTTATAATGATTGAAGCAGGCGTTTTGACTAACTCAAAGGAATGAAAATGACGCGACAGACTGCGCTTTTATTGATTTTATCTACTTTATTACTCGCCGGCTGTTTTGGCTCAAGAACGTCGTTATCTGCGCTACGAATGGACCGTCCAAAGGTGAGCTCCAATCAGTATGTTGCCACCAGTAAATTAGGCTTTGGCTTTGGCTTTGGCTTTGGCTTTGGCTTTGGCTTTCGACATGAAGTTGAATTAACTGAAACAAGGTCGACCCGTGCACTAATTGAAGACGTGCCCAATGATGACTTGTTGCAACTCGATCCAGTTGTGGATTATCAATCTGCAGAAGCTTTTGCAAGCCTTGGATTAACAGTGTTTCCGAAGTTAGAGCTCTCTCTGTGCGCATGATGACCTGAAAATAACCGCAAAGTACCAGTACAGTGGGCAAAGTGCTGACCAAGTGCAACAAGGTAACTTTTCGCAAGCTGTGTCATTTGGATACAGTCGTCATTCAGATAACGATGAATTAATCACTGAAGGTGAATATCGGCCTTTGTTTGGGTCAGACGTGCTCACCTATTCTCGTCAAAGCATATACGACCAGGAGACAGAGGCATTTGATTTGGCGTGGATTTTTGGTTATCGCGCTCACAAACGAGGACTGATTTATGGTGGCCCTTTCCTGATACTTGGTGACCTCAGTGGACAAGAAATGCTCGAGTTAACAGTGACTGATGAAGCCGGTGAAGTCACGTCTAGACAAGACACCCTCAACTTAGATAGCGATGGCAAACTCTACGGTGTTAACTTAGCCTATGAGTATAAATGGGATTTTGGCATGCTTATTACCGCCGAAGTTTCCTGGGCAAAGTTTACCTGGCAGGATAATAGCAATAGTGACGCGAGTGTTGGTTTTATAGTTGGTTACACGTTTTAGACAACCCAAATACAGAGTTGCGAAATCAGGGCGTGATTCACGCCCTAGATAAACTGATAGGCATCGCCATATAAGTTTTCCAACAACAGCCCTTTATTGTGAAAGTCTTCACGCGCCACACCCGCCATTTCAAAACGTCCAGCGACATAAACCTGATAAGGTTCTAAACTGACAAAATCGGCTAAAACAGCACGATGTACCCAACCTGCTTTGCCTTTCCAGTTTTCATCAGGGCAGTCTACCACTGGGTGAAAGGTAAAGTGTTTAAACTGTTTTTCAAGGGCCACCAACTCATCAAATGCATACATGTCTTGACGTGTCTTGGTTCCCCAATAAAGAAAGACTGGCTCTTTGCTGTTGATCGCTAAACGTCGTTGTAAAATTGAATAGGCGTAAGAAAAACCCGTTCCACCAGCCAGTAAGATAGTAGGCTTGATGCGATCCTCTCTTAGTTGTGCCAGGCCATGCCCACCATCAATTGTAATCTCACCGGTTTTTTGCATTTGCTCGAGTACTTGCCCAGCGTAACTATTACCCGGCTCGGCACCGATATGCAGTTCCAACTTGTGATCATCACGAGGCGCATTAGCAATTGAGAAGGGGCGAAAATCGTCATCGCCCATAACCACTCGCAGATATTGCCCAGCCATAAATTGCATTTCGGTAGCTGGTTGCAAGACTATTTTGCTGACCACATCGGTTAAGGCTTCAATTGACTCAACTTTACTGCTAATCGGTGTCATTCTTTATTTTTCCAGTTATTGCTGTTTGGGTTCTAAATCTAGGCTTTCCCAAATTTCGTCCACACGTTGTTTTATATCCTCGCTCATCTCGATGGGTTCACCCCATTCTCGATCAGTCTCGCCAGGCAATTTATTGGTGGCGTCCATACCCATTTTGGATCCCAAACCAGATACTGGTGAGGCAAAATCAAGATAATCGATAGGCGTATTTTCGATTAACGTTGTATCTCTAGCCGGATCCATCCTTGTGGTAATCGCCCATATGACATCTTGCCAGTCTCTGGCATTGACATCGTCGTCGCATACTATAACAAATTTCGTGTACATGAACTGTCGTAAAAATGACCAAACGCCCATCATCACTCGTTTGGCGTGTCCAGGGTATTGCTTTTTCATTGTCACAACAGCAAGACGATAACTGCATCCTTCAGGTGGTAAATAAAAATCGACTATCTCTGGAAACTGTTTTTGTAAAATAGGAACAAACACTTCGTTCAATGCAACACCCAAAATCGCCGGTTCATCGGGTGGTCTTCCGGTGTAAGTCGAATGATAAATAGGATCTTTACGGTGCGTAATGTGGGTAACCGTGAATACGGGGAAGTCATCTACCTCATTGTAATAACCCGTGTGATCACCATAAGGGCCTTCTGGCGCTACTTCGCCAGGTGCAATGTAGCCTTCTAACACAATCTCTGAATTCGCTGGCACTTGCAAATCATTGCTTATCGACTTCACCACTTCGGTCTTGTCACCACGCAATAATCCGGCAAACGCATATTCGGATAAGGTATCAGGCACAGGAGTGACAGCCCCTAAAATGGTGGCAGGATCAGCACCTAAAGCAACAGAAACGGGATAATTTTCACCAGGATTGGTTTGACAAAATTCTTTAAAATCGAGCGCTCCGCCGCGATGCGACAACCACCGCATTATCACCTTGTTTTTGCTTAATACTTGCTGACGATAAATCCCTAAGTTTTGACGCTTTTTGTGTGGACCTTTGGTTACTGTCAAGCCCCAAGTAATCAAGGGTGCGGCATCACCAGGCCAACATTGTTGAATGGGAAATTGTGATAAATCAACGTCGTCACCACTTATAACAACTTCTTGGCAAACTCCCTTGCGCACTTCTTTTGCCGGCATATTCAAGACTTTTTTAAGAACGGGAAGCTTTTCCCACAAATCTTTGATGCCCTTGGGTGGCTCAGGCTCTTTCAAGTAAGCTAACAACTTACCCACTTCTCGCAATGACTCTACCGATTCTTGCCCCATACCAAGCGCTACACGCTCTGGTGTGCCAAACAAATTGGCGAGAACTGGGACCGTATGACCTTTGGGGTTCTCAAATAGAATTGCAGGGCCACCAGCTCGCAGCGTGCGATCAGCTATTTCTGTCATTTCCAAGTTAGTATCTATCTCTTGAGTGACCCGTTTTAATTGCCCTTTTTGCTCAAGCTGCTTAATAAAGTCACGTAAGTCTTTGTATTTCATATTGAACCACATAGTAAGTTAAGGGTTGAGTATAAACCTAGGTGCATGGATATACGAGTAATCAAGCTGTTTAGTTCGTCATTTAATACCCAAGTTGCACAAAACTGCACTGGAGATGGACAGATTGGTAAAAAAGCAATTAATTTGTTAATTTTTTGTAATTATTTGCATTCGCAGATAGGCTATCAAAATCGACACAAATAAAGAGGTCGTTGTATGTACAAAATAGTTGCTGTTCTGGGGATATGGGCCATTAGCTTTTGGACCCTAGCGGTTTGCCAAACCGAAAACCATAAGCAATTTGATTTTTGGTTAGGTGACTGGGATGTCTATACGCAACAGGGTCAGTTGGCGGGTCAAAACTCAATTACAAAACAACTCAATGGCTGTGTGTTACAAGAAGTCTATCGAACGCCTTCGAACTATGCAGGTCAAAGCATTAATATTTATGACGCGGCTTCTGGACAGTGGCATCAAACTTGGGTAGACAATGGCGGTTTTTTACTGTCATTAAACGGCAGTTTTCGTAACGGCTCGATGATCTTAGAAGGAAGTGGTAAAGATCAAAAAGGTGCACCAATAAAACATCGAATAACTTGGACTCCGGCTGCCGATCAGAGTGTTCGTCAACATTGGCAATCAAGCAGTGACGATGGAACAAATTGGACAACTGTGTTTGACGGTAAATATGTCAAACAAAAACAATAATTATGCGTAACAAAAAGAGGTGTTTATGCCATTTAATAAAGAATTAACCGATGAGCTTAATCTAATTTTAAAATTTCCTAATAAAAGCTTGATGCAAGGATTAAAAATTCATCATGATGCTGACCCTTCCGTCGTTGACGCAGCACAAAGGCTGTTTGACAAAGGCGTTGTTAGCCAACCGGATGGAGGCTATCTTACAGACTTAGGTCACGATTTAGCCGAGCACGCACAGGTAATACAGTCAGCGCTTACTCACATCTAAGCTATCGACAAGGTGCAGGGAAGCTATTCATTATTCGAGTGTGACTTTTTGTAGTTAATCCTTATTCGATACTATCGCTAAATACGTCCCCATACATATATCTTGCTGAGTGCTTTCAGGTAATACCAAGTGCATAATGACGCATTGTTCTGAGCATGGCGTGATTATGTTTATTTAAAAAGTTTAAAAGCACTTGGCGGTTTCAATTACCCGCTTCTGGCAGCATCCTCCGGTTTTGCCTTTTCTTTTAATTGCGCCAACACAGTTGCATACATTACATTTAGTATTTTATACAAATGTCGATACACTTAGCATGAAGTGTAATTTATGAATATCAACGGAAAATTTTTCATGTCCATTTTCAAGATCATAAACTGCGGAATTGTAGTGCTATTGTTTTCAGTAAAAGGGATGGCCGCAGAACCAATTAAAGCGGTCGAATTATATACGCAAGATGAGTTACTTATGCTGATAAGCAAAAACGAGCATCTTGACCGGGTAGTATTAGACCGATGCCAGTTGGTGCAAGATATAGAAGCCCGTGCAGAAACCCTTAAAATTCCTGCCTTTCAGTTTTTATGGGGTGACATGCTTGCTTGGGGTGTTTGCATTGATGCAGAGCCAGCTCGTGGCATTAGTTATATGAAGGAGGCGGCAGACCAAGGTTTAGCGCCGGCCCTTGAACAATTAGGTAGATATTACGCACAAGGGAAACTGGTGCAACTAGATAAACAGCGTGGCGTTGTGTATCTTCGTGAAGCGGCTGCTTTGGGCAATTTGTCTGCACAAATACACTTGGCAGAACTTTTTATTGAAGGTTATGGCAGCCCTTATGACTATGAAGACGCCTATCATTGGCTTTACAACGCCATTACCGATGACAAAGACATTCACAGTAAGATAGCAAATTGCATGCAAAATCTTGAAAAGCTAATGCATCCCAAGGCGGTTAGAAGTGCCAAACGTCCTTTAGATAGTTAACCTATTAATGTTCACTTGTGGGTTGCACGAAGGTTTCAAATTGATCAGGTAAAAACTGCGCGAGCTCTCCGGCAATATCGACATAGGTTTTAAGTGCCGAAGGAAGAGACTTGAAAATAGTGTCAATATTCTCTACTAACTTAGTATTTCCTACACGTTTGGCCTGCTCCAGCGCCAAAGGCACATTTGCAAATGTGGTAAACATCATCAAACAATGTTTTAGGTTTGTTTGTAGTTTGGGCAGTTTATCAGACTGTTGAGACGCCACTTGTTGCCAGCAACTTTCCCATAATTGCTCCAATTGACTATGTCCAAACACCAAACCTTTGAGCCAGCGGCTGACTGGCAATTCTTTACTAGGCTGCTTTGGTAGGGCTTCACTTTTCATTGGGTAGTCAAAAGTTTCAGCACTGATTTCTCTAAGTTGTTCTTGCAGTGCAATCATCAATGCATCGGCAATGTTATTCGCCTCTTCTTCACTGGCAAGTTGTCCATGCTGATTAAATGCCCAACTCAGCCAGATATCTGGCATGGGTATTTCAGGTGCTGCACAAACAGCAAAAATAACACCACTGACAAAATCACTATCGTGCAAAACGGAGGCGAACTGGTCATCACACAAAGCCACAAGCTGTGCTCTAAAGTCGTTGCTTATTTGTGCCAAACTGTCTTTCCTACAATGCGAGATCCCATGAATGATAACAATGATATAGTAGGTTTATCGCATAATTAAGTGTTTTAACTCACAAGCGCACAAAATCAATTGACAAACTGCCAGAGCATAACGTTATAATATAACCATTGTTACAGTATAACATTCCAAAAAAACAAAATAAGCATCATACACAGAGGAAAACGTCGTGTTCACAGCCAGAAAGACATTTGCGGTCAGTGCTATTTCACTTGCACTTGGACTCAGCAGTCCAACACTTGCGCAAACTAAGCCGACTCAAAAAGATGAGCAAGATATAGAAACCGTAGTCGTCACAGCCAGTCCACTGAATAGAAAGGTACTGGAATCAGCGACACCTGTTTCTGTGATTGTGGGAGAAGACTTAGAGTCTCGTATTGCACCAACTTTGGGTGAAACCCTTAAAAATATTCCTGGCGTACACAGTACCTATTTTGGCCCAGTTTCAAGTAGTCCGATTATTCGTGGCTTGGATGGTCCTAGAATCAAAGTATTGCAAAATGGTTTGGATGTGTCTGATGCATCTCGGGTAGGACCTGATCATATCGTCTCTACTGAAACTTCGAATGCACGTCAAATCGAAGTATTGCGTGGCCCAGCCACACTGCTTTACGGAAGTGGTGCAATCGCTGGTGTGGTTAATGTGGTCGATGACCGATTGCCAACCCGCCAACTCGAAAAAATCGAGGGAAAAGTCAGTTACTTACACGATTCAGTTTCTAGTGAAGATCTGTTTAATGTGAATGTAGACGGTGGAAAGAATGGATTTGTATGGCACTTTGATGCGTTTGATCGTGAAACAGACAATTACGATATTCCTGGTCCTGCAGAGCTTGGCGAAGAAGACGATTCTGGTGTTTTGGAGAATTCCTTTATTGACGCAAACGGCTTCAACGCCGGTATTGGTTGGGCGACAGATTCATTTAATGCTGCCTTTGCCTTCGGTAATCTGGAAAGCGAATATGGTATTCCGGGTCACGCACATGGTCACGAAGACGAACATGGCGATGAGCATGAGGGTGAAGAAGAGCATGATGAGGAACATGAAGAAGGCGAAGAAGAGGTTATCTTTGGGCGTCTAAATCAAGATCGTTATCAAATGCTGTTTGATTGGAAAAACCTTGATGGAATGTTCACCGAGGTGCGTTTCAGAAATGCTTACACCGATTACCAACACAGTGAAATAGAAGATGGAGAAGTCGGCACGACATTTAGCAATGAATCACTAGAATCTCGTTTGTGGGCAAAACACAAGATAGTAAATGGTTGGGAAGGTGTCATCGGTATCGATTATACCAATAGCGACTTTGAAGCTTTAGGTGAAGAGGCCTTTACACCTGCCTCAGAAACAGATGCATACTCGTTGTTTGTGTTAGAAGAAAAGAAAGTGGGTGACGTGCTTTATCAATTAGGCGCACGATACGAATACACTGAGATCAGTGTTGATAACGCCTTCTTTGAACATGAAGAGCACGAAGAAGAGCATGCGGGAGAAGAAGAGCATCATGACGAGGAAATATTCTTTGAAGATGAAGACTTCTCTGCAATAAGCTTATCTGCCGGAGCGGTTTGGACGCTTGATGACGATAACATTCTTGCGTTTAACTTTGCTCATTCACAAAGAGCGCCTTCTGCCGCAGAAGTATTTTCAAATGGTCTGCATATCGCCACACGTACCTTTGAGTTGGGTGCCGGGTTCGATATTGAGCAAGAACAAGACTCTGACGAATATGAAATTGCCACACGTACACGCAGCGTGAAAAAAGAAGTGTCAAACAATTTGGACCTCACTTATCACCTGACATCTGAGCATGTCGAAGCAACCTTTAGTGTTTTCTATAACCAGGTTGGTGATTATCTTTTTCAGCAAAACAGCGGTTTATTTGTAGAAGAAGAACATGGTCATGAAGATGAGCACGACGAAGAGCATGAAGGCGAAGAAGATCACGATGACGAGCATGAGGGTGAAGAGCATGATGAAGAAGAGTTACCGATCTTCATCACTCGTCAACAAGACGCCGATATTTATGGCTTAGAAATAGAAGTAGATTGGCACTTCAACGACAACCTACGCTTGGAAACCTTTGCCGATGTGACCAGAGCAGAGCTTTCAGATGGTCAAAATGTACCGCGCATTCCACCACTTAGATTTGGTGCTGAATTGCACTGGGAAGAAGACTCATGGCATGCAGAAATAGGCGCAACCTACTATGGTAAGCAAGATGATATCGCCGAGTTCGAGACTGTCACTCAAGGCTATACATTAGTCAATGCATCATTTAACTACTACCTCGATATTGGTGAGAATGAACTGGTATTGTTCGCCAGAGGTAATAACCTAACTGATCGTGAAGCACGTGTGCATTCATCGTTTATTAAAGATGATGCACCATTGCCGGGCCGTTCAATTGTGGTCGGTGCTAGAATGAATTTCTAATACCCATAGCGGTAAAAATAAAAGCGAAGCAGGGTCAAACCTGCTTCGCTTTTTTGTTTTTGTACCTTTGAGTTTCCCGAACCCCAGCTACCAATTCCCCACTATCCTTGATACCGTAATCGTTATGACACTTCATTTAACAACCTAAACATCACAAATGAAAAAATTTGGACCTGCACTGCTAATCACTGCCGCATTTATTGGCCCCGGCACTGTCACAACCGCAACACTTGCCGGTGGAAATTATGGCTTTGCGCTGGTTTGGGCTTTATTGTTTTCTGTAATCGCTACCTTCGTATTGCAAGAAATGGCGTCTCGCTTGGGCCTGGTGACAGGTAGCGGCTTAGCCGAAGCTATTCGTAATCAATTTTCTGGCATGTACAAATTAGGCGCGGTATTTTTGGTGGTAAGCGCCATTGGTGTTGGCAATGCGGCGTATCAAGCTGGCAATTTAACCGGCGCGGCATTGGGCCTTGCAACGCTAAGCGATATTGATTTGACCATTTGGGTATGGATATTAGCCTTAGCCGCATCACTGTTACTTATCAGCGGAAAATACAAACTAATTGAGCGGGCGTTAATCTCGTTGGTGTTGCTAATGTCCTTGGTTTTTGTCTCAACCATGATCATAGCAAGTCCTAATATGGGCGAAATGCTCAATGGCGCAGTGTCGTTTTCAATCCCCTCCGGCAGCGCATTAATGGTAATTGCATTGGTTGGCACCACAGTAGTGCCTTACAACTTGTTTTTGCACGCTAGCATTGTAGCCAAAACAAAAGACACGGCGCAAAATACCCACCAAGCCATATCGAATAATCGTATCGATGCAGGATTATCAATCGGATTGGGCGGATTAGTTACGCTAGCTATTTTTTCCTGCGCCGCTACCGCTTTTTTTGCCACACAAACTCAGGTTGATGCGAGTAATATAGCGACCCAGCTCACGCCGCTATTAGGTGGTTATGCCGATATGTTTTTTGCGTGTGGTTTATTCGCAGCGGGATTAACCAGTGCGATTACGGCACCTCTGGCTGCGGCCTATGCGGTAACTGGGGCACTAGGATGGTCCAGTTCACTGGATGACAAACCCTTTAAAATCGTCTGGATAATAGTGATGCTTGCCGGTGTGTTGTTTGCAAGCATGGGAATTAAACCCCTTGCGGCGATTCTATTTGCCCAAGCAACCAATGGGTTATTACTGCCAGTGATAGCTATATTCTTAATCTGGACATTAAACAATGCATCGCTAATGGAAGAACATAGAAATGGATTGGTTGGCAACCTGGTTGGTGGTGCGATAGTTGCGTTTGTTTCTGCACTTGGCTTGTATAAGCTAGTGAGTCTTTTTACCTGAGCCAAGACGAATTTTGATAGCGCGGCTCTAGGGGCTCGCAATCCAGTGTCTAGCTCAGGTATTCCATTGGCAGTTATTTTAGTCGTGCAAACGCTTCTTTCAACATACTTTTCGGACAACCAAAATTAATCCTGACAAATTGCTTATTGCCAAAATCGACGCCCGGTGATGGCCCCACACCTTTGTCTTCAAAATATTTTTGCGGGTTTTCAACGCCCAATCCACTGGCATCGATCCATGCAAGATAGGTGGCGTCGACTTTGAGCATGCGCAGACCATCAATTTGTTCAACTTGTTGCTCGATGTAAGCAAGGTTCTGTCGTAAGTAATCAAGAAGCTGCTGATGCCATTCATCACATTGGGTGAACGCAACTTCAGTAGCAACCAAGCCCATCACATTAGCCCAAGGTACAAACCCCTGGGTGGCGGCGATAAATTGTTTGCGTAGTTTTGCGTCAGGAATGATTGCAAAAGACGTGCCTAAACCCGCGATATTAAAGGTTTTACTCGCTGCCATGAGTGTTACGGAACGCTGCTCTAACCCTTTGATATTACCCGCAGGCAGATGACGTTTACTCTCATCCAAAATAAGGTCACAGTGGATTTCATCCGAACAAAGTGTTACATCATTTTCAGCGCAGATGCGTGCAACTTCTGCCAAGTCCTCTTCACTAAGCACTGAACCAACAGGGTTCATTGGGTTACATACGATGAAAAGCTTACATTCAGGGCGCTGCGCTTGCTCTGCGAGCTGTTTAAAATCTAATGTCCAACGGCCGTTTTGTTCAATCGTGTCAATTTCAATTCGAGTTAATTTATTGATACCTGCGGCGGCACGAAGAGGCGGGTAATTGGGCGTTTGCACCATCACCGCATCGCCTTCTTGACAATAGGCTTTACAGGCAACATTAAACGCTGGGACAACACCCGGAGTCCAAACAATCCAGTCGGCTTGAATATGCCAATCATGTTTGTCCTTCAACCATCTCACAACCGCATCATTAGCAGGCGTGTATTGAGACGGCAAGGTATAACCAAATAGGCCGTGAGAAACTCGCTCGTGTAGCGCATCAATAATAGGCTGTGGGCTCGAAAACTCTGTATCGGCCACCCACATTGGAATTATGTCTGTACCTTTGTATTTTTCCCATTTGAAGGCGAAAGTGGAAGATCGGTCAATGACATCATCAAACTGCATGATTTTTCCTTGAGGGTCGAGATAAGTTGGATTGGGTGTCAGCTGTCACCCAGTAGTCGATTCACTTTTTCAGTTAAATCACGATTTTTAAATGGTTTAGCAATAAATTCTGATGCGCCGGCTTTACGAGCAGCAATAACTAGCTCCCTTGTGGCATTGCCGGTCAACATTAAGAAAGGCACGTCTTGGGTTTTTTCTCTCAATGCAGCAAGCACTTGTAAGCCATCATGCTTTGGCATCTGCCAATCACATATAACGAGGTCAATGTTGTTCACGTCGTTATTTTTTAGATACTCAATCGCTTCAGTTCCACCACCAAACGTAATGATAGTGCCATCGATGAACTCTTCCAAAATCAATTGAAGAAGTTCCAACGTTATTTGGTCATCGTCCACAACAATAATATGTGCCAAGTTGATCAACCTTTTAAATGATGAAAAAACAAATATACCGTTAGTCGAAGCGTTTTAAAACAGGTCATTGAGATATTACAGACTCTTGACTCAGATCAATACGCTATTTGATTGTCGGTAATAACATAAGCACATCACTTAAGGAGACAAATATGAAACAGAATATCGGTATATTAGACACAGCCATTCGCTCAATTGTTGCATGTGTGTTGCTGGCACTGGCGTTTGAAGGACTGTACGGCACCACGGTAAGTATCATATTTGCTGTTGTTGGTAGCGCACTGTTTTTCACCAGCAGCTTTGGTGTTTGTTTGCTGTACAAAGCCCTTGGTATTGATACCTATCCAGACTTTAGTGATGATTCCTATCACCCGCACTAATGCTTAAAATAAGCCCATTTGTTGGCTTGTCAGAGCGTCAAATGACAAACCAATAAAGGGTAATATTCCCTCAGCAATGGGACGAATTTGTTTATCGATGTAGTGCTCGTAATCAAGATTGGACGATATGTAATCGATAGGTTGGGGCCCATCAAAGGTGATCACATACTGTATCCACCCTTTGTGTTGGTAACGAAGTGGTTTACCCAATTTTTGATTTTGGCTGTCAGCAATGCGCGCAGCTTTGACATGAGGCGGAACATTCTTGGTATACATCGTCAACTTCTGTCTAAGGCGTTTGCGATAAACTAGTTCTTTATCTCTCTCCCCACTACGGATGGCGATCAATGTTTGCAATATGAAGTCAGACACATCTTGTTTATCAAAAACCATTTGATATAAGGTCATTTGAAAATCTTTTGCTAGGGCGGTCCAGTCTGAGCGCACCGTTTCAAGTCCTTTGAAGACCAATTTTGTATTGCCACTGGCATCACGTTTGATACCGGCATAACGTTTTTTGCTGCCCATCTCTGAGCCTCTAATGGTTGGCATCAAAAAAGTTTCAAACAGGGTTTCAAACTCTATTTCTAAGGCACAAGGTAAATCAAATTCATCCTCTAATTTTTGCTCCCATCGCTGATTAATCATCTGTTGCAGCGATATACCAATCTCTCTAGCTTGTTTAACATCATCCACATTTTCTAACCACACAAAAGTGGAGTCGGTGTCACCGTAAATCACATGGTAACCTTGCTCAGTGATCCATGCAGCCGTCGTTTGCATGATCTCGTGCCCCCTGAGTGTGATTGAGCTCGCCAAGCGAGTATCATAAAACGGACATCCCCCTGAACCCAATACACCATAAAACGAATTCATAATGATTTTTATGGCTTGTGAACGTGCTGAGTCTTGGTTCTTTTTGGCCTCATCCCGCTGTTGCCACAGCTGTGTAATAATATCGGGTAAAAAGTGTTTGTCTCTGGAGAACTTTGCTCCGCGGAATCCAGGTATTGCCGAATCTGGCGACAATAGCCCTTCCGTCAGCCCCAATGGATCAATCTTAAAAGTACGAATGATCGATGGATAAAGACTCTTAAAGTCCAGCACAAGTACATGGCGATATAGTCCCGGCCTGGAATCCATCACATAACCGCCTGGGCTTGCTAAACCTCCATCCTTAGGTCGATTGGGCGACACATAACCTGCGCGGTGTAATTTGGGCAAATACAAATTCATAAATGCCGCCACCGAGCCGCCTATACGATCCAATTCAAGACCTGTCATTTGGCTGCGTAATAACAAATAGTCCATCAATTTTGAATGTTCAAAAATGCGCTCCACTAGCACACAATCTTGCAGGTTGTACTTGGCTAGTTTCACTTTATTGTGATGAAAGTCGTGAGTGATTGACTCCATCCGATTATCCACATCATGGGTGTCTTTACCCACTTTCAGTAAGGTTTGAGCGACATTTTCTAAGGTAAAACTTTCAAACTGATAGGTGGCTGTTTTTAAACTGTCAATACCGTCTATCACTACCCTACCGGCAATGCTAACAAAAGACTGGTTGCTATCTGGGCGTGGCGCTCGAAAATTGACGTCAGTGTGATCTCTGCCCAAGAGCAGTTTCATACCATGAAGATTGGCTCGCTCAACCAAAACCTTGAAATCAAAATTAACTACATTCCAACCGATGATAATGTCCGGGTCGACCTTCTGAATCGCTGTCACTAAGGCTTTTAACAACTGGTGTTCATCGGCTACCCATTGGATGTAATTAATATCAGTTGGTTGTTGCTCTCCTATCATAATAACTGATTCAAATTTACCACCACTTAAGCCCACTGAATAGAGCTCTCCTTCTAGGCTGCATTCAATATCCAGCGACAACAATGAGAGTGTGGGAATATAATTAGACGGTTTCAGTTTTGCTTGACTCAGTTCCACGTAACGCGGTCGAACAACCGACGTCACTGTGCGACCGGTGAACTGCGCACCTGCGCTCACAAATCGCTCCATCATATAACGATCAGCAGGCTTTATATCGTTTTCGAAGGCGGTAATATGTGCATGTTTAAGTAAATCGCGGGCACGATAGTAGTGTGACGATTGGGCAAAATAGAGTCCTGCCACTAAATGCTGATCAAAGGTTTTCAGTTGCAAAGATTTATATTCAACATGAAGATCAGCCTGCATAACACAGGCCAGTGCATCAGCAAGCTCGTCACGACTCACAAACAACACAAGTTGCTGTGCTGCCGTGACCACCCTTGCCGGTCCATCGGGCGTGCTTAACCAAAACTCAACGTAGGTTTTTTTATTACGTTCAAAGTGTTTTCTGGTAAGAATAAAGCCATGTCGGTGTTTATCCATGACGATGATGAATTGGCCTGTATTACATCTGATATAGGGGTATTGTATCTTGAATGCGTAACAGGCTGTAGTGATTCAAAAAAATTTGAACTAACTAGGGGCGTCCTACTTGAACCGATTGGGTTATGACCGACTCGGGCAACATAATTAAGACAAACAACTCGCCATATTCACTTTCAGCAATGGGGGTTGTTTTACCGCCCAACAATTTAATTAATTGCGGCGTGGTATTGCTGTGCCCGACGATGACACTGTTTTGTTTGTTAGCTAACAGGCTAGAGGCAAACCCACTCAAATCTCGAGGAGGATAAGCCAATATAGGCAAACCCAAAGCATTAGAGATAGGCGTAGCCGTTTGTTGTGTGCGTCGATAATCAGTACTGTAAATGTGTTTGATATCTTTGTCGCTCAATAATGCCACCAACGCTTGTGCGCGAGCTTGACCCTGTTCGGTCAATCTTGGATTAGCCTCGTCCGTTCGTTTTTCGAAATGGCGCACTAAATACAGCTCGTAACTTGATGCGTGAAAAGATAGCAAAGTAGCCAATATCAAGATGATTCTCATTCACAATCCTTTTAAAACATTCTACGTTTGACCAACGAGCATATAGACCAATAACCCCAATCGCAAATTTGCAGACGGTTCATCTTTCTCGTTGTGGCACATCGGGTTACTATAAAAAGGCTGGCCTTAGTGTATAAAATGCGAATTAGCATGCCGTATTTTACCCTAGAACCAATTAATCAAAAAAGAGGAAACAATGACAGCGTATAGTGGCAATATCAAAAAAATGCAGGCAGTGGCACAAGTAGGTGAAGCCGTTGACTACCAACTGCCTATTGGTGATCAGTTGCTAAGCATGACATCCCTGGTGGGCCAGACCATCCAAGTCAACTTTAATCAAACGATTAACTGTATTCATTGCAAAAGCAAAACTAAAAAGAGTTTTAATCAAGGCTATTGCTATCGCTGTTTAATGAAACTGGCTCAATGCGACACCTGTATAATCAAACCTGAAACCTGCCACTACGATCAAGGAACCTGCCGTGAACCCGAATGGGGTGAGGCAAACTGTATGAGTGATCACTTCGTTTATCTAGCCAATACAGGCACAACCAAAATCGGTATCACACGGCACGTGACAGATGGCATATCGAGTCGTTGGATTGACCAAGGTGCAACCCAAGCTTTGGCGATTTTACGGGTTAAAAACCGCTTGGTGAGTGGCCTAGTCGAAACGGCTTTTAAACAACATATCGCGGATAAAACTAACTGGCGAACCATGTTAAAAGGTGAACCAGATAAAGTCGATCTGGTGGCGCTACGGGAACAACTATTCAATTATGTGGAATATGATTTAGAAAATATTGCCAGTGAGCACGGTATTCAGGCAGTTAACATGGTGGATTTAGATCCTGTCGATATTACCTTTCCAGTTGACCACTATCCTGAAAAAATAAAGTCTATTAACTTAGACAAAGAGCTAGCATTTGAAGGCGTGCTAAACGGCATCAAAGGACAATATCTGCTACTGGACAACGACCGAGTCATTAATATGCGTAAATATGCGGGATATCACCTCGATATTAATATATAACAACAATCATTAAGTCGTTGATGGGAAAATCACATGCAAAACAGTCAAGTAAGAGCGTTGGTCGTATTATTGATATCCCTAGCAATTAGCATTGGGCTGGTTGTTTCGGCACAATATCTGCAAACTCACGCAGGCCCGTTATCAACCATAGCAATATGCGCCATCTTGGCATTTGGCATTCAATGGTTAGCATTTATTCCTGCTTATTTAAAACAAACCGAACGCTTTTATGATTTAACCGGCAGTGTCACCTTTATCACAGTGACGTTTTACGCCCTCAATAGCCAACCTCAACTATCGGTCACATCCATACTGCTAGCGGCCATGGTGGTGATCTGGGCAGCACGACTAGGTACCTTTTTGTTTATGCGTATAAACAAAGATGGCCTAGACGGACGTTTTGATGAAATCAAGCCAGATAAATATCGCTTTTTTGCCGCCTGGACCCTACAAGGCTTGTGGGTGTTAATCACGGCAGGCGCAGCCCTTACAGTGATCACTTCAACTCAACAAGCACACACCCATTGGCTGACGTGGTGCGGCTTAGCAATATGGCTGTTTGGATTCTTGTTTGAGGTAATAGCAGATGATCAAAAATTTCGTTTTAAACAAGACCCTAACAATCGCAAACAATTTATAAAACGTGGCTTGTGGGCCTATTCCCGCCACCCCAACTACTTTGGTGAAATTGCCCTATGGTTTGGTGTCGCTATTGCTGCCCTGCCGGTCTTAACGGGTTGGCAACACGTCGCCTTAATATCGCCTTTATTTGTTACCTTGTTGCTAACCAAAGTCAGCGGGGTCCCGTTACTTGAGCAGCGCGCCGACCAAAAGTGGCAAAATGACCCTGATTATCAAACTTACAAGTCTTCTACCCCAGTGTTAATTCCCAAATTGACAAAATAACCTAAGATTTTGTTAATTGGCCGAATACTTGTGTACCTTTCGCTCAATATGCGATTATCTAGAGAGATTAACTTTAACCGTCTCCCCGTATGGGGCAGTTTGGACAGCCATTCCTGGAGGGAATCCAATTATGTATCGTAACCTTGTAAGGTTAACCGGTCTCCTACTTACGTTTGTTATTATGTCTAGCACGTTTGCACAAAAAGTCTACGAAAAACAAAATCCTCCAAGAAAACTCACCCAACAACAAGCCAAAGTTGCCGCATCCAATTATCAAAAATATTGTTCGTTATGCCATGGCGATGATCGCGAAGGATATAAAAACGATCATGCGCCCTCTTTACGCTCAGCAACTTTGTTTGAGTCTGGTGTACCTCATGCGATTCTAAGACCAACATCCTATGGCAGACAAGGTACCGCCATGGCGGGATACCTAGACGAAGTTGGCGGGCCTATGACACTCGATGAAATTTGGGATTTAACCTATTGGTTGTTTTGGCAATCAGGAGCACAACGGGTAAAGCTATCTGAAGATCCAGTGGAGGGTGATGTGCAGCGCGGCGAATCTGTTTATCAAGCACATTGTGCAACCTGTCACGGTGTCGAGGGTGAAGGAGTCAATGCCCCGGCTTTAGCCAACCCATCTGCGCTTGCCCATAATAAAGACGAATTCATTCGCTACACCATAGAAAAAGGTCGAGACGGAACCCCGATGGTGGCATTTGCCGACAAACTGTCTCAACAAGATATTGATAATGTCACCGCGTTTATTCGCAGCAAAGCCACAGATGCACAAATAAAAACAACATCCTTAAAAGCGATACCTACACCAGATAAATATATTATTAATCCAGATAGTGACGACCCTAATTTTGAGTTAACCGATGGTATTTATGTGTCGTCTGTGGATTTACACCAAGCCCTGCAGGCTAATAAAAAAATGGTCATACTGGATACCCGTGTACCTTCGGTTTGGCAGCGCGCACATATTGAAGGGGCCGTGCCCTTCCCTTATTACACAGATTTATCCGAAAAGCTCAAAGACTTGCCTAAAGATGTGCAAATTGTTGGTTACTGTTCTTGTCCTCGCGCGGCAACCGAGTACATTGTCAATCAACTACGAGACTTAGGTTATACCCAAACCGCCGTGTTGTATGAAGGGATTTTTGGTTGGATGAACCTCGGCTATCCAGTAGTGAAAGCGGAAGGCATGCTCGAGAGCATGCCGGATTTAGCCCACTAATAAAAATTTGAGCTAGAAAGCGAGTCGTTCTGGCTCAACAAGGTTAAACCTAACTAGGTGCTTGCGTCGAGTAACTCTTGCTCCAAACGTTTAGCTTCGTCGGCTCTTGGCTTAGTCAAACGTGCCAGTAATGAATACAGAACCGGGGTCAAATAAAGCGTAAAGACAACTGCTATCCCTAAACCACCAAATACCACCCAACCAATGGCATTGCGTGATTCGGCTCCTGCCCCAGTGGACAATATCAAAGGTAAACCGCCCAGTATGGTAGACACTAATGTCATCATAATGGGTCGCAACCGCACTTTTCCAGCTTCAATGATCGCGTCTTTAACCTCAAAGCCCCGATCTCGAAGTTGATCAGCAAACTCAACCAACAAGATACTATTTTTTGCGAGCAAACCAATTAACATTACCAGTCCAATTTGAGAATAAATATTAATCGAGGTACCGGTTAAATACAGTGCAAAAATAGCAGCGGCAATACCAAATGGCACAGTCAGCATTACCACAACGGCACTGTTGACACTTTCAAATTGTGCTGCCAAAACCAATAATACAATCACAAATGCGAGTATATATGTCAGCATCACTTGATTGGAGGTTTCTTGGAAAGTCCTAGCTTCGCCTAAAAATACCAAGCCGATGCCGTTAGGCAAAACCTCTTGGCCCAATGAGCGTAAACTCTCCACTGCGCTTTGTAACGAGGCATCATCAGCAAGCTCAATATCAATTTCAATGGCACGCCGTTGAGCATGACGTTCAAGCTCTGCAGCAACGCCCTCTTCGGTAATAAACGCTAAACTAGACAGTGGCACTAAACCGCCATTTCGTGATGAAACGTACAAATTGGTTAAATCAGAGGGGTTGCTGAGATTGGCGTTCGAGGCTTGCAAAATGATCGGAATGGATTGATCCCCGACATTTAAATCCGCAATATCATCGCCATTAATCGCAGCTCTCAAGGTGCTAGAAATATCCGAAAAATTGACGCCTAACTCTTCAGCTCTGCGCCTATCTATATTCACTCGAAGTTGGGGCTGTGTAGGTTGATACGATATTCTGGCGTTACCAAAATCTGGCAAACGGGATTCTATGGCTTCTTTAAAAGCCAATGCTGCTTGATAAATCTCGTCGTAATCCTCTCCCGTTAGGGCAAGCTCTAAGCCACCACCTTGGCCCCTCAGGTTTAAACTGTTGCCGCCAAATGCTCTTCCTGGGGCGCCCGGTATCGCTGCCACTTTGGGTCGTAACTTATTAATAATATCTTGTTGTGACTGCTCCCGTTGTGACCATGGCTCAAGTGGCACTCGAATAAAGACAATATTAGGATCCCATTGGCCAACCACGGTATACACAGACTTGATTTCGCCCGCCTCAACAAACGGTGCCAATGCAGCTTCCATTTTATCTGCTTGGCGATCCATGAAGTTGATTCCAACACCGTCTGGGCCGCGAGCAAAAATACGAATATTGCCGCGATCTTCACTGGGTAACAGTTCATTATCTAAGCTTGTATAAACTTGATAAGCCGCAATCGCTGACACCACACTGAACAACAACACGACCCAAGAGTGGCGCAAACACCACTGCAACGAGCGGATATAACCATTTAAACAACGTTGACCAAACCCAGATAAGAAGTGTTTGGCATTTTTTTTGAGTGGTAACTTGGCTGTAAGTGCCGGTACCAATGACAAGGCCACAAACGACGAGATAATCACCGCGGTGGCTAACACACCACCAAATTCACGAAACAAACGTCCGGCGGTAGAAGGTAAAAACGCGATGGGAATAAACACCGCGACTAGCACAGCAGTCGTGGCCAAAGCAGGCACTATGGTGGCACGACCCGACCCAATAAATAGCCAAAGAGTGGCGACTACCAAGGCAATGGTAAATGCCAAAGACGTGATCACCTCTGCAACGGACCCGCGGATAAACTCCGCATCATCAGAGGTCACTGTGATGTCTAATTCCGGGAACCTAAGCCTGAGCTCCTCCACCATGGCCAAAACTTCATCAGAGATTTCAATGGTGTTTGAGCTGGCTTGACGCAATATGCCAAGGCCGATAACTGGCGTTCCATCTAACCGAACCAAACTTTGTGAGTCCGCGGGACCAAAGTAAACATCGGCGACATCACCAATTCGAGTGTCGCCCTGAATGACGATGTCTTTCACCTGAGCAGCCGTTACCGATGTCGCATCAGCACGCACGATTAACGTTTGGTCGGTGGATCGTAAACTGCCCGCCGGCACATCAAAGGGCGCAAGACGTAAGGCGTTAGCGACCTCGGTGACCGATAATCCGAAGCTGGTTAACCGAAGAGGCTCAAGCGTTACCCGCAACACCCGCTCTCGATCCCCGTTGAGACGCACATCCGCCACCCCGGGAATGCTTAAAAATAGCGGTGCCAAATCAGTTTCAACCACATCTGTCATGGCTTCCATGCTCATTGCACTGCTTGATACGGCAAGATTAACCACCGCTTGGGCATCATTGTCGGCTTTAATGATAGACAATCGCTCGACGTCATCGGGAAGCTCTCGTTGCACCCGACTGATGGCTTCTCTTGTTTCGTTAGCAGCGTCTTCCAAGTTAACACCAGGACGAAACTCAACAACCGTTCGAGAAAAACCCTCTTCACTTTGTGCACGAATAGCTTTAACACCGCTCACTCGCGCTATTGCGCCCTCTAAACGGCTTGTAACTTCAGTGTCGACGGTTTCAGGAGAGCCACCAGGAAAATTAGCCGTTACGGTTAATCTTGGCCGATCAACATCAGGTAACTCTCGCACTTCAAGGCCACTCAACGCCGCTAGCCCAGCAATCATGATCAAAAGGTTGACCACGACAATCAGCACAGGACGTCTTACCGATAGTGAAGGTAAATCGTTGATATGCTGATTTGCCACTTTATTTTGAGAGGAAGATTGAAGACTCATGATGCATCACCAGATTGCCCAACCGCTGAAACTTTCTGACCTTGGCGCAAGCGCTGAATGCCCTCGACAATCAAGGTATCGCCAACAGAAAGGTCACCATCAACCAGTATACGCCCGCGCAAACGTTGTTTAATTTGCACCGATACTTTGACAGCTTGGTCATTTTCGACTTTCCACACATAGGCACCGTTGGCCCCCCAAGACAAACCCGATTCAGGGATGACTGCATACTCGTCACCAGCCATCACCAAGTTAACTCGGAAGCTCATTCCCGGTCGGTAGACATCCTCATCATTTTGCAATTGCGCCCGCACTCGAATAGTTCTGTCTTGAATATTCAAACGAGAATCAACCTGGGCGACACTGGCTTGCAAAGTAAGCTCTCGATTTGTCCATGGCTGGACCGATACACGGGTATTTTGATTAACCACTGAAATAGACGACTCAGGGGCACTAAAATTAATAAATAGCAGGCTTCTGTCGTCCAAGGTAGTGATCATAGTTTGCGTGGTGATCCTGTCCCCGACTTCCACATCCGTTAGGCCAACATAACCACTAAAGGGCGCAACGAGCACTCTGTCGTCTAAATCGGTTTGGGCGTCAGTTACCGCCACTTGTGCCAAAGCTTCAGCCGTTTTTGCATCATCAATGGCACTTTGCGCCACCGCTCCTCGGTCACTACTTTGCTCCAATCTGGTCAACGCTAACCGGGTATCTTTAAGGACAATTTTAGCACGCTCTAATGCCGCTTTTTGACGGCGAGCATCGAGCTGCATCAAGATTTGTCCCTTTTTTACCCAGCTGCCGGGTTCAAAATAAATACCGGTTACTTTGTCAGCGGCAGCAGGAAAAATGTCCACCGACTTGAGTGCCTCGGCAGTGCCCACAGCTTCAACATTAGTTTCTTGAGATTGAAACAGCAGGGTTTGTGTCACGACATTAGCGGGGCCAGCACCTCTTCGAGCTTGTGCATTGACACCAAGGCTCACAAAAATAAAAAAGAAGAATATAATACTGACTTGTCGTGACATCTGTTTGTTCATGAATCAACTGCCTAAATAAACCTGCCATAGTGCTTCAAAATAACAGATTTTGATCATTCATGAACGGGGTTAACCGTGTAAAGTTTTGTAAAGGTTTCTCGCTTATAACTGAATCTATCGGTCAGTTAAAAAAGATTTAATGGCTTCTTTGTAATTGCGGCTTACTTTAACTCGCTCAAACTCACCCAGTTTTAGGAAAAACTCTCCCTTGGTATGTGGGATCACTTTTTCAATGAAGTTTAAGTTAACAATTGTAGAGCGGTGAATACGTTTAAAAATAGTGTCGTCTAGTTCTTCGAGTAATTCTTTCATAGTGCTGCGCTTGATATGTGTTTCCCCATCGACATGAACGCAAACATAGTCTCCTGCGGCATCAATCCACTTTATTTCACTCTGTTTTAATACGGTTATCTCATCGCGGTCTTTTATCACCACTTTGGCGTCAACCAAAGCTGATTGAGTCCGAGAAATGACGTCAGGTTGAACACTGGCATGTTCAGATTGACTGCGTCTTATTGAATGGATCGCATCAATGATGCGCGGCTTATTGTCATCAAGCTGTGCCGCCATTTTGCGCTCTACGGCACGTTCAACCGCTCTATTTATGCGAGTCTCATCTATCGGCTTTAAAATATAGTCAACCGCATGAATTTCAAACGCATCTAACGCATACTGCTCATAGGCAGTGGTAAACACCACTAATGGCACAATATCACTTTGCAAGTGCTTAACGACATCAAACCCATTTAATCCTGGCATTTCAATATCCAAAAAGACCAGATCTGGTGATAAGTCCATGATTAAGTCAATGGCTTGACGGCCATTTCGTCCTTGCCCGACAATTTCAACTTGTGAGGATTGCGCCAACTTTGAGGCTAATAATTTTAGCGCAAGGGGCTCATCGTCAACAATAACGGCAGTAAGCTTACTCATGATAAAATTCCTTGTTGATAAACCGATGGAGAGGTAAGTTTGTTACTTTCATGAGGTAAGACAATGGTTGTTTTTAGTCCCCCTGAAGACAAAAAGCCAATATCTACTCGATAATCATCTTGATAGAGCGCTTTTAGTCGTTCATCGATATTTCGCAATCCAACCCCTCGTCCCGTAGAACTTTGTAACTTTGTATTGGCAACTTTATTGCCATTTCCTGAGTCGCTTAGCGCAAGAATCAGACGATTATTCTTGACGCTAGCTTGCAAACTAATGGTACCACCATCTTCACTTTGAGAAATAGCGTGCTTCATTGAGTTCTCGATAATAGGTTGTAGCAGCAAACTTGGAACCAGTGCCTGTTTAGCTTGCTCGTCAATTTCAAAATTAACCACCAAGCGATCTTCAAAGCGAGTTTTTTCAATCTCTAAATAGAGGTTTAACGCTTTTATCTCGTTCTCAAGCGTCACTTTTGTATCAGGATTGTTATCCAGTGAATGACGCAAGAATTTGCTCAATTGCACCGTCATATTTTGCGCTTTTTCGGTTTCTTCGAATTCTACCAATGAGTTAATGGCATTTAACGTGTTGCACAAAAAATGCGGATTCAATTGGTAGCGCAGCATTTTCAACTGCGCATCTCGGGCAACGTTTTGCGCTTTCATTCGCTTAAGCTGCTCCTCACGAGCATCTGACTCAGCACGAAGTAATATGTCATGTTCGGTTTGTAACAACTCATAGTAGCGAATACCAAAAAACAAGCCTGTCCAACATAAGAATATGAAAATACTAGCAAAATGCCAACCACCTAACTGCAACCATTCTTCTGTTTCGCCGGTAACCCAAACAAAGACTTGCAGTCTTGCCAGTGTCCAAGCAAATGAACCTATGATAATACTTACAGCCACTATCCAGGCCCTATAACGGGTCGACTTCTCCCAAGACTCCATAAATAGCCAATACATCAGCAACGATAGAGATAATCCGATTCCGGCCTGAACAATAATATGAATGAGGTGAGACCAATCGTAGGGCCCATACCATAGAGTTAAGGTAAGAAAGCTGGTGATGCTGACGAACAGCCAAAAACCAGTTTGCCAAAACCAAAACGTCCGTATGGGATGATTCTCAATGAATCTAATTATTAGATCAATAAATCTGCGGGTCATAGAAATCCTAATGACATTTGGCATCAGTTTACACGCTGTTAACTTTTTCGGCTAGCAGAGTAATCCAGAATATCGTCAATAAAGTCCCTCTCATCGCGTACAAAAACAATTTTGCCAAATGATAGGTTAGCTTGGTGAGTTAAACACCTATATTATTGCCTAAGGGCAATGTCAGTAAATGACTCAAAGAGTGTCAATTATGTCAAAATTCGTTTCTAGCGCGATGTTCCAAATAACCTATATAAGTTTTATCGTTGCCCTTGGCGGTTTTTTAATGGGATTCGATGCCTCTGTCATTTCCGGCGTGGTGAAGTTTATCGAACCGGAGTTCAACCTCAGCAAAATTGAATTGGGCTGGGCTGTGGCGTCTCTTTCCTTAACCGCTACCTTGGCGATGATGTTGAGCGGCCCTATCGCTGACAAGTATGGACGTAAACCCGTGCTAAAAGCTGCCGCCTTATTATTTTTAGTCTCTGCGGTGTTGTCTGCACTTGCACCGTCGTTTATTACCCTTGTTATCGCCAGGATGCTCGGCGGATTGGGAGTTGGTGCAGCGCTTATTATCGCCCCCATGTATATCGCAGAGCTTGCACCAGCCAAATATCGAGGACGACTCGTTTCCCTCAATCAACTGAACATTGTGGTAGGTATCACGGTGGCGTTTTTTAGTAACTATTTGATTTTGTCGATGGGCTCTTCAGAGCAGACATGGGTACAAAACCTGAATATTAATGAGTGGAATTGGCGCTGGATGTTAGGCATTGAGGCGGTACCAGCTCTGCTATATTTTATTGCGCTGATGTTCGTACCTGAAAGTCCTCGTTGGTTGCTGTTAAAAGGCAGGGACCAAGATGCCAGACAAGTGATGTCAAAGACTCTGGCTGAACAGGAAATGGAAACAGAAATAGCCAATATAAAAGAAACACTGACCTCAGGGCAATCGGGTGGCAGCTCTTCCATCAAAGATTTGTTTAAGCCAGCGATGAAGTTAGTGTTAGTCATTGGTGTCTGTGTGGCAATCTTGCAACAAATAACCGGCATTAACGCGGTATTCTTTTACGCACCCATGATTTTTGAGCAAACTGGGTTTGGCACTGACGCCTCGTTTATGCAAGCGGTCTTTGTTGGCATCACCAATCTTATATTTACTATTCTAGCCATTGCATTAATTGACCGTATTGGGCGAAAAGCCTTGTTGGTGTTCGGAGTTGGCGGCATAGCACTGTGTATGTTTTTATTGTCCTTTAGTTTTCACCAAGCGACATATCAACTCGACCAACAAGCTATCGACCAACTACCAGATACCATTAGCACAGCGAGACTCGCCCCCATTCAAGATACTCTGTTTGACAATGACTTGAGTTACAAAGCTCAGATGGTGGAATTACTCGGTAAGCAGGAGGCCCAAGAACATGAGTCAGCACTTATCGCAGCGGCTATCAATATCAATCAACAAGTTGTGCTTTACAGCCTGCTTGGCTTTGTTGCTTGTTTTGCTATCTCGTTAGGTCCGGTTATGTGGGTGTTGTTTTCTGAATTATTTCCCAACCGCATCCGCGGAATTGCCATCTCTTTTGTTGGCTTAATAAATTCTGCCACCAGTTTCTTAGTACAGTTGGTGTTTCCTTGGGAACTTGCCACCTTAGGCGTTACCTTAACATTCGCCATCTACGGGGGATTTGCCTTGATTGGGTTGGGGATCATCATGTCCTTGCTACCCGAAACAAAAGGTAAGTCGTTGGAAGAGTTGGAAGCTACATTAGTGAGATAATACCAAATTGCCTTTATATATGATCACTCAGCGAGAATTAAAATGGCGTACATCAAGGCGTATTGTTGAAGGTCTAACGGGTTAAAGCGATACAATACAACAAAGAGATACGTCATTTTAAACTCGCCCGTAAGGAAGCTCTGATAAGACTTTTATCATGAGCTTCCGGGCTGATCACATATTAAGGCGGGTTAGTATAACAACGGCTGAAATGAACGTGCTAGGCTGTGATAAGCAACTGGCGCCTAAAAGCCAAAGAGGCCAGCTAAGCGCTGGCCACACATAATGGTTGGGCGGGTTCAAATAAACTTTGCATAACTGGTTTGGGCGTCCTGTCCACATAAAACAGCCCCCAATGTTTTTCCGGCTCATTATCATCACCAGAGCCTTTCCACGGCTCATCAAACGCTTCAAATGTGAAGGTCAGAATGTTGTGCTCCTTGGACCAAGCCATTAAGTCTTGATAGTAGGATACTTGATTCATTTCATTGGCATGATGAACCTCTATCCCTCGTCCATTTGAACGAGTTGTCCAGCCAGCTTCTGTGACCACAATGGGTTTATCTGGGTATGCATTGCGCACAGTGAGATAATTATCGTGGGTATACGCAATCGCATCTTGCACGTTTTTGTATTCCCAAGCCGGATAAGTATGGATAGAAATAAAATCGACCAAATCAACCAATGGCTGTAATTTGTGAACCCAAGGCACATAGTTTTCACAAAATGTGATGGGGTGAGTGATGGCCTGCTTTAGCTGCTTTGCATAGGTTATTAGCGACGACACTGGTACCAAATGATCGGTCCAATCAACACTCGCTTCGTTGCCTATAGAAACCGCGTAAACCAACTCAGGAAATGCTTTGCAGTAATCAATTAGCTGTCTAATTTGTTGTTGGTTGTGACGTTTATTTGCCAGTAATTGGCCATCGCTATAGTGCGCACCCCAAGGACAATCAGGATTGCTAACCTCTGCCGCTAAATCAGCACCCAACATAACTTTCAGAGCAAGCTTTTCATTGCGAATAACATTTAATACCAATTGTGCATGATGACTACAGTCATAGAGCCTAAGCAGTGACCAATGCTGAGCCAAAATATATAAATCTTGCTTCACCTCATCGTAACTGGGAAAAACACTGTCTTGTGGGTTTTGGCCAAGTCGGTATCCTGAGTAGCAAATTGCGTTTTGAGCTTGAAAATTCATCAACATTTATTCGCTATCTAAATTGGCATATTTAGGCTCGCCCTGCTCGTCCCACAAGCCCCAATAAGCACCAACATCTCCTTCATCTTCAACTTTCCATGCCTCATCAAAAGATGAAAAATAGAATAAATCAATTCCTTCATCGTCGGCCCATTGATAGGCGTTTAGAAAATAAGAAATTGCATTATCAAAAGATGGAATAGCCGCTCTTTCTGCTGTGCCTAAATTTGGCCAGCCGGTTTCACTCACAATAACAGGTTTACCTTTGGCAACATCTTTAGCTCGTCGATACATATCTTTCATATAAACCAGCGCATGCTCAATGGGGTAGCCTTCCCAAAACGGATAACAATTGGCAAAGATGACATCACATGCATCAGTTACTTGGGGATAATCGACAAATTCGAAATAAGCATCGACATAGCCAACAGGCACGCCTGGAGCGGCAGCTTGTACTCGTTTTATGTATGCAATTAGCTGGTCCGGTGACAACTCACCACGTAACAAGACTTCATTACCCACTGCCAGCATGCCAGCATGACCGGCTTGCGCCACTTTAATCGCACCTTGAATCTCTTCTTCGTTTTTTTCAAGATCGTCATCAAGCCATATACCCACTAAAGACTTAAGGCCAGATTCGGCAGCAATTGCCGGTATTAATTCATTCCCCTCAGAGCAGGAAAACGTTCGGATCCACTCCACATAAGGAGAAATTATCGATAAACGTTCACGGATCAAGGAATCGGTCACCTGAGTACCTGGTCCTTGCCCTTTCACATAAGGACTAAATGAAATGCCATGCACCTTCTGCTTCAAACGATCCGTCACTAAGGCTTTTTTCTCCTCAATACTTAGGGCAGAAAAGTCAACACTCGCTAGTGTTCGATTGCGGTAATAATCTCGAATCATTGGTTCATTATCCTTCTGCTGTAAAAAGCTGTTGGCGGTTTAGTAACACGTGAATTTGGCTGATTTCGCCTGAACGATCAAACAACAAAGCACTTTGTTCGGTGTTCAATTCCAGACCATCGACTGTCTCTGTTTGGCCATTTTGATAGCTAATGGTCATACTCCCGGAGGTTGAATCGGATAACTCATAGACAAACGGCACTTGGCACCATGTGAAACCAATTCCATTGGCAGGGATGTGAATTTCCTGCCACTGTTGATTAACCGTTAAATATCGTAACTGGGTTGGCTCAAGACTAAATTCTCGAGTGCGCAACAAACGTGTGCACAAAGAAACTTTGCCATTGTTAACTACCACACCGAGTTCGGCAAAACGACTGAGTACTTCTTCTTTCACTTGTCCTGTCATACCCGGTTGCTGTGCGCCAGCATGTTTTGGCGTATGGGAATAAGGGTCGGTAGGAAACGCGCCATATTCCTGAGGCGTTTTATTGAAACCAATACCAAATCGTATACGGTAATATAGTTCGCCAAGGCGACGTATGACAGTATCAGATTGTTGATCTCGAATGGCTTGAAAAAACTGTTCGTTTACTGCCAGCAATAGTTTCGACACCATGTGCCAATAAATGCTACCCAAACCTTCAAATCCAAACATTCCGCCCGAACGACCGGTGAATGATTGATGGTCGAATACGCTTTCATACAAGTCGAAAATAGCCGCTTTATCATTGTTCAACGCTGGGCTATAGGTTGATGCAAGTTGCGCGATAACATCTTCTAGATCACCGGCATTTTTAATGTCTGCGTTGAAACGATAGACACCGCGTTTATCTTGACCAATGATTCGATTATCTGACGCGGCCAACATGTCTTTTACAACCCCAATGGCAGTGACTTTTTCAGTAGGCAAGCTGTTCTTTTTAAGAAAGCGTGTTTGCTGTCTATCTGGGTACAACATAAAGGTGTGTTGATCATCTCGATAGATGTCAGAGGCAAACAGTGACTCAATCACTTCTACCGCTTCTTCGCCTTTTATCGCGCCACTACTAAGAGCGGCCACCTGACCTTCAAGCATAGGATAAAGATTACCCACTTCAACTGTCTCAGAGCCCAGTTTAATGACATTGTAAGCGTGATATAGCCCGTCATCATCTCGATTCTGCGCAATACTACGATCAATACAAACCAATGCACTGTCTAATAATTGTTTAACGGTATCAATGGCTTGATCTGTTTTTTGACTAAAGCCTTCACTAGCGTAAACAGTTAGTCGGTACTCACTACCAGCACGTCCTAATTTGTCGAGTAGTGCATAGCGCTGTTGCATAGAAACGGTTTGGTTAGCTTGCAAACTCGCCGCAAACTCGGCTAAGGCACCATGGGTAGTCTGTAACCATACACTGACTTCACTGGACATGTCTGTTGACTGATCCATATCAGCAATCAAAGACTGCATGAAGCGAATATAACGGCGCATATAATACAAGGTCACCATGGACAGACCTTGCCCCACTAAGGCGTTATTCGCATCGTTCCATTCAGGACGCTGAGTATTTAACCAAATACCACCATCAACCACTAAGTTGCTCAGTTTTGACAACAAAGGAACTAACAGTTTCTCCAGTAGATTAACCTGATAAACATTCCCGTCGGCATCCAATACCATTTTTCCATCGGCGCCCATACGTTCTACGCGCGCTTCAATCTCACTGGCTGACGCCTCGTCGTAACTCACCGTACTTTTGGCATTTTTCAGGGTGTTTTCAAACGATGTTATCCGATAAGGCACATTGGCATAACTAAATACCGATTCGGTCAACAACTGGCTCAGCTTTTCAGGATGGAACTGTTTCGATAACTCAAGCATCTTCAGTAAGTAGATAATTTGGTGATCACCCCAGTAGCCGATATAGCTCCACGGGTCATCAGGTTCTTCCACTTCCCAGTCAATCCCCTCTTTGGTAATTCGATAAGGGTTGTAACCATCCATCGTCGAGGCATTCACAAATTTTGCGATGACACTTTCGATAAAATCAGGGTAGCTGAATGTCAATGCTTCCCAGTTTTGGAAAATATCCCGCCAGTTACCCTGATAGGACAACAGAGGATTGCCTTGCTTGTCTTTTAAATTGATCGCAAATTGGTTCCAAGGACGGCTTGGGTCGCCATGTCGACGTCCAAAGGTAATGGGCAAATACTCAAGTGCAAGACGTGTAAGTTGCTGATCGTTTTGTTGCTGTACTTGATCAAGCAGACGCTGAATATTTTCCATCTCTGGTAACGCGCTTAAAAAGTCATGGTGGCGTTTTGCCAAATCTTTATTGAAATGCGCTAGTGTGGCAGCAAAATCAGCCGTTGATATTTGGTACTGGTCGTTGAAAATACCGCCTCGTAATACGTTAAACAAGGTGTTGGCATAATGATGCACATCCACCGCTTGCTCTGCAGTTTGCTGAAAACCATCACTTGAACCCATGATTTTCGCCAAGGCGTCGTCGCCAGCTAGAATCGATTCATTCAAGGCCTTGTGCAGCAAGTCAGGATCATCCAACTGGCTCATCAGCTCAACTATTTGCGATTGGTCTTGGTCGATGTTGGCGACAATTCGCCATGATTGAGACTGCTCGCCGGCTAATTCTAACTCAGCGTGAACATAATAATCTCCGCGTATCCCTCGGCTATCAAGCTCGGTAGAGAGGCTTTCACCTTGTTTAAAGCCCTTTAGCTGACGGTCAGTCAATAGGAGATTTTTGTATTCAACACCGGTAACAAAAACCGTGTTTGCTCGCAATGATTCGCTCGGCTCAGCACGGTCAGTAATGCCAGAATACAAGGTAAAGAGTGCCACCCCTGTTTGCTCATCAATTTCATTAAATTTATACGCATCAACAAGATTACTGGATTGCGCTTGGGTAAATCTTGGGGTGCCAGCCGGCAACAGGTTGACGAGTCCATCGACAAGATGAATGCTGCGTTGATTAGTCGACAGGTTTTGAACCTCTACTTGGCGTACAAAACCATATTCTTCACTGGTTGCCCAAGTGTATCGAAAAGCCAGTTGCAACGAGTGGTTTATTTCTTCAAAGCATAATTGACTGCCAAGCACGTTCTTATACAAGTTTCTTTGAACATCATATTTTTGTTCTAACAACTCATTGTATGGCTGCCAACATACAGACTCACCATTGTGGTCGAGTTTAATGATCGTTCTGCAACCTGTATGCGGCGCACTGTCATAGATTTTATCAACCGTGACATAAGGAAACAAAGCTGTTTCAGGCGACACCCGCCCGGCTGTTAAACCACCATTTGAGGCAGCAAACAACCAATGATCACTACTTGAAATGAGACTGATAAAAAACGGTGCCATACCGTCTACATTTTCAATTTTGTAAAATTTTTGTCCGCTTAGAGTGACAAATTCACCCTGCGTCGTTTTGCTTGCCATGTTGTTCATTGTATTAACTGCTTTATGTTCTTTAAAAATATATCTATCGATTTAATGCTATCAGGTTAATCGATAGCGCTATTTACGTTGATAAATTCGCACATAATCCACGTCCATTTGTACGGGAAAAATGCTGTTATCAATGGGCCCGCCAGCTCTTCCCCAATCCCCACCGATTGCCAAATTAAGGATCAAATGATATGGGTGATCAAAGGGCCATGCCCGCCAACCTTCGTTTTGGTTAGCATAATAAAAATAAGGGATACCATTCATGGCGATAGAAATGTAGTCAGGACCCCACTCCATGGAATAAACCTGAAAGTCTTGATTGACACTTTCATCCACGTCGATACTGGCCTTACGTTGCTCCCAGTTCATCCAATAATAGGCTTTAGTGTGCACTGTGCCGTGTATGGTAGTCGGGTCATATCCAACATATTCCATAATGTCGATTTCACCGGAGTTAGGCCAGGCATCACACGTCGTACTGCCTTGCCAATCTTCATTTGGAGAGCAGGTTGTTGAGTATTTATACGGATCACTGGGCAGCATCCAAATTGCAGCCCATGTTCCTTGTCCGGCTGGTATTCTGGCTCGTACTTCTACCTTGCCAAACAAAAAGTCTTTTGTCCCCATAGTATGAATACGCCCTGAGGTATATTCCGCGTTGCCATACTCTTCTTTGTGTCCCTGAATGATTAGGTGTCCGTTCTCGACACGTACATTTTTAGGCCTTTGTGTGTAGGCCTGATCCTCGCCATTCACTTTACGAGCTGGCCACACATCAAAACGCCATTTTTCAGGATCTGGCGCACCTTGATAATCAAATTCGTCTTGCCAAACCAACTGCCAGGATGCTTGAGTATCAATGCCACTTTTTCTGACAATCAAAGCATGCAAAACAGCCAGTTGTGACTTTCCTTGCAACGATAACTCCAAGACTCCGTTGCTGACCTCGATACCAGTCACTGTCTTATCTAAGGAAGATAAAATATTACCGTCTCGAGCCTTTCTTATATCCACGTCCTTGAGCAACAATTGTTGTTGCGCATATACATCAATAAGACGACCACCAACCGGTACCTCGTCTGGCTCGGCAAATTTGAATGTTATATCGTAAGTGCCATTTTCAACCGGCAAGGGTATTTTCATATTGCCGACACGGTAACTTTGATACAAAGTTGGATCTTGAGAACCTTTAATCGTTCCAGATTGCAATTTAGGCGCATCAAGTTGCAGGGTATCTGCGGCGTATTGAATACCGTCAAATCCTGTATATTCAGGTCCACCAATATTGATAGCTACCGCAATATTCTGCTGATAGTCACCATTAAAGGTTGATTCGATTACCTTCTCAACCCCAACGGTTTGAACATTCCTCCCAGCATTTTGCTTGGAACATCCAAACACTAAAAATGTTAATAGAATGATAAAAAACGTTCTATCTATACGTTTTGACATTGCCATTTTAACGTCACCACCTATCTATAATTGTTCATTTTTCGACAATATTGACGGTAACTCTATGCAAAGTTGATTATCACGCAACGCAAATAAGCTCAAACGGACTGATGCTGCGTCAACGTGGGCCAACCGTGCACTTGGCGAAGATTCAAGCGAATATAGTGGTAAAAAAAAGACGGCTTCATTAACGAAAAACACGTCCAACTGGACATAATGTCCGTTCCATCCTTTGCTAGTCCCGTCTTACCGTATTTAATGTTGAAGCAGTTAACGTTTGTGTTACACATTAAAACAGGCAGTTAACATCTGGCCGGAGTATTTTTTGATTCACTGCGATTTAATAACGTAGAAGCATTAAGTCAAAGGTCAGTCAAAGTCACTTAGATTTTGTTTTTCGGAGAACACAATGAGAATTAAAAGCGTTAAGCACACGACGCGCAATCTGTCTCTGTCAGCGAGCGCCATATTGGCACTCACACTGGCGGGATGTGGCGGTTCAGACACAAGTACCGACATTAAGGCAGTTGATACCTCAGCCCCAGTGTCTGATTGGGTAATGGTATGGAACGATGAGTTTGAAGGTACAAGCATTGACTCGGCCAAGTGGACACACGAAGTCGATTGTGCTGGCGGTGGCAATCAGGAGAAGCAGTGTTATACAGATTCTGCTGAAAACTCGTTTGTAGCCGACGGTATGCTAAATATTGTTGCTAAAGCTGCAGTAGATGCTCAATTACCCTACTCTTCAGCTCGAATGGTCACTAAGAACAAAGGCGACTGGAAATACGGTCGTTTTGAAATGCGCGCTAAAATGCCCGCTGGTCAAGGTTCTTGGCCGGCATTTTGGATGTTACCAACTGACGAAGTATATGGCGGTTGGCCAAAATCAGGTGAAATCGATATTTTCGAGTCAGTTAACCTTAAAACCCTTAATGATGCTGGCGTAGAAGAAACCAACATTTACGGCACCTTGCACTACGGTCGCGACTTTCCTAACAATGAAAGCTCAGGTCAAGCATATACGCCAGCATCTAATCCTGCTGATGGATTCCACACTTACGCGATAGAATGGCAAGAAGGTGAAATTCGTTGGTATATGGATGGTTATTTGTATGCAACTCAAATGGCTTCTGAAGTCCGTTTCAACAGTAAAGGCGAAGCAGTTGGTCTGAAACATCGTGGTTGGTTCGCTGAATATTTTGATATTGCCACCGGTGAACAACAAACCTTCTGGGATGCTTCTCCATTTGACCAAGACTTTCATATCATCTTGAATGTTGCAGTAGGCGGAAACTGGCCTGAAAATGTCAATAATCTTGGTATTGATGAGACCGCTTTCGCCGGTGAAGGTCAAAGCATGGTAGTAGATTACGTTCGTGTCTACGAGTGTGCCGCTGACCCACTAACAGGCGCAGGCTGTGAAACCATTCGTGCTGGCTACAAAGACGAAGACACCTTAGTAGAGGGTAAAGCACCTGCTCCTACTCCACCAACGCCAGATGTTGCCGTTCCAATCACCATCTTCTCTGACGCGGAAAACCCGCTTTGGAAACTTTGGGATTGCTGTGGTGGTACAACTCCAGCAGTTGTGACAGACGATGCACAACATGGTGCAGTGGCTGAATTCCAAATTTTGGATAACAACGGTACGGTATTAGGATTTAACAGTCGCCCGGATGTATCAGAAGGCGGTGTGCCTTTCAATGCCTCAGCGATGTTAACCACGGGTAACTTGTCCTTTGAAATGAAGGTTGTTGCTGATACGACTACCCCTACAACGTGGCTGATGAAAGTAGAAGGTGACAACAACACGTCATTTGCAGAAGTCGCTTTGAATACAAGCTTAGAAGGTGCAGCCCCAGCAGTTGGCGAGTGGCAAACTTACACCTTCCCGCTACAGACATTATCCGACGCAGGTTTAGACGTAAGTGCCATTGACGTTATTATGATATTCCCAGCATGGCAAACAGGCGAAGGCGCAATCTATCGCGTTGATAACCTAACCATTGCTGAACCGGGTGCCCAAACATTCCCTGAATTAGTAATTTTTGAAGATCAAACTAATTTAGATTGGCCTTTATGGGACTGCTGTGGTGGTACAACACCAACAGAGGAAATGGATGATGCTGAACACGGTGTGGTAGCAGAGTTCTCAATTCTCGATAATAACGGTACCGTACTTGGTTTTAACAGCCGCTTACCCGGCGAGGTAGCACCGTTTGATGCCTCAGCACTGCTAACAGTGGGTGTGCTTGAATTTGAGATGAAAGTGGTTAGTCCACCGACGGCTGATACGACTTGGCTGTTAAAAGTAGAAGCTGACAACAATACATCGTTTGCAGAAGTCGCCTTAAATACCAGTACTCAAGGTTTGGATCCTGTGACTGGCGAATGGCAAACCTATACATTCTCGCTATCTGATTTAGCAGATGCAGGTTTGGATATCAGTGCCATTGACGTCATCATGATATTCCCAGCATGGCAAACCGGTGAAGGTGCAATCTATCGTGTTGATAACGCAAAAATCTACAATCCAAACGCGACAAACGGACCAACAGGACCTCGTGAAGTGGTATTTGCTGATGCAGCAAGTGGTAACTGGCCATTGTGGGATTGTTGTGGCGGCACAACACCAACGGTTGAAACAGATGATGCTGATCACGGCGCAGTTGCTGAATTCCAAATACTAGATAACAACGGTACGGTACTTGGTTTTAACAGCCGCCTACCAGAGGAAGGCACACCATTTGATGCATCTGCACTATTAACAAGCGGTTCATTAAGCTTCGAAATGAAAGTGGTTAGCCCGCCTACTGCTGATACAACCTGGTTGTTAAAGGTAGAAGCGGATAACAACACATCGTTTGCAGAAGTTGCGTTAAATACCAGTACTGAAGGTTTGGACCCAGTTACTGGCGAATGGCAAACCTATACATTTAGTCTGTCAGCCTTGTCTGATGCAGGATTAGATATCAGTGCCATTGACGTCATCATGATATTCCCAGCATGGCAAACCGGTGAAGGTGCAATCTACCGTGTAGATAACCTCATTATTGGTAACCCGGGTTCAGATACGCCAGATGCAGGTTCAAATGAAGTGCTAGCCTTCTTTAAAGATGAGGTGAACACAGGGTGGCCATTATGGGATTGTTGCGGTGGAACGACGCCAACGGTTGAAGCAGATGATGCGGACCATGGCGCAACCGCTGAATTCCAAATCTTAGATAACAATGGCACGGTACTGGGTTTCTATAGTCGTGACGATGGCACACCATTTGACGCGTCGGCCTACTTAACAACAGGTAAGCTACAATTTGAAATGAAAATGGTAGCGGCTCCTTCAGGTGGTGATACAGATTGGTTGTTAAAAATAGAAGCAGATGGCAACACGTCGTTTGCAGAAGTGAACCTTAACACCAGCAATGAAGGTCAAGACCCAGTTGTTGGTCAATGGCAAACCTATACCTTCGATTTGCTAGCATTATCTGATGCCGGACTAGACATAAGTGCAATTGATGTTGTGATGATATTCCCAGCATGGGCAACAGGTGGTGGCGCAATTTATCGTGTCGACAACGCTGTGATTTTGTCTGAATAATCGCTAACAGAACCAATAGGAGCAGCGCTTTCCTGCATAAGTGAAGTAACACTTATCTCGAAGGCGCTAAGCACTGAATTGAGAGAAGAATAAGTAGGAACACTATGAAACATATGACTTTCAATAAAAAATATTTGGCGGCGTCGATTTCATTGCTAATGGGAACAGCAGCAATGTCAACGGCACAAGCCCAAGAAGAAGCGGCCTCAGCAGCTGGTGATGATGTCGAAGTCATCGCAGTACGCGGTATCCGTGGCAGTTTAATTCGCGCTATGGACATCAAACGTGATGGACAAGGTGTTGTTGATGCTATCTCCGCTGAGGAAATGGGTAAATTCCCAGACACCAACTTAGCAGAATCCTTACAACGTATTACCGGTGTAACTATTAGTCGCAAAAATGGTGAAGGTAGCCAAATCACAGTACGTGGTTTTGGTCCAAGCTTTAACTTGGTAACCCTAAACGGCCGTCAGATGCCGGGAACGGGTAATACTCGTTCGTTTGACTTGGAAAACTTAGCCTCTGACGGTGTTAGTGCACTAGAGCTATACAAAACAGGCCGAGCTGATATACCTTCAGGTGGTTTGGGTGCGACGGTTAACATTATTACCGCTAAACCGTTAAACTCACCCGGTTTGAAATATGCTGTATCTGCCAAGGGCATATACGACGAATCCAATGTGGAAGGTGAAGATGTTACACCTGAATTGTCAGCGCTATACAGCGACACATTCTTAGACAATACCTTAGGTTTTGCGGTTTCCTTGTCTCACCAAACTCGTAATTTCCAACAGCAAAGTGCAAATATTCCCGGTTGGCAAGCCGATCAGGGACCATTTACCAATGCAACATCGTTTATTGACGCAAGACCTGACGCCGCTAATGCAGCGGAAGATACTGCTGATGGTGCAACTGAAGACGGCAAAGCAGGACACACCTACTTCCCTCGTCAAATTTCAAACAATATCAATAACGTCGATCGTTCACGTTTTAATGGCCAAGCTACATTACAATATGCGCCTCGTGATGACATGACCTTTACCCTCGACTATGTTTACTCTGAGATTGAGCAGGCAACTGCCGGAAAAGGGTTTGGCATTTGGTTTAACTTCGGTGGTAACGTTACTGATTATGAACTAGATGAACGCGGTACCGCGATTAACTTTACAGAAACAGCCAACGATTTTGCTCACTCTGCAAACGCTGAAACGCTGTTGGTTGAAAGTGACTCGATTGGTTTCAACTGGGAATGGCAGTTCAATGATAGTTTGCATTTCGAGTTAGATTACCACGACTCTAAAACGACCACTGATAACGGTGCTGATGGCGGCACCAATCACTCAGGTAACATCATCTTAGGGCCGAATAACATTGTCACCAAAACCTATGATTTCTCTCAAGGTGGCATTCCGCAATATGACATAACTTGGCCAGACGGTGCAGCGGAAGCTTCAGCAAATGACTTTGATCCCTTGTTTGCGCAGTTCAGTCGCGGAGTCGGTGAGTCTACTGTTGAGCAGTTGCAATTACATGGTACTTGGGAAAACCCTGAAGATAGCTTCTTGATGGCTGTTAGAGGCGGCTTATCAAGCACTGATCAAACCTTTGGCGGTCGCAATGCATTTAGTGGCAACCAAGGACCAGGTGGTTACAATGGCAACCAGGCGATTTTCCCTGACAGTATGTTCACCCGTACTAGCACAGGTGATTTGCTCGATCAGTTTTCAAATGGTGGTGCAAACCTAACAACCAACTACTTTTACGACTTTGATTACGCCGAAGCGGTTGGTCGTCTGCAGTCGTTCTTTGGCTTTGAGACAGACCCATTTGCCCAGTCAAATGCGGTTAATACATACGCTGACTTAACCGAGCAAACACAAAGTGCTTACATAGCTGCTGATATGTATTTTGAAATTGACGACATGCCCATTGATGTTAACGTCGGTCTTCGTTACGAAGAAACCGAAGTCACCAGTGTGGTTAATCAAGATATTGAAGACTTTGTGGTTTGGTCAAACCCCACTGAGTGGCAACTGCGTTACAGAGCCAGTGATACGGGTAGTGTCGCCTTCTCTGGAGAGCACGACTTACTTCTGCCAAATTTAGATATTAAAGTAGAAGTTACTGACGAATTGATTACGCGTTTCTCAGCGAGTAAAACCATTACTCGTGCGCCTTTGGGTAACTTAGTTGGTGCCAGATCACTATCTGCGGCTCCTAAGCCAGGTAGCAGAAATGGTAGCTCTGGTAATACTAATCTTCAGCCTTTCGAGTCAACCAACTTCGATTTAACGGCTGAATATTATTACGCTGATGCCAGTTACATTGCTTTAGGTTACTTCAGAAAAGACGTGAAGAACTTCATTAGTACGGTTCAAACCTTAGTGACCGTTGATAACCTTCGTGATCCGTTGAATGGCCCGCGTGCTGCGCAAGCTGCCGCTGAGCTAGTTGCTGACGGCGTTGATGTGACTGACGGTGCCATTTGGCAACAATTGATTGATAGTGGCCAAGGGGTTGATGATGCATGTTGTCAAACTCAAATCATTCGTCAAAACGAAAATGATCCTTTGATTGAGTGGTTAGTAAGCCGTCCTGAAAATGGTGACGACAAGTCGGTAGATGGTATCGAGTTCGCGATTCAGCACATGTTTGGTGAAACTGGTTTTGGTGCTAGCTTCAATATCACGTTAGTTGATGGCGATGTGGAGTACGATACAGAAAGCTTCGATGCACAATCTCCGTTGAACGGCTTGAGTGACTCAGCAAACACCCAACTGTTTTATGAAAAAGACGGTTTGTCAGTCAAACTCACTTACGCATGGCGTGATGATTACTTGATTGGTGTTGGACAACAACAAGGTTCGGCAGAAAGTCCGCCGCAATTTGGAAAAGAGTATGCGCAAACTGATCTGAGCATCAACTATGATGTGAATGACAATTTGACGGTATTCTTTGAAGGAATAAACCTAACCAATGAAACAGAAGAAGGTTATGGTCGTTATGAAGAGCAATTCCTATTTGCTCGTCAATACGGCTCTCGATATAACTTTGGTGCTCGCTACTCTTTCTAGCGGGTTCTGTTTTACGAAAAAAGCCGCTTTCATAGCGGCTTTTTGTTATTGTTTTGAAAGACGATTGTTTGGAGTACAGATTGATGGATAGTCCGATTCGCAAAATAGTGATTGTGGGCGGTGGTTCTGCGGGTTGGTTAACCGCAGGCGTGATTGCCGCTGAGCATATGGCTGACTCGCCAGATGGTATCTCGGTGACGTTGATAGAGTCACCAGATGTGAACCCAGTTGGTGTGGGTGAAGGCACTTGGCCAACCATGCGCGGTACGCTTCGTAAAATGGGTATCACAGAAACTCAGTTTATCCGTGAATGTGACGCATCATTTAAACAAGGAGCTAAATTTGCGAAATGGGTAACTGGCGCAGAAGATGATGCCTATTATCATCCGTTGGTTTTGCCAGAGGGTTATGAACGTATCAACCTTGCGCCATTTTGGCAGCAACAAGCACCAAATATTCCTTTTGCTGATGCGGTATCTTATCAAGGCCATATTTGTGAACAAGATCTTGCGCCCAAACAAAACACCACACCTGAGTATGCCCATGTGGCCAATTATGCGTATCACCTGGATGCGGGTAAATTCTCAGTGATGTTACAAAAACATTGTACTGAAAAGCTCGGGGTTAACCATATTCTTGACCATGTTGAGGGCATTAATTCTCACCCGAATGGGGATATTAAAACTCTTAACACCAGAAATAAAGGCGAGCTTGAAGCAGACTTGTTTATCGACTGCACCGGTTTTAACTCCTTGTTGTTAGGAAAACATTATCAAATTCCGTTTATTAACAAGCGCCATATCTTATTTAATGATACGGCCCTAGCCGTACATGTGCCTTACGAATCAGATAAAAGCCCTATCGCATCACACACCATATCAACCGGGCAAAGTGCTGGTTGGATATGGGATATAGGCTTGCCTTCAAGACGCGGTGTGGGCCATGTATTTTCGTCTGAACATACCACCGATGACAAAGCCGAAGTGGAATTGCGAAATTATGTTCGCCAAAGTGTCGGTGACAAAGCCGATGAGCTCACGGTGCGCAAAATCCCCATCACACCGGGACATCGACAAGTATTTTGGCACAAAAACTGTGTCGCAGTCGGCCTCTCTGCAGGCTTCTTAGAGCCACTAGAAGCGTCTGCATTAGTATTGGTAGAGCTGTCAGCTGCGATGATCAGTGAACAGCTTCCAGCCACCCGTGGGGTGATGGATATTGTCGCCAAGCGATTCAATGATAAGTTTCTATATCGTTGGGACCGTATTATCGATTTTTTGAAACTTCATTACATATTAACCAAACGCACAGATACCGATTATTGGGTTGATAACTGTCGACCTGAAACAATCCCTGAAGATCTAAAACAGCAACTTGCACTTTGGCAGTACCATAGCCCATGGCACAGTGACTTTACCCAGATAGACGAAGTATTCCCGTCTGCTAGTTATCAATATGTGCTTTATGGAATGGGCTTTAAAACCCAAACACCCGCCACAGCAAGGCGCTCAAGCAATTATCAAATGGCCATGGAGAGTTTTAGAAAAAACCAACAAACCACCGACAAATTGCTTAGAGGATTGCCCACCAATCGCGAATTGATTGAAAAAATCCGTGAATTTGGTTTACAACGAATTTAACGCAGCTCTGTGTTGCTCTGTTTATCTCCATGGTGGTAGCCTATTCAGGTTAACACCATGATTCGAATTATTTATTAGGAGCTTTCATGCCCAATCATCAACTTCTTGATAACGTTACTCACAAAGACCTAAAAGTCATCGCCAGCATGCGACCCGGCCTTGGCGACGATGTTAGTTTTAGCAATGTCTTTGTGTCTGAGTTTCGTGAGGTTCAGGGGTTCTATCCAATATTTTTCCATAAACATTCTGAAACCGGTCAATTTGAAACTATCGCCATGTTGGGCTTTGGAGACAATGAAAACTTGTTTTTGAACGATGATGGCTGGCAGGCGAATTACATCCCACTAAGTATTCAGCGCCGTCCATTTTTAATTGGTTTTCAAAACATTCAAAAAGACGGTGTTTTAACCAAAGATCCGGTGGTTTTTGTGGATATGGACAGCCCCAGAGTGTCTACCGATGACTCAGACACTGATGCGGTGCCGGTATTTTTGAGTCAAGGTGGACAAAGTGACTATTTGCATAACATTAATTCAGTGTTGCAAGCCATTCACCTGGGCCACCAGCAAAGCAAAGAATTCATCGACAAACTGCTTGAGTTAGATTTGATTGAATCGGTCAATATCAAGGTCACGTTAAAAGACAACTCGCAGCATGAGCTAAACAGTTTGTACACCATTCATGAAGAAAAAGTCGCGGGATTATCTGGCGACACACTTCAGCAACTACATCAACTCGGCTATTTGCAGCTGATCCACATGATGGAAGCATCTATGTCTAACTTGTCATTGTTGATAGAAAAGAAAAATAGCACACTCTAGTCCAATCATGCTTACTTTTAATTCTGCTCACACAATTACCGAGATCCCCAATGCTACCTACGCAGACTTAACGGCGCAGAGGATGACCTCCTCTGAGCCTACGGTTTTTAGGGGGTTAGTGAGAGACTGGCCACTGGTAGGGGCTGCTAAAGCCTCGCCTGAGCAAGCTAAGGACTATTTACAACAATGGTCTAATGACAATCCAGTTCAGGCATTTGAGGCTCCCAATGAGGTTAACGGTCGCTTTTTTTATAACGATAACCTCGATGGATTCAACTTTTCGCCAAAGAACACCACGGTTAATCAGATATTGGATGAGATATTGGCAACACTGGATGCGCCTAGTCCACCCTCTGTCTATTTAGGGTCGGCATCTATCAATCACATATTACCGGGTATGCGTGAGCACAATGACATTCCGCAATTACAAAATATACCGCTCGTAAGTATCTGGGCAGGCACCCAGTCTAGGATCGCCGCGCACTTTGATGTCCCCGACAATCTAGCTTGTTGTATTGCCGGAAAACGCCGATTTACCTTGTTCCCACCTGATCAATTGGACAATTTATATATTGGGCCATTGGATTACACCCCAGCAGGACAACCCGCAAGTTTGGTGGACTTTTATCAGCCCGACTTCCAACGCTTTCCTAAGTTCCAACAAGCTATTGAGCACTGTTCGATTGTTGAGCTAAGCCCGGGTGACGCTATTTATATACCCAGTATGTGGTGGCATCATGTGGAAGGATTACAGCCATTTAATATACTCATCAACTATTGGTGGCGACAAGTACCTAACTTTATGGGTACCCCGCTAGATGCCCTCAACCATGCCATTTTAAGTATTCGTGACTTGCCTGAAGCCCAGCGTGATAGCTGGCGAAACATGTTTGAGCACTATGTGTTTTCACAGCCAGATACGGAACATATTCCAGCATCAAAAAAGGGGGTTTTAGCCCCCCTGAATGAAACCACTGCCCGTCAGTTACGTGCAAGCTTAATCAATAAATTAAATAACTAGTTGTGCAATAGCCGGTGGCGCTTAGTTAGCGCCCACCAGCGGTAAACGGCCTCTATTACTGAGCAACAAACTGAATGTTGCGCAACTGAATATGCAACGCATCGCCGCCTTCACTACCTTCAAAAACAACGGGGTTAACCACTGAACTAATATCCATCGTATTGCCTTCAACAAAGCGGTTTGACGAAGCGACAAAGTCGGCAATTGGAATTCGATACGCCACAAAGTCAGTATCATTAGTAGGCAAGCCGCCATAGGCCGAGACATCCAAATCACTGACTGCCGGCCAACCACTATCAATTTTCACCAAAATATCAGAATGGCTACCCATGCTTACAACACGCAACTCAAATTCTAAGTAACCACTTTCATAGGGGCTTAAGTCCACGGTGCTGGGAGCGGTGATATACACATTACCACCACCGGTGAAGTCTGCCTCTAACACGCCACCATCAGTCGAAATAATATCGTTATCCGCCTCATCATTACCCGGATAATTAGCCGTCACATAGCCATCAGGTAGACTTGTGGCAAAGACCACGAGTGCCGGAGTTGATGTAGCAGTCGTCACTTGACGCTCAAGAGTGTTGGACGCCTGATTACTATCGTCCAGTGCCGTAACCTGAAGGGTGTAAAGGGTATTTTCGGTTAAATCTGTCAATTCAATAGTCAAGTTTTGCGTTGAGGTTTCAAACAGGAAGTTGTCCGGTCCAGTAACCACAACCGAATAACTTGCTATCTCGCCCTCATCTTCAGCCGCTGACCAGCTGATTGTCATGCCCGTGCTGGAAACACTGTTTAGCATGATCACCCCAGACATCAGTGGCGGTAAATCTTGCCCTTCTTGGGCAGTGGTAATATCAATCGTATCTGCAACAGATTCATTACCCGCCACATCGATGGCTGTCACCGTGACTTCATAGTCAGTGTTGGCGGTTAACCCAGTTAAACCGAATTGTGTCGACTGGGTCCCATAGGTGTTTATGACTTCAGCATCTTGCAATACATCAACACGGTAGCTGGCAACACGCACATTGTCAGTGGCCGCTTGCCATGTGAGATCCGCTTGGGTTTGGCGAATATTTGAAGCCACTAACAGCGTCACTGCGCTTGGCGGTTCGTTATCGTCAGTTTCTAAATCAAAGGTGGTACGCACCGTAAACACTGATGCTGCCGCCTCAAATGAAACGCCATCACTAAAATTAACGGTTTTGGCATCATTGCCAAAGTTGTACACCAGATAACTGCGACTTCCGTCTTTTTCAAATACCATGGCAGCAGGATCATCCGCGGTAACATCGCCGGTACCACTGATCACTTGACCGAGTTCTTCAAGGGCATGTATCCAATGATAGGTATGAGCTTTGGACTCGCCAAACTCAGGGGTGTAATTGCTTACTGAGTTAAAGTCAGCGATAGCACTGGTCGCATCATTCATGGCCCACAGGTTCCACCAAATATCACGCCACTGATCTGTGCCTAATCCTGATGGTTTGCCATTAGATGACTCAGATAGACCAAGCTCGATGTAGTCAGCCATATAATCAGGATATTGCGCCACATGCAAAGTTAGCGGATTGATCGGCAAGCCTTGTATACCTAAAATATGGGCATATAAAGGACTAAACCATGTGGAAAATACCGCCCCATCACCCCAAATGATCGACGTGGTAATTTTGTCATAGGTTGCTGGAAAGTTATCAAACTCCTCTGGCATGTTGTTATAGGCATCAATGTTGTTCCAATATTGCCAGTAAGTAGCAGCCGTAGATGCATGCAGATAGGTTCCTCGGTCCACCAATGCTTGATTGTCGGTAATTAAGCCGTACAACACCATGGCACCATAAGCATTTGCCGCTTCTGAAGTGGACTCATTGTTGTTACCACGTGCAAAGTTAACGGTGCCAGAGGCCCATGAAAAACCATTGGCTGGGTCAAAATGTCGCAAGTAAGGAAACATATCATCGTCTTTGCCACCGGCGTAATCCCGAATCAACATTTCAACCATAGGGCCATATTCATCGTCTGCACACCAAAGTGCGTCTACCCGGCAAATCTCAGCAGCCGCACGCACAAAGTAGCCATAATGAAAATGGTGATCGTTTAACATCTGATGCGCTGCAAATGATTCGGTGACGCCTAACAAGGTGTCCCACTCGTCGTCGTAGACAAAGTATTTATCAGTATCGATTTCATCATTGGTGGTGGCGCTAAACCAGGTAGAAAGCTCTAGCTTGAGCCAATCAATGAAAATATCCGCCTCTTCTTCCATCCCATTTGCTCGGGCAATGGCGGCCAATTCAGAGACCTTTGAATAGGCTTTTCCAGACCAATAAGTATCTGTAAAAGTATTCCAATTTGAGGGGCCTTCGGCGATGAATGATTCGATATACGCAGTTAATGTGGATGAATCCATAGACGGATTAGTTGACGGCAAATAAGGCAGTACCCCCATTGACGGAATGGCATAATCAAAACCATCGATTTTAGCAAACTTCACCGTACCACGAGCACTTCTGACCGAATAATCAGTAGTTGCCACTGTGCTGTTTTTCCAGTGCAGTGGATGTAATCCCGCCATGGTTTGTGTGGCTTCGCCTGCAGCATTTAGGTATTGATGGGAAACCGTGACAGCCTGAGTTTGTGGATTAACCGCATAATCAATTTTAACTGACGTCACCTGATTTAGTGCAAGCTCAACAAAACTATCAATCATGGCTTGGGGCGGTGTGACATCACCCGACTCAGGCATCAATACCAAGGTAAAGGTGTTGTCGGGACTTGTGACCTGAATTTGATTGCTAGTGATATTGGCAAACTCAGTGCCGCTGTCACCCACCGCCAAATACGTATTTTTGTTACCCGCTACACTTGTCCATAAACCAAGAACGTTGTCGGCCACCTCAAAATGACCTTTCTCTCCACCATCTTCACGTAAGGTTCTAAGCAAAAAGTCGCCATCAAAAGAAGTAAAGAAGATATAGGGTGAGCCATGCACAAAGGTGGCTTCCATCACGGCAGTATTATTTGCTTGCCACTCAACGGTGACAGAGCCTTCACTACTATCTTTTAAAAATGCCTCTAAATCGGCGTGATTTGAGTTAGCAACTGCTATTCCATCAAAGACTTCGGAAAATGGATCAGGTATGGGGTATTGGAAATTAATCTCATCCATTGACTGCAAACCTGACGGTATTCCCATCACGCGCACACCTTTATTAGTGATCCGCGCGATAATCGGATCAGGCGTGATATAAGCCGCGCTGTTAGGGTCGCCTATGGCCATTTCGCCCAGGAAAGACACCGACCCCCACCAGCGGTGGGACGCCACAGGATCTTGTGCTGCTTTACCCACAACTTGCGGATAGCGTTTGGTAATGTTGCCAATGGGTCTATCATCATTTGTACAGCCACTTACACCAGGTAATACGACTCCGGCGTTATACACCCAGAAACCATAGTCTTCGGTACAACGGTATCCATCAGGGTTAAAATCAACCGCAACACTGCCCTTACCCACTGGAATAATATCGATGTCAGGAGCAGGATCTGGATCAGGCACTGGAGGTGGTGCCGGTGGTGGATCAGGCACAGGTGTTGGCGCCGGTGGAGGATCAGGCACAGGCGTTGGTGCCGGCGGTGGATCGGGCACAGGCGTTGGTGCCGGCGGTGGATCAGGCACAGGTGTTGGTGCCGGCGGAGGATCGGGCACAGGTGTTGGTGCCGGCGGTGGATCGGGCACAGGCGTTGGCGCAGGCTCTTGGCTGCTGCCACCACCGCCTCCACATGCGGACAATACCGTTAAAGAAAGCGCAAGAACAACTGGACCAAAAAACTTCATTTTATATCCCTTTGAAAAAATCATTAGCAGCCACTTAACCCTTTGGGTAAGTGGCTATAAAAAAAATAAATGTAAAAAAAGCGGTTTAGCTTAAGGGAACCTAAGGAAATATAGGCTGACTGAGTATCAGCCTTTCCCTCTGCGAGCTTCGAGCTCCATGCGAATTTCACGAGACCTTGCTTCTGTCAGCGGATAAGCCATAACCAGAAGAATCGCGATACCGGAGAAAACAAACGGTATGACACCGTCAAATAATCTGATAAGTGAAAGAGTCAGTTCAGTCTGGTCACCCTCAAGGGCAACGTCAAAACCTGTGGCATTTAACAAGAATCCGCCCGCAGCTAAGGCAGCGGCTTGACCCAGTTTCACCACCCACCAATAGATTGAACCAAACATTCCTTCACGACGTTGGTGAGTTTTAAGCTCATCATAATCACATACATCGGCAATCATCGAACCCATTAGGGTAAATAACCCGCCCAAACCGAACGCGATGAAAGGCATAGGGATAAACAATAACCAAGGCGTATCTGGGTCATAACAGAACCATTTAAGCCCATATCCCACCATCGACATACCAGTGGTAAAGAAAAACGCTTTGCGCTTGCCATAAATAGTTGCCAATTTAGAAACCAAGATAATCACGAACAATGTCGAGAATGCCATCAAGGTGCCCGCATAACCGGCATATTCAGAGCCTTGGCTGGTATCACCACCAAATACATAATAAATAATGGCGTAAAACTGGAAGGCAGAAACAATCATAAATCCGTTAAACACCAAAAAGGTAGCGCAGCACAGGTACAAAAACGGCTTACATTTTATGGTCTCACCGAATCCAGAAAAGAAGCCCTTGATGCCTGGTGTAAAGTCTTCGGTATCATTTTCAGTTTTTTCTGTTGGGATGCTTTGATGACGCTCTTTAAGGAAAATTGCGGGTAAAATACCAACACAAATTGTAAATGCACCAATGATCATCGCCAACCAGCCTGCTCCTTCAGCCATGCTGTCGAACCAGTTATCATTTTGCATAAACCACAAAAACCATGGGGCTATCATATAAACGATGTAGCCCATGAAGTTCTGAACCCCCATCAAGCGGGTACGCTCATGATAGTCAGGCGTAAGCTCATACCCTAGCGCCACCCAAGGCGTAGCAAACATGGTATAGGCTAAATAAAATACCAAAGAACCAATCAGGAAATACCAAAAGTAGTAGCTTTCACTTTGTTCGGCAGGAAGCTGCCACAACAGGGCATATAAGATCCCGGCAGCAATGGCGCCAGCAAAAATATAAGGACGCCGACGTCCCCATTTTGACTTGGTCTTATCACTTATATAACCCATTAGAGGGTCGGTAATGGCGTCGGTTAACCTAGGTAAGGCGCTCACAAGGCCAACCAAAGCGGGGTTCATGCCTAAACCTAGGTTCAGCACTATCACCATCCCCCCAATCGCGGCAGCCAACAGGTTGTTAACCATAGCGCCAAATCCATAAATCACTTTACTAAAAAACGGAATTTTGTCTTCTGGGGCGGTGGTGTAATGTTCTTGGTCTGTCATTGCTGGTTCCCAACTGTGCGCAACTTGCTGTTAACTTAAAAATTAACATCCACGTTACACGCTAATATTTTCATCACAATGTAAATACGACGAGCGGGCACAAACGATACGTTGAGATGGTCACTTTTCAAAACAGCCCCATTGTTAATGGCTCGTTAAATAATTTGCTCAATCAAAATGATCTATCAGACTCCATTTAGTCTTTGGATAAGTCCACTTGGGCTGATTTAGTTTGAATTGCTTAAACGCACAATTAAGGTGAAGAAAGACAAGTTTAACTAATTAGGCTTAGCAGCGTTAAAAAAGGCGAACTAAGCAGGCCAAAAGGCCACTTTAAAGGAAATTGTGAATGCACGTAGCGGCAGATATGGCGAAAGTCAGTTCGAATCCAAGGTTTTCTGAACGGGTATCTCAATTGTTATCAAATATGCACCTGCACGAAAAAATTGGCCAATTGTGCCAAGTGTCAGGATGCGAGGGCCATGTAAGCGAACATCTAGCACAACAGGTGCGAGACGGTTGGGTTGGGTCGGTTATCAACGAAGTCGATGGTCCCACAGTGAACTACCTTCAACATATTGCCAAACAGGAAAGTCGATTGGGCATTCCACTGTTAATTGGTAGAGATGTGATCCACGGTTTCAAAACCATCTTTCCCATCCCATTAGGTCAAGCCGCAAGCTGGAATGCAGAGCTAGTTGAACAAGCCGCCCGTATAGCGGCGCTCGAAGCTAACTCAGTAGGGGTAAACTGGACCTTTGCGCCCATGATTGATATTAGCCGCGACCCAAGGTGGGGGCGTATTGCTGAAAGCTTGGGAGAAGATCCCTACCTGTGCTCCATACTCGGTGCAGCAATGGTTGACGGTTTTCAAGGCACGGATATGTCTGAATCGGGACAGATTGCAGCATGTGCTAAACACTTTGCCGGCTATGGGGCGACTGAAAGTGGCAGAGATTACGGCACCACCAATATTCCCGAAAATGAACTGCGCAATATCTATTTGCCGCCATTTAAAATGGCCTCAGATTCAGGCGCGGCAACCTTTATGTCGAGCTTTAGTGATTTGAATGGCGTGCCTGCCAGCGGTAATCGTTGGTTGATGAAAAAGATACTCAGAGAAGAATGGGGATTCAAAGGATTTGTGGTAAGCGATTGGGAATCAATCTACCAGTTAGAGATACATGGTTTAACCGAAAACTCGCGAGATTCTGCACAAAAAGCCTTTAATGCCGGCTTAGATATGGAAATGGTCAGCACCACGTATCGCGAGCACCTAGAAGAGTTGCTTGAAACAAAACAAGTAGACATTGCACAAGTTGACCATAGCGTAGGTCTCATTTTATCTGTCAAAGAACAACTGGGATTGTTTGACAAAGACTGCCAATCCCCTGACACCGCGGATGCTTTTTATCAGCAAGAAAGTTTAGACGTTGCCAAGCAGATCGCTACACAAAGCTGTGTGCTGTTAAAAAACCACAATCAAACGCTCCCCATAAACGCCCAAGAAACCCAACATATCGCGTTAATTGGGCCATTGGCTGATGATGGTTTTGAACAACTGGGAACCTGGATATTTGACGGTGAGCCGCAGCACAGTGTCACCATTCGCAGCGCCCTAGAATCTGCGTGCCCAAGCTCAGTTAACATCACCTATGACAGGGCAATGGCGACAACCCGCTCATATACAACCGATTTGTACGCCCAAGCATTAGCGTCGGCCAATCAAGCTGATGTGATCGTCATGTGTGTTGGCGAGGAAGCGATTTTATCAGGAGAAGCACATTGTCGCGCTGATATTGATTTACCTGGCAGCCAGATGGAACTAATTGAAAAAATGGCTGAACTGGGTAAACCCATTGTGCTTGTAGTGCTGGCGGGTAGACCCCTAACCTTAGAGCCAATTATCGAAAAAGTAGACAGCGTGCTATATGCTTGGCACCCAGGTACAATGGCAGGCCCAGCTATTGCCGATTTGCTGCTTGGTGAAGCGGTCCCCAGTGGCAAATTGCCAGTGACCTTCCCTCGTAAAGTGGGTCAAATCCCTCTGTATTACAACCAAAAAAATTCAGGGAAGCCAGCCACCAACGACCAATATATCCACATGAATGATATTCCCCCTCGAAGCCCACAAACTTCTTTGGGCATGGCTGCAATTCATTTGGATACCCACTTTTCGCCGCTTTTTGAATTTGGTTTTGGTTTATCATACTCCCAGTTCACCTACTCCCAATTAACGTTGAGTCAACATCATATTAATCGTTCAGAAACTCTCGAAGTGGCTGTTACCGTGCATAACACAGGTGACTGGGATGCTGATGAAGTTGTGCAATTGTATATTCGAGACTTAGTTGCTAGCGCCACCCGTCCGGTAAAAGAACTTAAGCAATTTTCACGGGTTCATGTTAAGCGCGGCGAACATAAAAAGGTGATATTTTCGCTGAATATTAATGACTTATCGTTTTATAATGATGAGATGCAATGGGCTGCTGAATCAGGTCACTTCCACGTGTGGGTTGGTGGTAGTTCAGCCACAACACTTCAACAAGGGTTTGAATTAATCGATGGCTAAGATGCGTTTTAACAAACACGTTAAAGCAAGAGTGAATGCTATCTTGAGTAAGATGACGCTCGCCCAAAAAATAGGCCAAATGACCCAGGCCGAGCGGACGACTTGCACCCCAAATGATGTCTACCATTACCAATTAGGCTCAATATTGAGCGCTGCGGGTTCTTTCCCCAAGCAAAATGAACTAAATGACTGGGTAGAGATGTGTGACGACTACTGGTACGCATCAACAAAGGTTGATCAGCAGCACCTGGGTATTCCAATTTTATATGGCGTTGATGCCATTCATGGTCATAGTAACGTCAAAGACGCAGTCATTTTTCCTCACAACATTGGGTTAGGCGCCACTGATGATTTTTCCCTCATCAAGGACATTGCCAAAGCAACCGCAAAAGAAGTGTTAGCCACAGGCGTAGATTGGGTGTTTGCGCCTAATCTAGCGGTAGCCAGAGATTATAATTGGGGCAGAACCTATGAGAGTTTTTCTGAGGATCCCAAACTCGTGAGCAAGTTTGCCAAAGCCATGATAAAAGGTTTGCAAGGCAAATTAGATAGCGAAGAAGGCGTATTGGCTTGCGCCAAACATTGGGTGGGAGACGGCGGAACCTTAAATGGTATCGACCAAGGCGACGCAGTAATAGACTGGAATGAGCTAGAAAAAAACCATATTTTCCCCTACTACGAAGCCATCAACGCTGGCGCGATGACAATCATGGTGTCGTTTAGCAGTTGGAACGGTGAAAAGTGTCACGCCAACAAATTTTTGCTCAATGACACCTTAAAACAAAAAATGCAATTTGACGGCTTTCTGCTGTCAGACATGCAAGGCATAGATTACCTCGCAGATGATTTTTATTTGGCAGTCGCGCAGGGTGTAAATGCCGGCATCGATATGTTCATGGTGCCGGGCAATTGGCAAAAATTCATCGAGCACCTTACCAATCATGTGGAACTTGGCACAGTGCCATTGGAGCGCATCAATGACGCAGTTAAACGTATTTTATCGGTAAAAATTGCCAGTGGATTGTTTGACAAACCGGCTCCATCCGAGCGGGTATCATCAAATAGCAGCATGTTTGGAGGCTCCACACATCGTAAATTGGCACAAAAAGCGGTTCAAAAATCGTTAGTGCTGCTAAAAAATGAAAACGATTTACTTCCCTTAAATAGCAGCGCAAGAATACTGGTTGCGGGCAAAAATGCCCACTGCAAAGGCAGCCAATGTGGAGGCTTCACCATCACTTGGCAAGGTATTGAAGGAAACGACCACCTGCCCCTCGGCGATTCAATTTGGCAAGGTATTAAAAAGCGCTTCCCCCACGCACAATTACAACAAAATGTTGAGACGACTTTGCAACACGATGCAGACTTTGATGCCGCCATTATGGTGATTGGTGAGTCGCCTTATGCAGAGATACTTGGCGATATTCGAAGTGACGATGCCCTAGTGGTTGAATCAGGTCGCTATGTGCATGGCCAAGTCAGTATGTACGAAGCAAGATCACGCTCACTCGCCCTAGGAGCGATTTGTCCGCAAGACGCAAACACCATACAAACCCTTAATAGCAAAGGTATACCAGTGATCACAGTATTGGTATCAGGGCGACCACTACTAATCGAAGACGAACTGTCCTACTCCAACGCATTTATCGCCGCCTGGTTACCCGGCTCAGAGGGAAGTGGCATCGCCGATGTGCTTTGTGGCAACAGCACATTCAGTGGAAAACTTGCCTTCAGCTGGCCAAAAGCCTCCCACCCTAACGTCAATGTTGGCGACCGCTACTACCACCCACTGTTTCCAACAGGCTATGGGCTGAGCTATAAAAAACGCCGCTTTTTTAACAGTACCAGTTGATGGTATTGTTGAGAATCAAGTCTCAAGCCGCTACGGTATTGCAAATTCAACAAAAATAGACCGTTAACGCCTCTTCCAAAGCATTTTGAGTTATTGTCAAAAAAACAATTAAACAAGGATAAAACGATCAAAAAAAGTAAGTTTCACTTACCCATGAGCAAAATTAATATTCGCGGGATCATGTTAGTGCTATTTATGCTCGGCGCACTTAACGGCTGCGCCACTGAATCGACCATAATCACATCAAAAGACATTGATTTTATTGAAAGAAAAGTCGACTTATATAGCGCAAAAACGTTATCGAACATCGAAGCGATACGTAAAGCTGAGTCCAGAATACTGGCCGATAACACCCTGAATTTTGCCAGAACGATATATGTGCATGGGTTACATCAAAAAATGAACACTAACTTTAAAACGCTGTTTGATATCGGGCTTAAAGAGGCTTTTTCATCAAATGAAGAAACACCGAAAAGAGACGTCGAATTTGTACTTTTCGTTTGGATGTCTAAATTTGATGCGTCAAATAACGACTTCACTAAAAAGTTTGCAATTTACCTCACCCGAACTCACTCAAACATACATCAAGAAACGGTTGATACTTGTGACACTCTTCAATACGAAGGATTTTGCAAATACAAAGTGCTAAATAATGACTGGGTAATTACATACACAATAAGACCCTTTCCAAAAGTTATTGACGTGTAATTAGAAATGTTTACGACGACGCCAATAATTAAAGGTCAAATTAATGATGTACTTAGACTTATACTCCGAGAATGGGCTTTAGCTTAGCTAAATCATTTTTTTAGTCGGCTGAAAACCACAAAACTGGGGCCTGATATAAACGCTTTATTAAGTCAGGCTTTCAAATTGGTAGATTATATGAAGAGCAAGCAAGGATGATGGTTTTTGAGTTTTTACCTATAGAGGGTGGCACATTTTATACATGTGATTCCAAAAAAGATCTTAGGGATATTATGGATGGCCTTTTTAGCGGTAATTTCAAGGAATTGCCAAATAAACATATTCGACTTACCCAAGGTACCCATAGAAATAAGTCGATTGAAAACTTTGATTTTCCCTCTTTTCACCCTGATGGTTTATTGGCAACATTGGCTGGAATGAAAACAATATCACCATTTATAGAGCAATGTGGTTGCTGGACAGAGTTTTATTCAATCCAAGGGCCTCTTTATTATTTTAGTGTAACGAAGGAAGTTGATATTTTAGATGTAAATGAAACTAAGTTTATTGAGTGTGATGGTTATAAACTTGGAGTTACTCAATACGCATTCAAGCCATGCACAAAGTACTGGCCGATATTCAGGCTATCCAATTTAAAAGGCCATTTTCCATTAGTCACAGAAAGTTTTATTGAATTTTATAATCAGAATAAATTAACGGGATTAAGGTTCAAACTAGTTGGCGAAGTCGAGAGTTGAATGGAAATTCATCACTAAAAGTCCAATTAAACTGCATGGTTCAATGAACAAAATGAACACTCATAATCAAAATCCATTTTAATGAGTGTTCACACCAAACCCTTCCCTGCTAAGCCCATAGGCTAAACCTAACCCAAAGTTATTGATGAGGTGAAACACGCCCTAAACACAACAAATACGATTTCTGCCCTGTTCTTTGGCACGATATAGGGCGATATCAGACGAGCACAATAAGGCTTCGGCTGTGTGGTATAAACCTTTTTGCTGGCAGGCTATCCCTACACTCACGGTAATATTGACATCCTTTCCTAGCCCTAAGTCTTCAAAGGTCAATGCTTCAACTTGACGTTTTATCCGTATCGCGACTAGCTGAGCAATTTGGCTGTGGCAGTGCGGCATCACCAGCGCAAACTCTTCGCCGCCATAACGGGCTGCAAGACAGTTTCGAGCAGGTAAACATGATTCAATGGTTTTGGCGATACGTTGCAAACATTTGTCGCCCGTCACATGACCATGTTCGTCGTTAAACAGCTTGAAGTGGTCAACATCGATAACCATCAAACTCAACGGCATTTCATCACTAACACATTCCAACCAATTGGTATTTAAACTTTCTTCAAAGGCATGACGATTAGCCAAGCCAGTCAAAAAGTCTGTCCGCGCCAAACGTTTTAGCTTTCCATATTCCGCTTTGTGGCTGGTGAGGTCGTGCATAACACCAATGATCAGCTTTCGGTCGGTAATAAACGACTCAGGCAAGTTTGATAAAGACAGGTCAGCTTCTAAACAACTGCCGTCTTCACGAACCAGTTTGATTTCTTTGGGACCGTGATTAATCACCTGATTGTCGCGACTCAATAAACGCTCAAACAAGCCGATGTATTCGTGACTTTGATTGGCGCCCAAGAAGTCCAATAAAGAACGGCCAATCAACATGTCTCTACTTTGCCCAAACATGTTGGCAGCCGTTGGGTTAATCATTTCAATAATGCCATTGCGATCTATTGCAAAAATGCCTTCACTAATGAAGTTAATCATGTTTGAGATGGAATCTGAACCACATTCACTCGTTGTCGAACGCTCAGTAGAGGCAACTTCCATTGTGCTCATATCAAGGTTGTCATTTGATGCCAATGTATCCGATGAAGTATCGGAAAAATGTTTCCACTGATAATAAATATTAGGATTTGAACTGATCATAAGTTGTGCCTCTTAGCGCGTTATCAAATTTATAGGACCGATTTGATGACAAGCTTAGAGAAACTATTAACTGTTAACCTTCCGCTAACCTTCCGATTGTAACCAATTGATTTTAAAACCTTTATTTTTCATTCTGATTTTTTTTGGCTAAAATAAAGTGCATAAAACAAAAAACGCACCAGAAGGTGCGCTTCTCAATAACCATTAACGAACAGATTTAGAATGGCGGTATATTTTTAATCTGTGGGTCCGGGCTGGTAAAGGTCACACTAGGATCAGAAGACTTGGCCACTACGAGTTTCAAACAAATATTTTCATTGTCTGCATCAGTGTCTGTAATAGTGATCACTTGGTCACCATCGCTTAACGCATAACTCAAATCATTGTTTGGGTCATCGGTAATCTCAGGTGCAACAAATATAAGGCCATCGTTATTGTTAACTAGGGTATATACTATTTGGGTGTTGTGCACCGTAACCTCGACGGGGTCCTCGGTTGGCTCGCCCGATTGATCATAAATGACAAATGTTGCTTGGTCATTGGTTATTGTCACACTGACGGTAAAAGAAAATTGTGGTGCATCAGAACTCGTAGTCATATTTTTGTCTTCTTTTTTGTTGGGTTAATAAAAAGGTGGCTTGGTATAGCGATACCTTGCTTTTGAAATTCTTTAATATGCAATGAGGAGGTTTTTGATTGCCCAACGCATTGTTGACCAATAACAAAAGGTAGCCAAAACATTAATTTTTTACTTTTCTGTGTAATAGGCCCCAATGAACTTGTTACTTTTGAGCACAATTCATTTGTTTGTTTAGTTTGCTCTGCTTGGGTCACAAATTCAGCTTGCCTAACATTCACTAAATAAACATTTGAAAGAACCATTAAGGCTTCTGGGTCTTTTCTATTTTTGAGGGATGCTTTTTCAACTTTGCTGTTAAGATGCTCTAATGCCTGTTGACTCAATTCCCAGTAATTGCTTAGTTGAAAATACTGCGTTAGATAAGTCGCTGCAGAAATTCTAAAAGGTTCATCATTGGCTAACTTTACTAGTAGTCGACCTGCCATAGTATCTAGATCAGGATTGAAGCTCTGTTGCTCCGAGGCCAGTGCAAGTTGAAAGCTCTGAATACTGTTTAAATGTTGTATCCAAAACTTATTGCCAGGATCTTGAGCAAGCAATTCAACTAGCAATTCTTTCGCAGTATCAATTTTCGCCATTGCTTCTGAATATTTGCCACTATAACTAAGCGCCCTTGCTAACTGCCATTGATTTAACACCAGCCCTTCAATAATACCGGCGTTGCCTTCAGAAAGTTCTAACCCGCCAAATAATTTTTTTTGAGCCTCAGAACGAAGTTTAATACCTGTTTGATAGTTTCCAAGGTGCTCGTAAACAGTGGCTAGCCAAGAAATATTTGCAGCGGTTTCAACAATTAAATCGACATCACCCACTTTCTTTTCACTTATTTGGTTAAAAAGTGAAAGAGAATGCTCAAAAGCTTTTCTCGCGTTTTCATATTCCTGCATTCTGACTGCGATTGAACCCAAGGTGTTTTGTGAAAAAGCTAATTCGATTTGCGCTTCTACTGAGTCTGGTTCTAGCTGACTGTATTTAATACTAAAATCACGATACTGGGTAAAATCTAGTTTCGCTAGTGCTAACTCACCGGCATCATATTTCAGCTGCCCCAACCAAAACGCGTTTTCACCCAAGGTTTTTAGCACTTCCAGATTGTCTGCCTGTCGCTCATGTAAAGAGGTCAGAATAGACTTCGCCGCTAAAAATGCTTGTTCCGCTTCGTCCGGTTTGCCCCTTGAGTATGCCACTTCTCCCATAGCTTCGAGAGTTTGAGCGTGCTGAAATTGATCAACAAAACTTTTCTGTGCTGGGAAAATGCGAGACAAAAAATCCGTTGATTCTGTATCAGCAGTGCTGAAATACTCCAATGCCTTGTTACTTATTCCATCGAGTAAATCCATACGCTCCACACTGCGTAGTTTGTCGGCAAACTCACCGACCATGAATCCCAATAAACTCTCGGCTTCTTGGCGTTTTTGTTGCGCGATATCTTCAGCATATTGACTACGTATGCTCATCATCACTGACACTAGGGTAAGTAGGCACAACATGGTGATGGTGCCGCGTTTTAACCAACGTTTACGGCGAGACAAAGCGATTGAGCTTTGTATTAGTGCCTGCTCGTTTGATTTGAGTTCAAAGGTAGAGTCGGCCAACAAGCTTTTGGCTTCTTCTAACGGTTTGCCGTCAGCCAATAAATACGCTGTGCTGCGATTGTCATCTAACCAGTGTTTGGTTTGTTGTTGAATACGATATTTGGCAACCAAACTATCCCGATGGGCGCTTAACCAGGTTTCAACTCTGGACCAACGACGCAATAGTGCTTCGTGAGCCACGCTAAAACAGGCCTGCCCGTGTTGCAGATGAGAAACAAACAGTCGGTTCTCTACCAGCGCGTCAACAAAATCACGCTGTTGTTGATTGAGTAGTTCTGACCACTTGGCAGCTTTACTGGTAATACTGCCATCTTCATTTAGGGTCACTAACAATGACAGTACATGAGAGAGATCTTTCTCATTTTGCGAGGCCAGTTGGCGATAAACTTGTTCTGCTTTGCTACCAATTGCGCCTTCGATACCGCCTAAATCACGATAGGTATAAGCTAATAAGGCTTGGCCTTCGCCACGCTGTAAATACAGCTCTTGAAGGGTATATTGCAATAATGGCAAGGCATCAGGATGACCCGATGCTTCATTGGTTAACAACTCATCCAGCGCCACACCAGTTTGTTCATCCACCGACCAATTTAAGCCAGCAGCGAGTGCAGGCAATCGGACCATTTGACTCAATTCATTGGGCGTAGGGGCAGCCAAATCAAAATGTGACCCGTCTTGCTTACCTTTCATTAAACTCGGAAATTCAACCACTTGGGGATAAAAGTCATTGCGACAAGCACTGTATATGATCACCGAATCACTGCAGGCTAAGGCGTCAATGACCGCCAAAAACTCGCTTCTCTCTTGCGAGCTAAAACGTGACGATGACAACAGCACTTCGAGTCTGTCGATGGATAAGAAAAATCGAGCAGTGGTAATGTTTGTTGAGTATTGCTGTTTTGTGATAATCGCTTGGCACATGGCGATAACCGACTCAATGTCGCCTGTCAGTTTTTGCGCCAGATCATCAGCACTGAGCCCATCAAATACCGGAACTTGGTGGCACTCCCAATCAAGCATCGCACTAGCTAACTCAGAAAAAAGCCCACCTTGATGAATATCGGCAAAATCAATCAAGGCATAGTCAATGGCCTTAATCCCGTGAAAACCATTATCTGCGATCAACTTTGGCAACACGCCAGCATTGATTAACGAGGACTTACCTGAACCGCTGGCCCCGAGGATAAGAGTAAATGTACGAGACGCAGCTATTTGTTCACTTAATTGCGCCAGCAATTGATTGACTTGGGTTTGACGACCAAAATATACATTGGCTTGTTTGGGTTCAAAAGCACTTAACCCGGGATAAGGGGAGCTGCCTTGCCACTGAGGTAATTGCAGTTCAGGTTCAATGGTTTCAGGAAAGCTGACGTCGGCGACGACACGGTATCCCCGTCGTCTAATGGTCTCAATATAAGAGGGATTAGAGGCGCTATCGCCAAGTACTTTGCGTAATTGGTTGATCGCTTTGTGGATGGGGTTGTCGCCTATTTCGGCGTCACCCCAACACTGCTCGACGATCACATCTGCACTGAGCACCTCACCAGCATTTTGGCAAAGTAGCAACAACACATCCATGGCTTTGGGTTCAACCGTTTTGGTTGTTTTTCCCAAGCGTAAACTATTGGCTGCAGGCGATACATGCCAATCACCTAAATAGAATTGATTAATGTCCACTTAAGACGAGATCTTCCCTAGCCATGAATACCAGCGACACGTTAGGTCTACAGCCAACACATTGTTATCACTGGTTAAAAAAATACCATTGTGCCTATACTGAATTTTTTACCCTAAAACTGCAATAGCTATTTTATACCAATCCGAGATTGTAAAATTTTATGCCTGATTTGCACCTAGCCAATTCGCCAGCATCTTTATAAACCTAAATTCCTCTTCGGTGAAAGGATCTCTTGGCGCGGCAGCCGAAAAATTCACGGTGCCAACCATTTGAACTAATTGGAGGACAAACAGGTTTGTAGTTCTACAGGCGGTTGTAACATATGTGAGCCTTTGCGTTGTTCAAAACGTTTTTAATCCCCTCCACAACCTGCACCATCACCACCGTCATTGCCACCAGCACAACCAGAGCCACAACCGATGTGACTACCACAATATTCTTTTTTGCCATTTGGACTGCAATTTAGTGAGTACATGAATCCGTCGGGTATCTGTAGTTTTTAATCCATTGCAAATAGCATCGGCAAGCGAGTGGCAGATTTTGGTTGCATTTTTTCTCTGTAACAAGAAATTCGCCATGCGGTTTTGATTCCTGTTTGCGCGACAGTGGGCGATGTCATAGCTTCCGCTGGAGTGTGATGCAAAAATCGACCAAATGCATTGGTACAGAATGTCTCGTATTGTTTGGTAAACAAAATAAACTCATGCCAAGCCAGATCAACCGCTTGTGATGGCATAGATACCATCCTTTTGCCGGCAATATTGCATAAGTGGAAATATTCCCGTAAACCATCCATCACTTTATTGACTTCTTTTTGGGATAAGTGGGGATATTGAGCCATCACTTTTTGCGAAATTGTCATGGGAAACTTAAATGTATTGATGCTGTTTTGCCGTTTCGCAACGAGCCTTTTTCGATAAGTTTGATAGAATACAAAAGCCAGAACTATCAGCAGTACGACAATGATCACGCCTTCCATATAACGCTCTTCCATTTAGCAACTTAGGAACAACATATTACAGCGCGATAACCTCCGTTGTCACCACTTCACATAGGGGTTATTGACTCGATGAAAGAGTATGGATATTGTGTGTTTAATTTGATTGGTGTGACATTGCGTGCTAACCCAACGGGCTAACACGCAGGCTTGATATTAGTTGCGAGCCGCAACCGTTAACTCTTCGCCATTTTTGTTTTTCATTGCGTCGATAGCAGCTTGTATACCTTGTTGACGAATCAATGATGAAAACTCATTGCGCTTACTCGACAACAAACTGATGCCTTCTGCAACTAAATCATAGGTTTTCCATTGCTGTGTTTTCTTACTCTTTCTAAGCTTAAAGGTAATATTGATATCAGGCCGGCCACTTTCACGGATAATAGCCTTCACACTCATCTCTTTACCCTTGCCAATGTCTTGAATAGGCTGAAACAGTACCTCCTGTCCATCATAGCTGGCCAACGCTACGGCAAAATTCGACACTAAGTATTGTCTAAACTCGCTGACAAACTCTGGCAGCTTGTCTTTAGGCACGGTTCTAAAATGTTTGCCCAAGACTTTAAATGCAGCAAACCTGTGATCCACATGAGGCATTAACTCTTGCTCCATGATACTTCTCAAGTGATTTGGATCAGTGGCAATTTGCTGCTTTTCTTGTTCTATTCGTGCGAATGTGGCATTTGCCACCTGCTCCAATAAAACCTGTGGATTTTGTGGTTCGTTGCCGTAGGTGTTAAATGAAACAACCATGGTTAACAACATAGTTTGCAGCAACGCTTTAGCTGCGGTGAGCGGCTTGGCCAACATAATGTCGACTCCTTCTATTGAATATTTTAACTTGGGATAATTATCTCACAGCCCTCTTGGCCTAGAGTAGACATAAAAATGCAAAAGACTATTTCAAAAATGGGATAGATTAAAAGGAACTATGTCATAACTATCGATATAGATATCGAAACGACACTCGGGCTGTTGATCTTTGGTGTTAGCTAGTGATGATAAAGCCTTCATCACACAACCTTTGATGCAGTACTTTGATATGAGCGGGACTGATTTCGCAGCAACCACCAACGATTGTCGCGCCATTTTCAACCCAATTGAGGGCGTGACCGGCGTATTCCTGTGGATTTAGATCTTGCCTGGCTTCTAATTCTTCGACCGTGCCACCAGGATGTAAGGCAGCAATTGACACAAATCCATTTGCGTAAGCCCCAATAGGTTTTTTCGTATTTTTCAGGCCCAACCAGCTGGCAGTAATGGCTTCAGGCTGGCTGCAATTAAGCAGTATCGCGTCTGCACCCAATGATTCGATTTCATTCACTGCCGTGCTTAGGCGTTCGCCACTTCGTAAATACCCTGGTTTTGTATCGCTTACCGTCAATGCCACCCAAGTGGGCAAACCGCTTTCTAAGCCTGCAGTGCAAGCTGCTTTGGCCTCATTAATTGACGCCATTGTCTCGCACATAAACAAGTCGCTTGCTGGTGCTTGTAAGTCGACAAGTTGACGATAACTCGCCAGTGACTGTTCAAATGATAAAGACACTTCTGGTCGATAACTCGCCACTAACGGTGGTAAACAACCCGCTATTTTTACATCATCGCGCTGTGATTGATTGATCGCAGAGATTGCCGCGTCCATGGCTGATTGGTGTAAACCATTGATGTGTTCATACACACCTTCTCGCTTGAGACGCTCGGGCGTGGCGGTGTAAGTATTCAGTGTAATCACCCGAGAGCCACTGCGAATAAAATCGTGATGTAATTCACTCACCAATTCAGGCTCATTTAACATGATGTCAGCAGACCAGAGCTCGGTGATTTTTCGCGTGCTTCGGCGCAATAGCTCCTGCCCCATACCGCCATCAAGAAGGGTTATCGTTGTCATTTAGCTCATTAACTCAGCGCACATATTATGGACCGAAGAGTAAACGTCAATAGCTGAATATGCAATACATCCTTAATCCTCATAAAGTGATGACACAACAAAAATGTGGTTGGCCAAAAACCTGTGTTACTTTACCTTAAACAAGCAAGAGCCAAGGTGTGCTGTATTCCTTGGTTACTAACCCACTAGTAAGGAAATCAAAAGGATGTTCGAATCTCTATTTTCAATGCAGGACAAAATATGTCTCGTCACTGGCGGCTCAAGAGGCTTAGGCGCGTTTATGGCCCAAGGATTTCTAGAAGCGGGCGCTAAGCGAGTTTATATTACCGCCAGAAAGGCCGAGGCATGCCTAAATGCGGCAAAAGAGCTGAGCCAGTTCGGAGAATGTATCCCACTACCTGGAGATGTCTCGACCGCAGAAGGTGTCACTCAGCTAGTTACTGAATTGCATAAAAGAGAGACCCACTTAGATGTATTAGTTAACAACGCGGGCACCGCTTGGGGGGCACCTTTTGGACAGTTTCCTGAGATTGGCTGGGATAAAGTCATGGATGTGAACGTAAAAAGTCCTTTCTTTTTAACCCAGGCCCTAACACCTTTGTTAACAGCCAATGCAAACTCGAAGGTGTCCTCATCAGTGATCAACGTTGGTTCCATTGCCGGTATCGTAGGTAATGGTTTAGACACCTTTAGTTATGCAGCATCAAAATCAGCTATCCACCAACTAACCCGAGTATTGGCGAATGAGTTGGCGTCTTCTCATGTGCGAGTTAACGCCATTGCACCTGGCCGCTTTTACTCAAAAATGACCGAGTTCTTAAGTGAAGACCAAGCCGCTTTTGAACAGGAACTGCAAAGCATTCCCATGCGTCGATGGGGAGAAGCCTCAGATATTGCGGGTGTAGCGATTATGCTGGCGAGCAAGGCTGGGGCCTTCATCACCGGTCAAATAATCCCGGTAGATGGCGGCACCACCTTGGTTAATTAGCAGACAGCGACTAGAGCGCTACTTGTTAAAAGTTAACATCATAGAGCGCAGGACTTTTGTGCGCTCCTCAATATCAGCGGCTTCTTGGCTAACAATGTTGGCTTGTTCAAGATTCGAATTAGAAATTGTATTGATGCGAATAATGTTTTGACTAATCTCATTCGACACCACACTCTGCTGCTCAGACGCTGTAGAGATTTGCGCGGTAAGATCAGCAATCATGCTCACCTCATCGTATATCTTAAAGACAATATCACGGCTGGTATTTGTGTCCTCTACACACTCATCAGCCATTTCTTTGCCTTTGTGCATAGTAGATGACCATTTTAACAAGGTCGCTTGGATCTCATTCACTCAGGTTTGAATTTGCTCGGTAGCACTGTGGGTTCGACTTGATAACGCTCGAACCTCGTCGGCAACCACTGAGAAACCGCGCCCTTGTTCGCCCGCCCGCGCTGCTTCAATGGCAGCATTTAGAGCAAGTAAGTTAGTTTGGTCAGCAATACCTTGGATCTCTTGCATAACGTTGCCAATTTGTTCAGCTTCGCTGGCCAGTTCACCTGCGGCGTTAGCCGAAGCAGATACCTCTGTGGCTAGCGCAATAACGCGCTCCTTGGTTTTCGACATCGCATCTGTTGCTGAACGGCAATCTGCATGCACTGACTCAACTTTTGTAGAAGTATCAACCGTGTTGCTGGCAACCTCTGCAATAGTTAACGTCATCTGTTCAACCGCGGTACTAACTTGAAATAGCTCTTGCGTTTCTTGCTTCACACCTTCACTGGCACTAAGAGATGCTTGATTGAGACCATCAACCCGGGTCATTAATACATTGGCGCTGTCTACAACGCGACCAAGAATTGTTTTAAGTTTGCCCTCTAGCATTTTGGCTCTAAAGCGAACCACACTAAGGCTCCCTCGACCACAATAAACGTGTCGTGAAACACTATCATAGTCATTTTTCAAATGACTGACATACTCTGATGTTGCAACTAGCTCGTCGTAAAATATGAGGAAAGGTAAGGCTATAATCAAAAACGCAAAGAAGGGAATAAAGAGCGCACCTGTAGCTAGCACTAACCCCGCAATAATCAGCAGCATTGACTTAGCTTTCATGCTTGATGCAAAACTATCAGATTTAAACTTGCCCTAATTGATCTGTTGATATAGCGTTTGTGCATTTGCCTTATATTTGGGTTTTAGGACCGTTCTTACTGATTGATAACCAGTTAGCTTATCGCCAGTAAATTGCGGTGTCACAAATGCGTCCACCCAATAATAGCGACCATCTTTACAACGATTTTTTACCGCTCCCCGCCAAGGTTGGCCGGCCTCGAGTTTTGCCCACATGTCAGCGAATGCAGCTTTTGGCATATCAGGATGTCTAACAATATTGTGGTTTTTACCAATTAACTCATCTTGGTGATATCCGGCGACATCGCAAAAAATATCATTTGCGTAGGTGATCACTCCTCGCACATCGGTAACCGAAACTAGCTCTTGATGTGCTTCGAAAGTCACTTCCTGATCAATTGTATGTGTATTTCGCTTTGCCAAAGCAGACTCCTTTATTGACTGCATTACCCTTTTTTATCAATATTAGCTTGAAAGTGCCTAACAGCAAGTATCTATAAAAAGATGCGACACTCGTTTTGAATCACGTTTTTTAACCTAATTTTGCGCCATTGGCGATACCGCTATCGACCGAGGCTAATACCACAGCACCATTTTCATCGTAGAAGCCGGTGACTAGACATTCAGACATAATTGGACCAATTTGTTTCGGGGGGAAATTAACTACGCCCAACACCTGCCGACCAACCAAATCTTGCTTGGAATAGTGCTCAGTGATTTGTGCGCTTGATTTTTTGGTACCGATATCAGCACCGAAATCGACAATAAGTAGATAGGCTGGATTTCGTGCTTCGGGAAAATCAATCGCTTCAACAATGGTACCCACTCGAATGTCGACATGCTCAAATTGTTGCCAGGTTAAGTTGCTCATGGATCCTCCCTTATTGAGCCTAGAGTTTTTCCGTTAAGCTTCCCACTTCAAGAACGGGTGATGCATCAATATCTTCTGCATCCATCATACTGGCAATGCGCTGGATAGTGGAAACCATCTGACTCTGCTCCCATTCTTTTAATTGGGCAAAACGATTGACGAAGTGCTCTTGAAAAGGCCGCGGTGCATCTTGCATTATCAACTGGCCTTTTTCAGTCAGGAACACACCTACCCGTCGTTTATCTTCTGTGCTTCGAATACGTTGCACAAACTCTTTCAACTCCAATCGGTCAAGTATGCTGGTGACGGTTGCTGGGCTAAGATTAATGTTTTGTGCCACTTGGCGAACCATAATGCCTGGTTCTTTGCCAATACTTTGCATAACTAGCAGTTGTGGACCGGTGAGTCCGGCATCTTTACTGAGTTGTTTAGACCTTAAATCGATGGCTCGAATCACTTTTCGAAGTGCAACCAATAATTCTTCGTCTCTTTGCATGATAAATCTCTGATTTGATGACATCTATAGATGTGCGAAATTAGCGCACAAGATGCAGAAAATGTAAGTGTTTACGGTACTGATCTACCACATCATTAATAATTGCTAACTTCGACCAACCCATAATGCAATAGTCTTGTCCACCTTCACTCAAGTGAACTTCAGCGCGATAATATGTCTGTTCATCATCGTTGTCCAATAATTCATTTTCTCCAGAAGCAAACCCTGGCTGGGCATGACCTCGACGGTGAACGCCATAGACAAAGTCTCGTTCATCACCATGTTTAACGCGTAATTCAACCGAACGCTGATCATGGATGATCTCAACATCAATTTGATTTGATTTGAATTCTTCTGAGACATTTTCAAAAGCAGGTAAAATTGTTTGCTCAATGAAGCTCTCAACCGCCATTTTGTCCGGAAAACTCACGACGTTTCGCAGTCTCTCTCGCCAATCAGTTGAACTGGTATCAGGTTGCAGTGACAAGGTATTTGACTGCAAGCTATCGCGTTTATGCCCCTCGATCCGCAATGCTTTCATCAGGCCGACTAATGCTAATAGAAGAATAATCGCAAACGGCAGTGCTGAGGCTATGGTCATTGTTTGCAGGGCACTCAGTCCGCCAGCAGCTAATAAAATGGCAGCAACGACACCCACGCCAACGGCCCAATAAATACGCTGCCATACCGGTGTATTATTGTTTCCATAGGAGCACAACATATCGACTACCATGGCACCTGAGTCACATGATGTCACAAAGAATATCACCACCATTAATATGGCAATGGCAGTGAGGGCCTCAGAGAATGGGAAGTTTTCTAGGAATACAAACAGGGCGACTGACGCATCTTGATTGACCATTTCTCCCAGCCTCACTTGCTGCTGTTCAAATACTAATTCAATCGCAGAGTTACCAAATACTGTCATCCAAAGTAGCGTAAACGCACTAGGAATCAGAAGAACTCCGAGCATAAACTCGCGAATCGTTCGCCCCTTTGAGATGCGAGCGATAAAGAGTCCAACAAACGGCGCCCATGCCAGCCACCAGCCCCAATAGAAAATTGTCCAACCACCGATCCAATCAGTTTTTTGATAGGCAAAAAGATTAAAGGTGTTTTTAACAATATCCGACAAATAAGCACCGGTGTTTTGCAGGTAAGCTTTTAATAAAAATACCGTAGGTCCCAACACCAAAATCAAAACTAATAGGCCAATCGCTAGTCCCATGTTTATCTCTGAGAGTCTTCGTATACCTTTATCCAAACCGGAGACCACTGAGACAACAGCCAAAGTAATAATCCCGCCCATAAGCAATATTTGGTTGGTGTTGCTGACATCAATATTAAACAGGTAGGCCAGACCCGCGTTGATTTGGGATGCACCAAGGCCCAACGATGTTGCCACACCAAAAATGGTACTGATCACGGCAAAAATATCAACGGTGTGCCCCGCCCAACCATGGATCCTATCGCCAATCAATGGATACAATGCCGAACGCAACGTTAGGGGGAGTTCATGGCGAAAACTAAAGTAAGCCAGAATCAGCGCAACGATAGCGTAAATCGCCCATGCGTGTACGCCCCAGTGAAAAAACGTGGTTTTCATGGCTTCACGCACGGCTTCTACTGAACCAGCTTGTGCCGTCGGTGGTGCCAGAAAGTGCATCACCGGCTCAGCGACACCAAAAAACATTAGGCCAATCCCCATTCCTGCGGCAAAAAGCATGGATAGCCAGGTTCCATAGGAATAATCAGGGGAAACATGATCAGGGCCAAGGCGGATTTCACCGTATCGAGAAAAGCCCAAATACAGAACCACGAGTAGGATGATGGCCACACTCAATACATAAAACCAACTGCCGTTATCAACAATCACTTTTTGTATATGCTGGAACAAACTGTCTGCAACTTCTGGCGCAAGCAATGCAAAAAGTACGAGGATTACAATTGCAACTGAGGATGGATAAAAAACGCTGGCATTCAGGTTTGATAACTTTTTATTGTTCAACGAGAGATATCCCTTTATGACTGAAATTCGACCTGATAATTGACCGATAAGGATTAAAATAAAATCTTTCGACCACTATAGAGGATTAACCTGTCACTGAAAACATCTACTCAAATAATTTGCTCACAATGAAAGCACACACCATTTAAGCGCACAAAAGCTGAACACACCGAAATTATCGCGCTCTGAATGAGATTTTAGCTTAATTATTTTAATTAGTACTGAAACTAATTTGCACTTTAATTTCATTCCATTATGATCTAAGTCGAATAATAAGAACAGAAACGAAATTAAAAACATTAAAAACTAGTCCACACAAGGCATAATCGTCCATGAAAAAAACTAAGCTGAGTTGCGCCGTCGTTGCAGCACTTGCCGTCACTCCTGTATATGCACAAGAGCAAACTGCTAAGGCTCAAATCGAAACGATCGAAGTTACGGCTACAAAACGCTCTGAGTCCATTCAAGCTATTCCTGTTTCTGTTACCGCTTTAAACGGTGAAGCACTCGAAAACCTTGGTGTTGATAACTTCCAAGACTATGTTGAGTTTCTTCCCAATGTAGTATTTCAAGGTACAGGCCCTGGCCAAAATGAAATCTACATTCGCGGAGCGGCAACATCACAAACGAATATCGCGGTATCCTCAGTACAAGCATTGCAGCCATCAGTTGCTTTTTATCTCGATGAGCAGCCAGTTTCCATGCAAGGCCGTAATTTAGATATTTTTGCCACTGATATGGAGCGTGTAGAGGTACTTCCTGGACCACAAGGCACACTATTTGGTGCAAGTTCTCAATCAGGTACGGTTCGTCTAATTACTAAAAAGCCCGATCACTCAGGGTTTTCAGCAGGTGTTGATACTAACGTTGCCTTTACCAAAGGTGGCGAAATGAGCAACACGGTTGAAGCTTATATGAACTTCGCGCTAACAGATGATTTGGCCGTGCGTGTTGCTGCATACAATGAACATCAAGGAGGTTGGATTGACAACATCCTTAATGAGCCGGGCAACGGCGGGTACAATGGCAGCGCGGTGGTTATTGATAGAATCTCAGGCGGTGTCTTATCAGACCCGGCCAATACACCGGTAGAAGCACCCAACAATGATGCATTAGTCGAAGAAGATGGTAACGACGCAACCTATGCTGGTGTACGTTTCGGATTGTCTTACTTGATCAACGATGATTGGAAGTTACTCGTTCAGCACACCCAACAAACCCTTGAAACTGAAGGGGTGTTTGCTTATGACCCGAACCTTGAAGGCGAAAGCTCCGCAAATCGCTTCGTTCCAGAAGATAACGATGATGAATTCGGTTTAACAACCTGGACGCTAGAAGGCCGCTTGGACAAACTTGATATCGTGTATACCGGTGGTTATTTAGATCGTGAAATTAGCTCAACCATTGATTACACCGGCTACACCAATGGCGGACTATTCGCCGCTTATTATGTATGTAATCACTATGAAGCAGAAACTCCCGCTGATGAGCGTTGTTTAGATCCTACCAAATTCTATAAAGAACAAACTAGTACGTCGCGCTTAACTCATGAGCTTCGTATGAATACATCCACCGATAATCCATGGCGTGTTACCGCTGGTATTTTCTATGATTCACAAGACTTAGAAACCGTGGGTAAGTTCCAAATCGCCAATACTGAGCTAGGGTTTTTCACTGATTTAGGCCGCACCACAGTCGGTACGGAAGGGATCAATACCAACGGTGGGCCATTTGAGTCAGAAGTGAGCTTCGTAAACGATGTGACTCATACCATTGATCAAATAGCCTTATTTGGACAATTTGAATATGACTTAACCGATTCTGTAACGGCAACACTTGGTGCTCGTTGGTATGAAATTGAAGACACCTTCAGAGGATCGACAACCACTGTAGATGTCACACGACGTATTCGCGCTTTTGGTACGCTAAATCCTGACGAACTAACCGCAGTCGGTGAAGACCCAGCGGCCATCCAAGAAGCCATTAACAATGGGCAATTGGAAGTTGATTTGCTTGACGACGACGGTGTCTTAACTGCCGACGACGTGATTTTAAAGGCGTCAGTAGACTGGAAAGTGAATGACGACGTGCTGCTTTTCGCGACCTACTCTGAAGGTTTCCGTCCCCCGGTTACTAACCGTGTAGGTGGTGGTCAGGCAACGAATCAAAGTGGTGCTTTCGAAGGTTTCCGAATCCCAGTTTATTCTTTGACCGATACGCTAGATAATTTTGAAGTGGGTATGAAAGGTGACTTCTTAGACGGTATTTTACGTGTCAATGCGACGGCCTATTATTCCGATATCACTGACTTACAAACATCGCGTTTTGACCCGACTAACATTAGCTTCTTGGTATTTACTGATAACGTGGGTGATGCCGAAATTCGAGGCTTAGATGCCGACATCACGTGGTTAGCAACTGAAAACCTCATTATTGATGCGTCGTTTAGCATGCTAGATACTGAACTCACACGTATCAATGCTGAGCTTCAAGGTATTGCGCCTGGCGTGGGTAGTCGTCTGCCCTACTCTGCAGAGTTTTCAGGTAACTTACGTGCTCGCTATTACTATGATTTGTCAGACGGTTTAACGGGCTACGTGAATGGTTCAATCTCTTATACGGGTGACCGTTTAGCAAGCATGAAAATGGATGCTTACGTACTTGAAGATACTACGCAGTTAGTTTACGGCACAGGTTCTGGGTTGACGATTCAGCAAGAAGCCGATGTCTATGAAGGCGTCACTTACTCTGATTCTAATGGCCAAACGTTCAAAGGCGGTCGTTACGTGCAAGATAGCTACGCCATTGTGAATGTGGCATTTGGTGTCACCAATGATGAATGGAAAGCAGAGCTTTATATCGACAACCTAACCGATAAGAGCGCTATTTTGTACATCGATAATCAACAGTTCACACCGAAAGTGGTAACTAATAGACCACGTACTATTGGACTAAGACTGTCTTACGACTTCTAATCAGGAGTCTAATTTAAAATCAGGGCAAACCGCATCGGTTTGCCCTTTTTGTTTGTCTATCAAGTTCGTATTACGTAATATCACGTGCGCACAATAAACGACATCACCCCAACGTTTTCGATAGCAACCATGGATAGCAAAGTCACAATGAGTCAACTTCAAGCAATTAAAGTCGCCATAGGCAAGGGCCAGTTCACCGATGCGATCACAACAGCAGAAGAAGCCCTTCAAAACAGCGAAGAGCAGTTTGAAAAAGACGAGCTATTGTATTTGTTGACCGTCTCTCATCGATTGAGCAAACAATATAAGCAAGCTATGTCTGCCGCTGATAAGCTGTTACAAAGTCGGCCAGACCATGCAAGGGGGCATCAAGAAATTGGCCATATCAATATGGCACAATCAAACCCTTTAGATGCAGCAACGGCCTACTACCGCGCTACCCAGAACAATCCCGCACTCTTAGCTAGTTGGAAAGCGCTCCATGATTTATACAAAGACATGGGTAACACCCGAGCAGTTAGTATCAGTCGCGCTCAAATTGATTACCTAAGCAGTTTATCTCGGGAGCTTTTGGGCGCCAGAGACTTAATGTATGACGGCGAATTGCATAAGGCCGACCGCATATGCCGCCAATTTTTGCAAACCAACAAGCACCATTCCGAAGCGCTGCTGGTACTCGCGGAAATTGGTATTCGTTTGAAGGTCTATGGCGAAGCTGAGTTCCTACTTGAAAGTTGCCTTGAGCTGCACCCTGAGCACAAAGCCGCAGGTTTAGAGTATTTAAAATTATTGTCAAAAATGGGCAAATTCAATGATGCCAAAGCCCTTGCGAGTAAGCTTTTGGAGCAACAGCCTGACAGCCCAATTTTATTGTCATCAAAAGCCAGTGCCATGTTAGGCCTCTCTGAAGTTGACCAAGCCTTAGACTTGTATCAGCAGATCCTGCACAAAGAAGACAATCAGCCTGGGATGCACCTGTTGCATGGTCATGCTCTCAAGGCCTCAGGCGACTTCGACAAAGCAATTCTAGCCTATCAAAAAGCCTATCAGTACAAAGCAGACTTTGGCGATGCTTATTGGAGTCTAGCAAATACCAAAACATATCGGTTTAGCGCTCAAGAGATTCACCAGATGCAGAGTTTGGTGGATGAAAAAGATATTGCTGTGGATGATAAAATTCACCTGCACTTTGCCCTTGGCAAAGCACTAGAAGACGCTAAATCCTACCAAGCATCATTTGAGCATTATCAGCTGGGTAACCAATGTAAACAGCAACAACTCGGGTACAATCCTGAAGTTTTTGAAAAACAAGTCGCTCAGCAAATCTCTGTTTGTAGTCCCTCTTTATTTAAAACGCGGCAAACAGTTGGAGCACAAGCGCGCGATCCCATTTTCATTGTTGGCTTACCCAGAGCGGGTTCAACCTTGTTGGAACAAATACTGGCCTCTCATTCACAAGTTGATGGCACCATGGAGCTGCACAATATTCTGGGATTAGCGTCTCGATTGCACGGACAAACAAATCGCTACCCAGCCCTTTTGAGTGAGTTAGACGACAGCTATTTTAAACGGTTTGGCGAGCAATTTATTGCAGACACTCAGGTTTATCGCAGTGGCGCAGCTTTTTTTATCGATAAAATGCCAAACAACTTTCTTCACATTGGATTGATCAAATTAATTTTGCCCAATGCTAAAATTATTGATGCCCGTCGCCATCCAATGGCCTGCTGTTTTAGTGGCTTTAAACAATTATTCGGAGAAGGCCAAGAATTTACCTATGGCCTTGAAAACATTGGACGCTACTACAATGCCTACGAGCAGCTAATGAGTCATTGGGACAAGGTCTTACCCGGTTTTGTATTGCGTGTGCAGCACGAAGACGTAATCAATGATTTAGAAGCTCAGGTGCGCAGAATACTGACGTTTTGTGAACTACCATTTGAACAGCAATGTATCGATTTTCATAAGACAAAAAGAACAATTAAAACTCCCAGCTCAGAGCAAGTAAGACAGCCAATTTATCGTTCAGGCCTGGAACAATGGAAAAACTATGAAAACGACTTAACCCCTTTGTCTCAGGTACTTAACCGCTAGCCAACATGCCCGTTAGTCACTAAAGCGTTAAATCCATATAACAGGTAGTTACATTGTTTAACATGAGATTCAGTGCTATTTTTAACTAATTCAATGGGTTACTTGCATTAATAACCGGTTAATTTTATTCTCGATCAATTCTTACGTTTAATAATTGCCACACACCCGTACAAGGAACAGAAAAAATTAATAATCAGCATACTGTTTCCGTAACCAAACTCATCGATGACATAACAGGGTTAAAAAGCTCACTGTATGCTGATGCAAAACTTTTTTTCAAAGAAAAGTCCCAGTACTTATTGGTAAAGCAGAACTTATTAAAAAAAATTGAAGCCCTGAGTGCCCAGTCAGCCGACTCGCACAATACCACAAGTAAACGAAATGTCTTGATCCAAAAGTTGGAAGAGCTCAATGCAGAGCTAGAAGAAAAGCGGCTAGTGAGGCTTTCTAGTGCCCTTGTGGTATGTGATCAGCTGTTAACTCTCATAGAAGGTGACAATGAAGAAGACACACAAGTTCGCTGTGCAAAAGTTTTAGGTACGATTTTATTGTTATCACCGGGCAAAGGCAAAAGCTTGTCGCGCTATCATCAACAATTGAAGCCAGCATACAAAGCTGTGCTTTGTTATCAATTTATAAGCAAACTTGATAAAAGCAACACGATTCGAAATGCCCATATCACTAACTATTCGATGTACGAACGACCGCAAAAACATCTAGGCTTTCAAGCTCAAGACTATGTTCAAGCGGTGATTTTACCGATTCTGCTTGGCGCTATTTTCCAGGATGTGGGAATGCTGCACCCGAGCGTTGTTAAGGTGCTCGAAGGAACTGATAATAACAAATTAGATCCGTTTCGCGTTTTAGCGCCTGAAGAACGTGATCACATGCTGAAATTGAATCACAAATACACCTTGTTGTACCTTCGAGAAGGACTTGGGGCGCAAAAGTACAGAGGAAACTCAAGCTATGAGCGAAGTGAATTTGAACACATAGAATCAGAACGTTTAATATTCCAACAAAACTTAATTAGTGACGGTTCAAGCTCTAAAACCGGTGTTTCTGAAATCCTAAAAGTACCTCAAATATATACATCGGTTGTACTATCCTCCAAGCAAGACTACAAAATGTCAGACTTACCAAAAGCCGCTATATTGCTCGAACAAATGGCCATTAAAAAAACATTAAGTGCCAAGGCTGTCAATGAATTTGTCAGTATTGTAGGCTACTTTCCCCAAGGGTATGGCATTTGCTATATCCCAGAACAGTCGAACAAAAGCTCAAATTTTGAGTATGCAGTGGTTAATCGCTTGTATCCACCAAATAAACAAACGCCCTTGTGCCGTAAAGTATCCAGAAAAGGCGTTTTCAACTCCTCCGGGAATAATTTATTAGTACCAAAAGCACAAAACCTGCATTTTCCAGACGCCAGAAAATCCATCTCTTCGATCAGCACTGAAAGGCTATCAGAAATCATGGGAGCCTTGTCCCACAATTATAAAGCCAAAGACGGCGAAAAGCCGATACCCGAATACTGGGAACCACATGATATGTTTGTGAATCAAGAGATTCAAAATCTGTGGACAATAAGTTAATACTAACTAGGGCGTGTTGATCTTTGCTGTTTTCTTGTCATTATCATCACTAAACACCTGCCCCCAAAGCAAGGTTCTAGGTTGCCAAATAGCAGGTAAGTTTGAGCTCTACTCACATTTCACATTGATTTCACAGCGGCTTTCGTAAGATTGATATCATTATTCTAGCCACGAGATATTAGTATGTTATCACAGCCAGTCAGCCGCATTCATTTAGACAATGTGAGTCAATCATTTGGTAAAAACGACAATCAAGTTCACCTGTTCAGTGACTTAACCTTATCAATTGAACAAGGAAGGTCATATGCCATTACAGGCCCTTCCGGCTCTGGCAAATCGAGCCTGTTAATGTTGATGTCGGGACTTGAAGTACCAAGTAAAGGCAGTTGCTACTATATCAATGATGAGACAACCTCTCCCCTGCAATCCTTGAGAAATCACATTGGATTTATCTTTCAACAATTCCATCTATTGCCGGAGTTGACGGCGCTCAATAATGTCGCCTTGCCACTAAAATTAAGAGGCCAAAAAGATGCGATTAACAGAGCCAAAGAATGGCTCAAAAAAGTAGGATTGAGTCATAGGTTACACCATACTCCAAAACAGTTAAGTGGTGGCGAGCAACAACGTGTTGCCATTGCACGAGCGCTGGTATTTGAACCCAATTTTATTTTTGCTGATGAGCCAACCGGTAATCTTGATACAAAAAATGCCTCGGATGTTGCCGACACGCTCTTTGATTGCTGTAAAGAAAATGGTGCCGGGTTGATTGTTGTGACCCACAGTGATGAACTTGCAGCCCGAGCCCAACATAACTTCTCGCTAAAAAACGCCGCCAACCAATTCATTTCATCCACTAGTGAGATATCACCATGTTGATTACAAATTTGCGTTTAGCTTGGCAGTTTTACCGTCAAGAAAAAGGGTTGTCTCATCATAGATTCATGAGCTGGACACAAGCCATTTTGATGATCTTCATTGTGACCTTAAGTCAAACAAGCAACAGTATCCAAAACTACTTAACCGATAATTTAAACAATTTGTTAGGCGCAGACTTGGTAATTAGTCAAACGTCTGAACTTACTGCTAGTCAGCAGGAAAAGATCGTCGAGTTGTCGCAACAACATACTGTTACCAAGAGCCTGTCCACAACAATCACCCATCAGGGTAAATGGCAAGAAATCAAGCTCAAGGGGGTTGGCGACGTTTATCCTTTGCAGGGCGAATTGAAAACCAGTTATTCATTAAACGAGCAAGCTCAAACAACGTTATCCGGGCCGTCACAGGGCGAAATGTGGGTCGATAGCCGTGTGTTGGCAAGCTTGTCGCTGCAAATTGGTGATCGGATAACATTGGCGGACCAAGGGTTCAAAGTGACCCGTGTTTTATTGCACGAGCCTGATCGTATGATGGAAGGCCACAATGTTGATATGCGGGCAATGATAAACGTTACAGATTTAGACGCATTGGCATTCCCAGCAGACCTTATCAAACATCGATACCTGTTGGCCGCCAATACACAACAAACAGCAAAGCTTATTGCGTGGCAAAAAAGCGACCTGCCTGCCGCTCAGATCAGTCATAAACAGGGCGCTCACCCGCTCGCATTATTTTGGCAAAGAACCGAAAACTTTATTGGTTTGGCATCCATTATATTATTTTTCATGGCTGCAATTGCCATCGAACAGCTCACCCACGTTCATATGCGTAAAGAAAAATACTTTTCTGCAGTATGCATGAGCCTTGGCGCGTCAAAAGCAACCGGCATTCAAATTTCAATACTTAAATGGTTGTTTCACTGGGCGTTAATGTTACCCGTGGTGTTAGCAATATCCGCCTTATTGCATGCTGCACTGATCCATTGGCTAACCGCTACGTTTTCAGATCTTGCTTGGCAATGGAACATGCTATTGGCTGCAAAGTCGGTGTTGGCAATATCCGCCGTACTATTAATTTTTCAGCTACCGATTTGGATCGGGCTTAAACAAAGCTCTATTGTGCAATTGGTGAATAATATAGAACTTAAAAAAAGCGTATGGTTTACCTCTAGCTGTGCATTGGCCGTCTTGTTTCTTGTCGCATTCGCTTATTCCGATAACGGCCTACTAACCAGTATGGTATTGGTGTCTGTTGCCTTATGTATTGGCCTAATTCTTAGCATCAGTTGGTTGTCTTTAACCGTGGGCGAAAAAATCACGCAGAATATTTCTGGATTGGTACCGTTTGCATTATTCATGATGAAGCAACGACTTGTGAGCAAAAGCACGCAAATATTAGGTGTTGGGCTGTGTGCTTTTTTACTGCTGTTTATCTTGATGCTACTAAGAGATCTAGGCAACACCATGTCGGCTTATCAACGTCAGCATGATGGTAATTTATTAGTTTCCCAGGCCACCGCAAAACAAATGATCGACCTGAGCTCATGGGCGCAAGAGAATACTATTCCCATTCGTCAGCGCAAACCCTATATGCACGCCAAGTTGATTGGCATTAACAATCAACAAGTGTCTGAAGCAATCGACAAACCCAGTGAAAGTCTGTCTACTTTTAAAAAATCCATTCGTTTACATTGGAGCGCTGACATTCCAAGCAACAATGAGCTAGTGGATGGACAATGGTGGTCCGGCGATAACCCTAATTGGCAACAAATTTCCATTGAACAAGAAGTGATGACCGACTTGGGGCTGGATATTGGTGATCAATTGACCTTTCACATTGGCCAACAAAACTACCAGTTCACAATAGTGGCAAGTCACGCCTATAAACCAGGCGCAGGTTCAATAACATTTTGGGTACAAATGCCGGCATCGGCCCTGCAACATATTAAAGCTCCACACTACAATATGGCCAGTCTAGAGTTAACTGAGCAACAGTTCACATTGCTTGGTGATTTATGGCAACAGCACCCAACGCTGCGGATGGTTTCATTGGATGAATTGACGGCTCATTTCGATTCAATATTGGCCATGGTAACGCAAGTGATCAGCGGCTTTTCTGTGATTATCATTCTTCTCGCTTTTATTGTTGTTTTGTCGTCTAGTCATGCGCTGGAGGCAGCAGAGAAAAAGAAAAATAGCATCATTATGAGTTTTGGTTTCAACAAGGTAACCTGCCTAAAACTTAGTTTGGTAGAATGGATTACCACCGGACTAATTGCCGCTACAGGTGCAATATCGGGCACATATTTGGCTGGCGTATTGATATATCAATCGCAATTTTCACTCACTTACCAGCCTGACTTTTTGTGGTTGATTGGCACAATGTCCATAATATTGGCCATCGTTACTACACTGGGCGTCTACGCCAGTAAAAACAGCTTGAAGAGCTCAATTAGGCAACTGCTCACCGAGTAAACAAAAGGCGTTGCATACAAGCAACGCCGTTTCACAACTATTTCACATTGAAATTGGCATGCTCATGTCAGTTTACGTGTGAAATATCTTTGTTCGGTACATTTGTTTTTATTAACTAATACCAATTGCATGTAATAATGACAGTGAAACGTTGCGATTTTTTCCGGTCTAGTTGCGTGACGACTTTTAGGATAAGGGATGAAAAACACCAATAGCTTGCATGTTTTATTAGTTGAAGACCAACTCAACATTGCCAAGAATATCGCCGAGTATATGGAAGACAAAGGACATGTTTTTGATTTTGCGATCAACGGTAAGCAAGGACTGGAGCTGGCACTAGAAACCTACTATGACCTCATCATTCTTGATTTAAACCTACCCTACATGGATGGGCTCGAGGTTTGTCAACATCTCAGAGAAACCGCAGATCGGCACATTCCCATCTTGATGCTCACCGCGCGCGACAGTATCGATGATAAAGTCTCTGGTTTTCATGCTGGCACTGATGATTACCTCACCAAGCCCTTTTCATTGCAAGAGCTCGAAGTTCGTTGTTTGGCACTATCTCGTCGCCATAAACTACAGTCAAATGACACTTTGGAGATTGGTCCATTATCCCTAAATCGAAAAAACAAATCAGCAACCCGTGAAGAGGATGAGCTGGTATTAAATAGTATGGGGTTTAAAATACTAGCGGTGCTCGCAGAGGCCTACCCGCAAGTCGTTAGCCGCTCAGAGCTAAGTGCAAAATTGTGGGGCGATGAACCAACAGAGTCAGATGCACTTCGTTCCCATATCTATCAGTTGCGCAGTGTGCTGGACAAACCTTTTAGTTACCCCATGTTAAAAACGGTATTTGGCGTGGGGTTTACCCTTCAATTCAAAGATAACGAGAACAACCAACAATGACGCAAAAAATTGCTAAATACCACAGTCTAAGTCGCAGGATAGTGATACTGTTTTGCGTATTTACGTTGGTATTATCGGTGTTATACGGCGTAGTATCTTTTATGCTGATGTATACCCTTGAAGATCGCTTTATTGAAAAATACCTAAAAGAAGAAGCGGACTATATGCGCGCCGCATATCAACAAACGGGAGTTTGGCCAGAGAGCAGAGAAGCAACAATGACACTGCACTTCTCAAAGGAAACATTCCCATTAGACATGCGTGATACCGCGCTAACAGAACCTAGAAGAGTGGAATTTTTCGGGCAAAATGGCCAACATTATCACCTTTATACATTCAAAGATCATAACAGTGTATTCCTACTTGCCGAAGTCAGCAAAAACCTAGTGGTGCGCCAAATCACCTCCGGTGTGATTAAGTTTCTTGTGTTGTTTGCCGTTCCCATTACCATTATTGCATGCCTGATTGCTTGGTTACTGGGACGTAAAACCACCCGGCCATTAAAACAGCTTGCCGACCTTGTAGATGGCGTGGCCCCTGAAAACATCCCGGATACCTTTGCCCATCAATTTCCAAACAATGAAGTGGGCATATTGGCCAAAACACTTGAAAACTCCTTACAGCGCATGGCTGAAGCACTGACCCGAGAAAAGTACTTCACCCGAGATGTCAGCCATGAGCTTCGTACGCCATTGGCGGTGATAAAAAATGCCTTGGAACTGCTGCAAAATGACAACAAAACTGAACAAGCTAAAAACCAAATAATCGGCAGAATAACCCAAGCCGCAGAACAAATGGACATGGCAGTCAATACTTTACTAATGTTGGCGCGAGAAGAAAACGGTTCAGCCAACAGCGAAACCATTGCCTTGATGCCAATTATCGAACGAGCAGTACTAGATAATCGCATATTGCTGGATAAAAAAGACATTGAAATAGATATCAGCGACCGTTGTGATACAACCATTAGTGGACACGCAGGTATGCTCAAGGTGCTACTCGACAATATTCTAAGCAATGCCTTCCAATATACCGAATCGGGCGAAGTGCGCCTGGATTTTGTTGATGGTAGCCTACATGTTAGTGATACCGGCCCGGGCATTGCTGAATCGATATCAGATAAGATCATGGAGTCGGGCGTTAAAGGTTCACAAAGTTTGGGCTACGGCTTTGGGTTATCCATCGTCAAACGTTTATGCCAACAACAAGGCTGGCAACTTAGTGTGACAAGTGGCACAGGCACTAAAGTATCGGTAAAGCTAGGGGCTGTTTCTGTATAGTGCAATACACGCCTAGCCTTACCGATAAAATCACGGTGCGATGAATCGGTATTCGGAAAAGGTATCCAAGGACTCTTCGTCGATATCAGTAAAAAAGGCAAAAGTGCCTTTCATCGATAGCTTATTTTGCAAGGGTAAAATGTATGAGTCGATTTTATCGAATGTGATAGTGAGTTTAAAGTCGGTGATTTTTGCGCTAAACATGGGTGAAAAGGTC